>NZ_JBQQCP010000028.1:0-600 GCF_052246775.1 Virgibacillus sp. L01 | reverse complement strand
TTTAATTTTTTCCAACTCAGTCTTCCTCTGTAATTTATTTTTTAACAAAAGCACCCGTTAGCACAATGGAAATCTTTTAATTATTTAGTATTAAAAGAAAAGAAAAATACGAATATAAGAGTAATAACCAGAGCTTGGGCTAAACAAATAACTAAATCATTTTTCCAATAAGTTTTACCAAAGGGACTCCATTTACCACCAAATAAGCTAAATAACCTGGCAATTAAAAAGCTACACAACCAAATACTAAAGAAAGTTATTATAAATCCCATTGTTGTCCCCCTCTAATAGCAAATGAATAAGTCGAATAAAATTTAAGGATTATTCAACTCTTCTGCGTCGTTAGTGCAATCAGGCATTCCTTATTAAACAAACGCACCCAATAGTTTAAGTGAATTTCTTCACATATCATTTACCTACTTACATTTTGATTTATTAGTTATTGTTACATTCATTATGTTAACTGAATATTTTATTTATTTAACAAGTCTTTAAAGGTTGGTCTTTCATTCCCGTCCCGTCCAATAACATGTGTTGCAGTTACTAATGAGTTTAAAACAGCCTCTTCAGTTGCTTCACCAATAGCTCGAAATGCTAAAT
>NZ_JBQQCP010000027.1:0-1134 GCF_052246775.1 Virgibacillus sp. L01 | reverse complement strand
TAACGGGTGCAAGAGTTGAATAAGGAATCGCATCCTTGTTCAACTATAGTAGCAGAATACTTGAACAATAAAGAGGGGAGGATTGATTATGTTTAGTCAAGAAAGAATTAGAGATTATGGAGTGAAAATTGGGAATCTAGAAACAGGGAACCAAAACTCAATTACAGATGTTGAAGGAGTTGCTGTCGGTCATGTAACTCTTAGTGATAATGAAAAACAAACGGGTATAACAGCTATCCTCCCACATCAAGGTAATCTATTTAAGGAAAAGTTAATTGCCTCAAGTCATGTAATTAATGGGTTTGGCAAGACAATAGGAACGATACAAATCAATGAGTTAGGTACATTAGAAACCCCAATTATTTTAACGAATACATTAAGTATTGGAACAGCTGCAGATGCTTTAATTGAATACATGCTAGAACGTAATCCTGAAATTGGTAGGACAACTGGAACAGTTAATCCAATTGTATGTGAATGTAATGATATGCTATTAAATGACGTTCGAGCTAGATTTATAACTAAAGAGCATGTTTTTCAAGCGTTACAAAACACCTCAACAAAAGTTGAAGAAGGAACTGTTGGAGCCGGTACTGGAATGCTTTGTTATTCATTGAAGGGTGGTATAGGTACTGCTTCCAGGGTTATGAAAATGGATCATGGAAATTATACTATAGGTGTTTTAGTGTTATCTAACTTTGGAATATTAAGTGACCTTAAAGTGAACGGAAAAGCTGTTGGTGAAGAGTTAAGAGATGCAATAATCCAATCTCGTGAGGAACAAGATAAAGGTTCTATTATTATAGTTGTTGGAACGGATCTTCCAGTATCAGAAAGACAGTTAAATCGTATTATAAAAAGAAGTTTAACTGGATTATCTCGTACTGGTTCTATCATTACAACTGGAAGTGGAGAGGTCGTAGTTGGTTTTTCGACTGCTACAAAAATACCTCATGATAAAACTTCGGACTGTATTACGATGTCTATGATACATGAGGAAGATATAGATTTAGCATTTCGAGCTATTGGTGAAGCAACTGAAGAGGCTGTTTTAAACTCATTAGTAACTGCAACACATGTTATTGGACGGGACGGGAATGAAAGACCAACCTTTAAAGACTTGTTAAATAAATA
>NZ_JBQQCP010000026.1:0-1407 GCF_052246775.1 Virgibacillus sp. L01 | reverse complement strand
AGTCAAGTCCTTAATATTGTGTAAAATACAAATACAGTATTTTCAACCACATTTAGGGTATATTAGTAATTTTGGAATAGGAGGGGGCCATGGCCCCCTCCTATTCCAAAATTTTCGGCCAGCTGCATCTCCCTTTATTTCTACATTTTTAAAAATGTACGCTTGCCAAGATCCAAGACATCTTCGTGGTCCATCAGTACAGCGCCTATCAATCGAAAGGCGGATTGCTGATTCGGAAACGTGCGGATAACTTTCTCTCTCCTCCGAATCTCGGAGTTCAATCTTTCCAGCACATTGGTGGTACGAAGACTAACATGATAGGCTACTGGTTCTGCATAAAACTGCGTGGCATCATCAAAGCCCTCATCCAGTATAGCAATAGCCTTCCTGTACCCCTTCTCTTCTTCATATTCCGAGATGAATTGGTCTTTGAGAGCTCGTGCTTGGTCAATATTGCTTGTACGGAAAATCGTTTTCAACAATGACTTCGCTTGTTCGGAATTCTTACGGGGCAGAGTATCTATCATATTCTTTAGCATATGGACAGTGCAACGTTGCCAGCTCGTCCCGATGAATGCTTTCGGAATGGCGGCTTTTAGTCCGGCGTGCGCATCCGAAATGACGAGTCGTGGAGATTGCAGGCCTCTGGATTTGAGCGATTCAAAAAACTCATACCAGCTAGTTTCCGATTCTGCATGATCCACTTTTAGCCCTATTACCTCTCGTTTATTTTCATTATTGACGCCAAGGGCTAGGTAAACAGCTTTCGAGACTACTTTCTGATCTTCGCGCACTTTGATGTACATGGCATCTACGTATACATAACGAAAATGCATTATGTTAAGCGGGCGGTTTGCCCAATCATTGACAACAGGATCAAGCTTTTGAGTGAGATTGGACACCATGGATTTCGACACAGACTCGCCACATAGCTCTTCCATGATTTTGGTTACTTTCCGTGTGGAAACGCCATTGACGACCATTTCCAGCATCGAAAGTAAAAGGGCCTTATCACAACGGGAATATCGTTCAAATACTTCTGTAGAAAATTCACCGCTACGTGTACGAGGAACCTTCAAACTAATCTTACCGGAGGGCAGAAGGTATTCTCTTTCATAATAGCCATTGCGATAATCAGTGCGGTCTGAATTGCGTTCATGTGAGCTTGCTTGGATATACTCATCCCGCTCTGTTTCCATGTATTGATTCAGTATGAGTACCAATGAGGACTTGACCACATCGTTTAAACCGGAGTCTAGCACCTCACCTTTAAGTTTCTCAAAATCTAGTGTAAAATTGATTTGGGACATCATAAATTCCTCCTCTACATTATTTTCGTGGTTGAAAACATTGTAACATGAGGACTTATGGTGTCCTTTCTTTTTACACAATTATATAGACTTAATC
>NZ_JBQQCP010000025.1:0-1625 GCF_052246775.1 Virgibacillus sp. L01 | reverse complement strand
AAACCAGCTAATAGTTGTCAACATTTTTCACTAAAAAACCTAAGTTTTTCATGCTATACTTAAAATAAACATGCCAAATAAGCTTCCGTTATATTTTGATTGGAAGGTTTTGTATTAATTGGATTAATGTAGTTCTTAAGCTATATCCAGGAAAGTTGTATTTCTTTTAAGCATTGCGTAAATCCAATGTAAAAGCTTATTAACACAAGCGATGATCGCTACTCTAAAAGGTTTACCTTCATCTCGTTTCTTATCGTAAAATTCTCTTAATCTTTTATTACGCGGAATGATTTCCTCGCTTGTTTTCTTTTTACGAGCGTCTCTTATTCCACATTGGACAGCCATAAATAGAGCTTGTCTTAATCTACTAGAACCTCTTTTGGTAATACGGTTTACGGAAGCTGTAAACTTACCACTTGAGTATACGCTAGGATCTACACCAGTGAATGCAACGAGCTTTTTAGGATGATTAAACCTTTCTATTTCACCGATTTCAGAAATAATCGTTGCAGCGATTTTTTCTCCAATACCAGGGATAGATTGGATTATCTTATATTCTTCAATTTCTTTGGCAAGATCATCTATTTCAGCAGCTAACTTAGATAGGTGCTCCTGATATTGAAGAACAATATTTATCATGATTCCTAGGTTAAAAATATGACTTTGATACAAATTATTTTGAAATGGGTTTCGAATTGCTGCCTCTCGTAGCTTTTGTGCCTTTTCCTCTGCCCATTTTTCTGAACGACTCTTACATAGCGAAGCTATTTTATCGGTTAGTACAGATTCGGTTACACTTAAAACTGATTCCGATGTTGGAAATACTAAAAGCACTTGTAAAGAAACTTTTGAATATAGGTTGCCAAATACTCCTTTATATTCGGGGAATACTTGGTCCAAAATCGATTGAAGTTGTAGTTTAGTTTGTGCTGCTACACTTGAAATAGTTTCGTGCTGTCTTGTTAAATTCCGAAGGTTTAAGAGTTGGATCCCTCTTTTCTTACTAGGTTCCAGTTCCTCTTTATAATAAAGTTCACACAGATTGTAGGCATCTATGGCATCTGTTTTCACCTTTCGCAAACTTGAACTTTTCGCTCGATGTGCAATCAATGGATTTACAATAATATATACATAGTCATGTTCCTCTAAATATTGAATAATAGGAGTATGGTAGTGTCCCGTCGATTCCAAAATAACCGAAGGTTTCTCTCCAGCTAGAGACTCAACCTCCTTTAAGAATTCTAGAAATTTATTAAGCTCTTTTACATTATGCAGGATACTAAAACTTTTATGATAAGGCTTTCCTTTATCTAAAAACGCTTGAATCTGACTTTCCCCTTTGGCAACATCCAGACCAATAACTGGATTCATACTATTTCTCCTCCTTAAATTACTTCATGTCGGTAACCCCTAAAGCTGCTTGTAATGTCATAGGTTCGCTTGTTAAACGGGATCTTAGTCCCAACCAGCCTGAAACATGTTTATACAAGTAGGGGGTGAACAGTTTTGTTGACGGGATCTAGTCCCACGGGTGCGACGTTCTACCCCGACTACCGTAATAATAAGACCATATAAAAAAAGGTCAACCAGAAAAATCTGGATAACCTTATATTACGAACGGGTGC
>NZ_JBQQCP010000023.1:0-1739 GCF_052246775.1 Virgibacillus sp. L01 | reverse complement strand
TTCCGCTGATATGAACAAAACTGTCAAGTCCCAAGCTGTTTTTCCCTTTTTTGGGCATACTTAATACAAGAAGCCGTTTTTACTTCTTTTTATGGGTTAACCGTTTTGGTTAGACTATTTCCTTCTTCATCTTGGTGACTTTTCCTCCAGGTCCTGATTGGTTGTCAAGTGGTTTCCTTTACGACCAATCAGGACCTGGAGATACTTTTTTCAGATGAAGAAGGAAGGCTAAGAACACGGCTCGAAGGCAAAATATACTTCGCACCGATGGCACGCTGATATTCGTGGATTCACACATTCTACCTTTCCGTCCAAGGAACTTTCACCAGCTATTTACGTGCATTCACTATAAAAAGCTAGCACAAGCGGAACTCGTGAATTTTCCTCTACGGTTTTTACTTTGCCTCCGGGCCCTATTCTCACCCCGCTTTATTATGACTGGAAAATAACTCACTCATCATGCAACCATTTGTAAATAGAAATATGTGTTCTTAATTTAGTACTGCTTCCTTTTCAGGCCTGTTTTCTTCTACTTCCTTTGCGATTGCCCAAATGAATCCGGCCAACTCTCTGGCAACAGCTGTCACTGCTTTATTACTTGTCTTCCCACGTGACATTAATCGATGAAACCTTTTGTGTAACCTTGTTTGCGCCTTCCATGAGATGTCCAGTATGGCGCCTGGTTGGCCATTTTGTCTTTTCTTTAACTTATCTCGAACAGCGGGCTGAAGACGATAACTCCAAGCTGCTTCAATTAGTAATTTACGGGCATGTACATTTCCTGTTTTCGTAATTTCCCCCTGTTTTCGTGAAACACCACTTGAACTTTCGCTAGGTACAAGTCCTAAATAAGCCATTATTTTTTTAGGTGTTGGAAATCGCCCAAACGATCCAATTTCGGCAGCCAGACTGGTTGCAGTGATCGTTGCTACACCACGTAAACATTGGAGTGCTTGAATAATTGGAGCATGTACGCCGTTTTCCGCCTCGACCTGTATTTCTTCTTCTACACGTTTTAGTCGCTGTTCTGCTTCGTGAAGAGTCTGTAAATATTCTTGAAAGGCAATACGTACCGGTCTATACTCGAATTTCACTGTATAAATCCATTCGCGATATTTGGCTGACCAGTTCTTTCCCACTTTTTGCGGGGAGCGAATTCCATACCGTAATAGAAGTTTGGTAATCCTATGTTTCATTCGTAATATATCCTCTTTCACATCTTCTCTGGCACGAACGAGATCACGTAAAGCCTCATTTTCTTCCGAAGGTACGTATATGGAAGTTAACTCTCCTGCACGAAATAACCCGGCAAGACTCATTGCATCTCTTTTATCTGTTTTCACTCGTTCTCCTGGCTTTTGTGGAATTAAACTTGGTGCAATCACGTCGCATTCAATGCCCATACTCATAAACATCCGATATAATGGATATCCAGTTGGACCTGCCTCATAGCACACCTTAAGATTTTCAGGTTTTCCTAATTTCTTTACTAGTTTCCGGATGGCCTCAGGTGTATGGCTAATCATCCCAAAATACCTGGGTTTTCCTCGACCTTCTTCTGCGATAGCTACTGCAATTTCTTCTTTTGATACGTCTAAACCAACGTATTTTGTGTTATTATTCATAGTAAGGCTCCTTTCGTAATGTGGCTCTGATTTGGGTTTTTCTTTCTTAGTAACAGTCTACCAAATTAACCCACGACTTTACGATTAAGGAGCCAGTTTTGTTCATAGTAGCTA
>NZ_JBQQCP010000022.1:0-1856 GCF_052246775.1 Virgibacillus sp. L01 | reverse complement strand
GAACAGTTTTGTTGACGGGATCTAGTCCCACGGGTGCGACGTTCTACCCCGACTACCGTAATAATAAGACCATATAAAAAAAGGTCAACCAGAAAAATCTGGATAACCTTATATTACGAACGGGTGCGATTGTTGAACAACAGGCAGTCGCTTTCTTATTTAAGAAACTGCATCTTTCTGACGGATGCAGTCTTATTATTATAAGTCTTAAAAATTAATGAACAAGTTTTCACTTTAACTCTGTAAACTTTTTCTTTGCTCAAACGTCTTCTAAACATAGGGGGAGGGACAATGGAAGACCAAAACAAAAATGAGGAACTAAATAACGAACTAAATATTGTGCTTCGGTACTTAGTAAAAAAAGGTGTTCCACACTCGGATGCTGAAGATGCGGTACAAGAAACAGCATATAAATACCTTAGATTTTCCGATTCCATTCGCTCCTCTAAAGTACGAAGCTGGTTGGTTCGGGTGGCATTGAATTATTATTATGATCAATGTCGGAAAAATAAAAAATACATATTAAATTTAGAGGGAAATATGGAAGAAAATAAAGCAGATGAACTGCCAGAATTGATTATTCTAGCAAAAGAGCGTAGGGAAGAACTTTATAGGTTGCTTTCTAAGCTGAAACCACAATTTATGGAGCTTCTTCTACTAAAATACGAATCCGAGCTATCGTATGAAGAAATTTCTAAACTACTAGGTATTAGCAACAGTTCTGTAAAGACGAATATGTTTCGAGCTAGAAAGAAGTTAGTCAAGCTATATGAGGAGGGAAATGATGGACGATAAAAAAAATTCCAATCAGAACTCGGAAATTGATTTCACAAGCGATCCTTCTTTTCAAAAATCTATTAAGAAAACAAAGTGGAAACAGATCATGTTATATATCGTTATCTCGATTATCACGTTGGTTGTATGTAGTGTATTGGTTTATAGTGGCAGTGAGTATCTCACTAATAAAAAAATCCAAAAAGAAGAAGTACAGCAGCCAAATATATTTGTTGAGGGTTATCAGCAAGGAGCAGAAATCACCAGTGCCACAATGTATCATCATAATTTGTTCAGTGTAGTTGGCAAAACAACATACTATAAAACAATTGGTAACAGGAGAATTGTTTGGGATACTGTGACGAAAAAATATCCTGCTATAGGCAATGTCGAAGTAATTGATCGTGGCAGTGGAATGAGCAAAGTGACTAAATTCAACAAGGAAGCGAATAGAGTTGTTCGGTATAATAAGGTTAATAATGAGCGAATGATTGACTTCTACTACCCCAATTTAAGATATGACTTTTTGCCCCAGGAACTGAAAATAGCCACCGGATTAGATGAAAACACATTGGTTGAAGTGGCGCTTTCTTTTAATGAACCGAAAACACTGGAAGAATTAGGTGAAACGCTGGGCTATAAAAATGTAACTTGGCTTTGGCTTGATAAAGCAACTGAAAAGAAACTCGAACGATTAGAAGAAAAATGGGATGATGATACATGGAAAGTAAAACACGGGGAAGATGCTTATGGATTTCCTGTTTCGGAAGAACACCCGTACACTGAAAATGCAACAGACGACACAACTATTAATGGAGCAGTAGTAAGTGGAACGCCAAAGGAATTAAAAAGGTTTCAGAACCTGGAACTTGTAAGGACTTCTGTTATAGGTGTAACGATTGATAAATATTAAGGTATGTAAACAAAAAAAGATCAAATGATTGTGAAAGAGTGTACTTAAACAAAACCAGCTAATAGTTGTCAACATTTTTCACTAAAAAACCTAAGTTTTTCATGCTATACTTAAAATAAACATGCCAAATAAGCTTCCGTTATATTTTGATTGGAAGGTTTTGTATTAA
>NZ_JBQQCP010000021.1:0-3000 GCF_052246775.1 Virgibacillus sp. L01 | reverse complement strand
TTTTTGTACCTTGAAAACTAAATAAGAGCAACACATTCAACGACATCAAACAGTATGTTCTGTTAACAGGAACTAAAACAAGTTAAGTGAAGAAGGGCGCACGGTGAATGCCTTGGCACTAGGAGCCGACGAAGGACGGGACTAACACCGATATGCCTCGGGGAGTCGTAAGTAGACATTGATCCGAGGATTTCCGAATGGGGGAACCCACTGTTCGTAATGGAGCAGGACGCGTATCTGAATACATAGGATACGTGAGGCAGACCCGGGGAACTGAAACATCTCAGTACCCGGAGGAAGAGAAAGCAAACGCGATTTCCCAAGTAGCGGCGAGCGAAACGGAAACAGCCCAAACCAGAAAGCTTGCTTTCTGGGGTTGTAGGACACTCCATCGGAGTTACCAAGAAATTCTTTAGATGAATCGATCTGGAACGGTCAGCCAAAGCAGGTAAGAGCCCTGTAGTCGAAAGAGAATTTCCTCCGGAGTGGATCCTGAGTACGGCGGAACACGAGGAATTCCGTCGGAATCCGGGAGGACCATCTCCCAAGGCTAAATACTCCCTAGTGACCGATAGTGAACCAGTACCGTGAGGGAAAGGTGAAAAGCACCCCGGAAGGGGAGTGAAATAGAACCTGAAACCGTGTGCCTACAAGTAGTCGGAGCCCGTTAATGGGTGACGGCGTACCTTTTGTAGAATGGACCGGCGAGTTACGATCGTATGCAAGGTTAAGTGGAAGACACGGAGCCGCAGCGAAAGCGAGTCTGAATAGGGCGTCATAGTATACGGTCGTAGACCCGAAACCGTGTGATCTACCCATGTCCAGGGTGAAGGTCAGGTAACACTGACTGGAGGCCCGAACCCACGTATGTTGAAAAATGCGGGGATGAGGTGTGGGTAGGGGTGAAATGCCAATCGAACACGGAGATAGCTGGTTCTCTCCGAAATAGCTTTAGGGCTAGCCTCAAGGAACGAGTACTGGAGGTAGAGCACTGATTGGACTAGGGGCCCTCACCGGGTTACCGAATTCAGTCAAACTCCGAATGCCAGCTACTTAGACTTGGGAGTCAGACTATGGGTGATAAGGTTCATAGTCGAAAGGGAAACAGCCCAGACCGCCAGCTAAGGTCCCAAAGTATACGTTAAGTGGAAAAGGATGTGGAGTTGCCCAGACAACCAGGATGTTGGCTTAGAAGCAGCCATCATTTAAAGAGTGCGTAATAGCTCACTGGTCGAGTGACTCTGCGCCGAAAATGTACCGGGGCTAAACGTATCACCGAAGCTGCGGATTGTTCTTACGAACAATGGTAGGAGAGCGTTCCAAGTGCTGAGAAGTCAGACCGTGAGGACTGGTGGAGCGCTTGGAAGTGAGAATGCCGGTATGAGTAGCGAAAAAAGAGTGAGAATCTCTTTCACCGAATGCCTAAGGTTTCCTGAGGAAGGCTCGTCCACTCAGGGTTAGTCGGGACCTAAGCCGAGGCCGAAAGGCGTAGGCGATGGACAACAGGTAGATATTCCTGTACCACCTCATGAGCGTTTGAGCGATGGGGGGACGCAGTAGGATAAGGAAAGCGCACTGATGGAAATGTGCGCCCAAGCAGTGAGAAAGTTGGATAGGCAAATCCGTTCAACAATTTTGAGCTGTGATGGGGAGGGAAATTGAGTACCGAAGTTCCTGGTTCCACACTGCCAAGAAAATCCTCTAGTGAGTTCATAGGTGCCCGTACCGCAAACCGACACAGGTAGGCGAGGAGAGAATCCTAAGGTGAGCGGGAGAACTCTCGTTAAGGAACTCGGCAAAATGACCCCGTAACTTCGGGAGAAGGGGTGCTCCTTTAAGGAGGAGCCGCAGTGAATAGGCCCAAGCGACTGTTTAGCAAAAACACAGGTCTCTGCGAAGCCGAAAGGCGAAGTATAGGGGCTGACACCTGCCCGGTGCTGGAAGGTTAAGGGGAAGCGTTAGCACTTCGGTGCGAAGCGTAGAACCGAAGCCCCAGTAAACGGCGGCCGTAACTATAACGGTCCTAAGGTAGCGAAATTCCTTGTCGGGTAAGTTCCGACCCGCACGAAAGGTGCAACGACTTGGGCACTGTCTCAACGAGAGACCCGGTGAAATTATACTATGTGTGAAGATGCACATTACCCGCGACAGGACGGAAAGACCCCGTGGAGCTTTACTGTAGCCTGATATTGAATGTTGGTACAGCTTGTACAGGATAGGTGGGAGCCGTCGATACCGGAGCGCTAGCTTCGGAGGAGGCATCCGTGGGATACCACCCTGGCTGTACGGACATTCTAACCCAGGACCGTAATCCGGTTCGGAGACAGTGTCAGGCGGGCAGTTTGACTGGGGCGGTCGCCTCCCAAAGAGTAACGGAGGCGCCCAAAGGTTCCCTCAGAATGGTTGGAAATCATTCGCAGAGTGTAAAGGCAGAAGGGAGCTTGACTGCGAGACCTACAAGTCGAGCAGGGACGAAAGTCGGGCTTAGTGATCCGGTGGTTCCGCATGGAAGGGCCATCGCTCAACGGATAAAAGCTACCCCGGGGATAACAGGCTTATCTCCCCCAAGAGTTCACATCGACGGGGAGGTTTGGCACCTCGATGTCGGCTCATCGCATCCTGGGGCTGTAGTCGGTCCCAAGGGTTGGGCTGTTCGCCCATTAAAGCGGTACGCGAGCTGGGTTCAGAACGTCGTGAGACAGTTCGGTCCCTATCCGTCGTGGGCGCTGGAAGTTTGAGAGGAGCTGTCCTTAGTACGAGAGGACCGGGATGGACACACCGCTGGTGTACCAGTTGTTCCGCCAGGAGCATAGCTGGGTAGCTACGTGTGGCAAGGATAAGTGCTGAAAGCATCTAAGCATGAAGCCCCCCTCAAGATGAGACTTCCCATCACTTCGAGTGAGTAAGATCCCTCAGAGACGATGAGGTTGATAGGTCCGAGGTGGAAGCGTGGTGACACGTGGAGCTGACGGATACTAATAGATCGAGGACTTAACTAAT
>NZ_JBQQCP010000020.1:0-12586 GCF_052246775.1 Virgibacillus sp. L01 | reverse complement strand
TATTATTCATAGTAAGGCTCCTTTCGTAATGTGGCTCTGATTTGGGTTTTTCTTTCTTAGTAACAGTCTACCAAATTAACCCACGACTTTACGATTAAGGAGCCAGTTTTGTTCATAGTAGCTATTTACCCTTTTCAACCACATTTGTTATTGTTATTAGGTAAATAACGGAACCAGGAACCGCTTTAACCTTCTGGGACGGCTTTTTTACCCATTTAGCGGAACCACGATCCGCTCCCTTGAATCCTCATTCATGATCAGTGACCTGCCCGATCATTCTGCTAAACCATTATTTAAAAAATAAGGACTGTCTAACCATCGATTATTTGTCTGTTTTACCTAATACTCTGTTTACGCGCTTGCGAAGCATTTTCATCCCGCTTCCACCAGCCTGAAAATGTCTTAATTTCCCATGATTATCAAATACATAATAAGCAGGTACATACTTATTTTGAAAAGCATCTGTTAATGTATGATCGTTATCAACAAATATAGGCTGTGTAATATCATGTTCATTCGCAACTTTTTTAATCTGATC
Organism: Virgibacillus sp. L01; assembly: GCF_052246775.1. Lineage (NCBI taxonomy): Bacteria > Bacillati > Bacillota > Bacilli > Caryophanales > Bacillaceae > Virgibacillus > Virgibacillus sp. L01. Next base: position 12,048 of record NZ_JBQQCP010000020.1, on the reverse strand, counting down.
AAGATCCAAATCTTTTTCAGAACGTGGCATATGAACTGCGATTACGTTTAAATCTTGTTTGTATTCGTCACGGAATTCATTTATTTTTGGCATTGCCTCTTTACAAGTTCCACAGCTTACAGACCAGAAGTGAATTAGTGTTGGTTTATTTCCGATTAAAGCTTCTTTTTTAATCGCCTTACTATTAAACCATTTTGTAGCTCCTTCTAATTCGGGCATTTGATCTCTTAACCTCATAATGTCTACCTCCTATTAATATGCAAAAAAGGCTGGCTCCAATTTCCAAATTGTATGCTATGAGCCAGCTCTAACAAATTTATACAATTATTATATATGATTAATTTTCTATAATGTTTCCTGACCTGGTTTCCAGTTTGCAGGGCAAAGTCCACCTGTTTGAAGAGCCTGCAGAACACGTAGCGTTTCATCAACATCCCGGCCAATGTTATTATGAAATACTGTCTGATATTGTAATTCACCTTCCGGATTAATGATAAATAGCCCGCGTAAAGCAACACCTTCTTCTTCAATTAATACCCCGTAATCCTTGGAGACAATATGATTTGTGTCTGCAGCTAGTGGATAACCTAACTCTTCCAACCCATTATCATCACGTGACGTATTAATCCAGGCTTTATGTGTATGAATAGTATCGGTTGATACACCTATTACTTCTGCATCCAAATCTTCAAATTCATCATACCGATCTGACATTGCAGTTATTTCTGTTGGGCATACAAATGTAAAGTCCATTGGATAGAAGAAAAGTACTGTCCACATATCATTTTTCATATTTTCTTCTAAACTCACCTTACCAAATTCCTTATCAGGCATTACAGCGTCCATTTCAAACCGCGGAGCCTGCTTTCCTACCATTCTTTCTGCCATATGTAATCCCTCCGATTAAATATTTTCTCGTTCTAATTTTAATTATAGAATACCCTTTAAACCAGTCAATACAGAACGTTAGTCTTTTTTAAAAGTACATATAAATGACATAATATGTTCTTATTATTGACAAAAATCGCCTCCTTTATAACCATTTAAAAAAGGTATATGGTTTATAAATTAATAAATTGTGGTAATTTAATAGAGTCTGTCAATTTTGATATACTAAAATACTGGAAGGAAGATACATAATATGGAAATTTACGGAATGCATGTAGATTTATCTAATATGATAAATATTGGGTTAAAGATTGGGTTACTTATTTTAGCTTTTATTATTTTTATTCCAATTGGCAAAAAAATTATCGAGCGAACAATAAACAAGGCTGGCTCTAATCAAAAAATATCAGAAAGTCGTGTGAAGACGCTTGAAAAGCTATTAGTCAATCTGTTTTCCTATGTGATGATTTTTGTATTTATTGTTATGTTGTTTGCAATCTTTACTATTCCAATTGGACCTCTACTTGCAGGTGCAGGTGTTGTTGGTTTAGCAATTGGGTTTGGTGCACAGGGACTTGTAAGTGATGTTGTTACAGGGTTTTTCCTATTACTTGAGCGGCAAGTAGAAGTTGACGATTATATAACAGCTGGTGGCTATGATGGGATTGTAGAGGAACTTGGTTTACGAACTACAAAAATCCGCAGTTTTAATGGAACATTAAATTTTATTCCGAACCGTGAAATCATAGGTGTTGCCAACCATTCACGTGGAAATATGCGTGCACTGGTTGATATCGGAATTAGTTATGATGAAAATATTGATGAAGCGATTAGTTTATTGGAAAAGGTCTGTGCTGAATTCCAGCAGGATGAACGTTTTAAGGATGGCCCTAACCCAATAGGTGTTCAAAGTTTGGGTTCTTCAGATGTTGTCCTCCGTGTTGTGGGACAAACTGAAAATGGAGAACAGTTCGGATGCCAACGCGATATGCTTAAACGAATAAAAGAAGCATTTGATGAGGCAAATATTGAGATACCATTTCCACACCAGGTTAATATTCAAAAAGAAAAGTAACTTTACTTTTTTAAATGCGAAAAACCCCAGTTCAGTACCATGCGAACTGGGGTTTTACTATTTTACTCGTTTCCATTTAATTTCTGATTTACCATTTGGCAGACATCTTCTGCACTATAACCTTCTGCATTAATTACAGGGCCGGCAATACTTGTTGTAGACATACCCATAACATTTTTATCCTGACCTGTAATAACACAGCAATCACAATATTCAGTGTCATCCTCTGAGTGCAGATCAACTACATCATGTCCCATTTCCATCAGACCATCCTTAACGTCTGACAGACTTTCTTCAACACCAATACGCGCCATTCGTTTACCTCCTCCAGATACAAAGCTTACGCATCTAGTTTTTCCAGAAGATAAAATGATATACAGTAATTAACGGGCGTAAATGGCTTGTATTGTATTTATAACAGCATCGACACCTATCTCAAGTGCATCTTCATTAGGCTTTAATTGGGCATTGTGTAAGCCAGATACAGAATCAACGCCAAGCCAGAACATGAATCCTGGAATATCTTTTAGCATATAACCAAAGTCTTCTCCAGTCATTGCAGGATTTGCCTCTTGGTAATTAATATTATTAGCTGTCATAGCTTCAGCAAATATATCAACATACTCCTGTTCATTGTATACCTGATAATAATTTGCACCGTAATCAACAGCAATCTTGCATTCATGGGAAATCTCAAATCCTTGAATCAATCGCTCCAGTTTTTGCTTTATTACATTAATGGTAGCAGCTTCTAGTGTGCGAATGGTACCTTCCAATCTTGCTGACTCAGCAATTGCATTTTGCACAAACCCACTCTCCATCTTCCCAACTGTAACGACAGCACTTTCCAATGGGTTAAGGTTTCTTGCGACAATTTGCTGTAATTCCACAACAAAGGAGCTTGCTGCAACAGTCATATCCCTAGTTAAGTGTGGGTATGCAGCATGTCCCCCTTTGCCTGAAAAATCAAGAAACAATTCACTCGTATTTGCAAATAATAATCCCGGGCGACTGGACACTGTTCCTGCAGATAGCTCAGGTGCTATGTGTAAAGCAAAGATAACATCCGGCTTCCATTCCTTAAAACTATCTGACTCCATCATTGGTAATGCGCCACCAGGTCCTTCTTCAGCGGGTTGAAACAGGAATACAACATCATTTTCAACCGGATGATCAATAATGTGTTTTAGTGATCCTAAAGCAATCGTCATGTGAAAGTCATGTCCGCAAGCATGCATTTGACCTTCATGTGTGGATTGAAATGGATAATCTGTGCGTTCTGTAATCGGCAAGCCATCCATATCACAGCGGTATCCAATCGTTTGATTAGGGTTAGTTCCTGAAACACGGACCAGGATACCAGTTCGCCATTCTTTTACTTCTACCCTATCTGTTTGCATTGCATTAATCTTATCCAGTAAATAACTTTGTGTTTTAAATTCCTGAAAACCCAACTCGGGAATTTGGTGCAGTTCCCTTCTTATTTCTACTAAATTCATGCTAATCCCCTGCTTTAGTTATCTAATTTACGAAGCTCTTGTTTGATTTCTGTTTTTGATTTAGTACTATCATCGATTTCTTTTAATACTTTAGCCGGTGTACCTGCAACCAATGTATTTGGTTCAACATCTTTTGTAACAATTGATCCAGCAGCTACAATTGATCCCTTGCCTACTGTTACTCCTTCCAGAATAACTGCATTGGCACCAATAACTACTTCGTCTTCAATGACAACCGGTTTTGCTGAAGGCGGTTCAATAACACCAGCAAGCACTGTTCCGGCACCAATATGACAATTTTTTCCAACAGTAGCACGACCACCAAGAACAACATTCATATCAATCATGGTGCCCTCTCCAACAACTGAACCAATATTAATGCTTGCGCCCATCATAATAACTGCTCCGTCTCCAATCTCAACTTGGTCACGGATAATAGCTCCAGGCTCAATTCGTGCATTAATCTCTTTTAAATCAAGTAATGGAATGGCAGAATTCCTGCGATCATTTTCCACTGCATAATCTTCAATTTGCTCTTTATTATTTTCCAAAAAGGATTGAATATCCTTCCACTGTCCAAATAAGACACCACTATTTTTCTCAACAAATGACTGAATTGACTCACCGTATTTTAATTCATTCAATTGGTCACCTTTAACATATACTTTTACAGGTGTACTCTTTGTACTATTTGAAATAAAGCTAATAATCTCGTTTGCATCCATCATTTTCATATTCTCTTCCTCCAATTTTATGTATTTATTTTACTTTAGCAGACCACACAATCACTCGCAAGAACAAGCTATTCCTGTCCTTTTTTTGGCAAAAAATAAATTAGGATAAAACTGATCACTGCCAGTATTAATAGGCCAGTATAAACAAGATGTAATCCTGAAGTAAGACCTTCCTGCAATACAGATGTAACCTTCTGTGAAAGTGAGGCATTTTGCTGTGGATCCAATAAACTGTTTGCCGTATCGACTGAGACTTTGCTTTCCAGCCCTTCATTCTGAATAAAGGTTTGGATTCTGCTATTTAACAAACCTCCAAGTAATGCCGCGCCTAGTGCACTGCCAATCGAGCGCATAAACATATTTGCAGCAGTTGCAATCCCACGTTTTTCCCATCTGACTGCATTTTGTATTCCTACAATAAAAGATGTATTTGTCAAACCCATACCTACTCCAACAAAAAACGACCCTGCAGCCGCCCATACCGGACCTTTATCAGGTGATAACAGGAAAAACAATAGTGCTCCAATAATTAATGATGTACCACCAATTAATGAAGTCGCTCTATATCCTATTACCAGCAAAAGCCTTCCACCAGCCATAGCTGCAATAGGCCACCCAATAGACATTGTTGTTAACGTAAATCCTGCTACTGTTGCAGAATAGCCCATAACTCCCTGTACAAAAGCAGGTAAGTAACTGGAGACACCAATGAGAATCATTCCAGTGGTCAGCGAAGTTAAATTTGCTATACTGATTATTCGATGTTTCCAAATTTCAAACGGCATCATCGGGTCCAGTGCCCGCCGTTCTTGGATTACAAATAAAAGTAACCCTGCAACAGCCAAACAAATAAGACCGTACATGGAAGCAGAATTCCACGGGATTCCAATCCCACCTTCTACTAAAATGAAGAGCAACGATGTAATAGCTATTACAATCCACACCGATCCGAGGTAGTCAACCGAACGCTTTTGCTTTGCAATATTTTCATGGAAAAAGAAAAATATCCCTAGCATAGCAAGAATACCTAATGGAATATTCATCCAAAAGACATAACGCCAACTTAAGACATCGACCAAAAAACCACCAAGCAACGGTCCGGTAACAGCAGATATGCCCCATACACTAGACAATTGTCCTTGGATTTTAGCCCGTTCTTCTTTACTGTAAATATCACCAATTATCGTAGTTGCCATTGGCATTAATGCACCTGCACCAACGCCTTGAATAAACCGTGAAATGATTAGCATTGTCATGGATTCACTAAAACCCGAGAGCGTAGAACCTGTCAGAAAAACGGAAATGCCAATCATAAAAATAGGCTTTCTTCCGAAAATATCAGAAAGCTTGCCAAATATTAAAACTGTAGCGGCATTAGTCAGTAAGTACGCAGAAAACACCCAACTGTAAAGTGAAAAGCCGCCAAGATCTGCTACAATGCTGGGCATTGCTGTTGCAACAATTGTCGCCTCTATTGCAGCTAAAAACATGCCAAGCATTACGGCTGCTAATACAAATGGTCGTTTCATCGTTTTTATTTTTTTAAGACTGGTTACCATAGGCTATCACAGCTTCTTCTATTAGAAAGGATTCATTTTAGGTTTCATAATTATTTATTCTTCCAAACTCAACTTTCGCAGCGTAAATTGAACGCATAAAAGGCTGAAGATACACTACTTGAGTTGACTTTGGAATAATGGTGCGTATTTGATATATGATGCGGCGTACTGTGGAAAAATAATTTCAGTCCGCTGCGGAAATACACTTCGCGCACCTAGTGCGGCTGATGAGCCTTCTTGCTCCTACGTCGCTGCGTAGTCTCATCTAGGCCTCATTCCCACAGGAGTCTACGTGTATTTCCTTCGCTGTTAACTGGAGTAGGAATCGCTATAGAATAATTGTGTGACAGCACTACACTAGTCCGGGCGAGCGGAGGGCGGTGACTCCTGCGGGAGAAGCAACAGCTGAAGATCCCGCAGGAAGCGGTTTTGGCTTCCGAGGAAACTGAAGCGTTGCCCGCGGAAAGCATCCGCCCGCAGCGACCCCGGACGGCGGGACGAGAGGTTTTTAGAGATTATTCTAGCAGTTACGTCGCTTTTTATATCTTATGTGTAAAAAAACTTTTATCAATGTTGTCAAGGCAATAATTAAAAACGTTCTGAGATTATCAAGATAGCTGTTTGACCTTATACTATAGATACGAAAGTTGAGTTCCAAATTAAAAAACACCCTACGCATTATAGTTCTGCAAGGGTGCAGCAATAACTCAATTTAATGATTGGTCATTTTTGTTTGTATAAAAATCTCGTTTTGTTTGTTTTAGAATAGCACGTCTTGTTACGATTCCATCAAAATAACCCTCTTCATCGGAAACACAAACAAATGTATTGTTAATAACTGCTTTTAACCCATCCATAAATGAATCGTCTCTTGATAGGGATGGTATATCTGTGTTCATTACTTCATGAACGCGCATATCAGAAAGTTTTTCAATCTCAAATCGTTCTAAACCTAAAATTTCATTCAAAATGATTGTCTTACCAATTGTTCCTACTAGCTTATAAGATGCATCTAATACTGGGACAGCAGAATAACCGGATTTCACCAATACTAATAATGCGTGTTCCAATGGATTATTCAGCTGAACATGGGCAACTTTTTCAGATGATATCATTATATCTGCTACTGTAATATCTGTTAATTGCTTATCTTGTATCGTACTCATACTAAATCGCTCCTTTAAATACTAGCAACAAACTTTTTTTGAAATAGACTTATTAGAAAACTTGACATTCGTAAAAGGACTCTAATGAAAGTGTTTTTTGCTTTCTTAGAAATCCCTATACTCTGGAGTGCAGGCCTTAATGGCAAATGCTATGTTTCACTTATGCAGTAAGAATTTTTTTATACTTACTTACCTACAAAAAAGGAGTTATAACCTATATCCACATCCTTAGTTTACCATAGTTAATGTTCGAGAAACATATATAGTTCCTGCATATTTATAATATATCGGAAAATTTTTAGTATATATTTTTGTGAATATATGGGTACAGGTACTAATCAGAACGAGTTGAATTAGTGACTTTTGTAACTGGTTTTATACTAATTTCAGTATACAATAATAATATGTCGAACAGAAAGAGGCTGGCGTAATTTGGAAATACACACTTTCACCAAAAAAGAAGAAATTGTCCATGCTATTACACATGGGTTCGGTGCAATATTAAGTATTGCTGGACTTGTATTATTGATTATATTTGCTTCACTTAACGGAAACCCCTGGCAAATTGTTTCCGTTTCAATATTCGGAACAACAATGCTAATAATGTATTTATCATCAACTGTTGTTCACAGCCTGCCTGAAGGAAAATGGAAAGATATCTTCCAAATCTTTGACCATTCATCTATTTATTTGTTTATCGCAGGTACCTACACCCCATTCCTGCTTGTGCATTTACGCGATGAATTGGGCTGGATATTGTTTGGTACTGTATGGGGAATTGCATTAATCGGAGTTGTCTTCAAGATATTTTTCGTAAAAAAATTCCTTGTTCTGTCAACACTATTTTATGTTTTGATGGGTTGGTTAATAACCCTTGTATGGAATCCACTTACGGCAATTATGGATGGAACAGGTATGCTGCTATTAATCATTGGTGGTCTGTTTTATACACTAGGGGCTGTCTTTTATATATGGCGCGGATTTATTTATCACCATGCAATATGGCATTTATTCGTCCTGGCAGGTTCCGTTTTTCACTTCTTTACTGTATTTTACTATGTTATATAAACTGCAAAGCTGGCGTGCTATCCCACTGGACAGCACGCCTTAATATTAAAATGGGAACTTATTAAGCCATTGTCCCCCATCCATTGTTATGACTTCCCCATTAATGTAAGCAGCCTTGTCGGATAGTAAAAAGTGTGCAAGGTCAGCGATTTCCTCCGGCTTACCCAACCGCTGTAACGGGACTGAGTTCACGGTGCGTTTCGCAGCTTTTTCTGATTCAAATAATTTTTCAGCACCACCAGTACGCTCAATCGGCCCCGGGGCAATTGCATTCACACGGATACCATACTTTGTCCCCCACTCCACCGCTAACGTTCGTGTCAGATTAAGGACCCCTGCTTTTGCTGCAGATGAATGGGCAACACCCGCTCCGGCGTTCCAAGCATAAGTCGCAACCATATTAATAACTGACCCTTTAATTCCATTATCAATCCAGTAATTTCCTACCTCCCGGCTGCAATAAAAAGTGCCGTTTAACACGATGTCAATTACGGAATTCCAACCATTCACTGAAAGATCTTCTGCTGCAGCAATAAAATTACCGGCTGCATTGTTTACAAGATGATCAATTGAGCCAAATTTTTCGACAGTTTTCTTGACCATCCGTTCCACGTCTTCAGGATTTCTTACATCCATTGAAACGGTGTATATTTCACCGGTTGAATTTTTATCCAGTTCCTCTTTAGTCGCTTGTAATCGGTCATCATTTCTGCCTGTAAGCACAACATTCGCACCCTCAACAGCAAACTTTTCTGCCATATACTTCCCCATTCCACTAGAACTTCCTGTTACAATAACTGTTTTACCTCTCATATAATCCCTCTTTTCGTATGTTTTGCTGCACTACGCTTACTTTAGAATTTGTATTGCCTCATTGATCGCAAAGAACAATCATTGAAGGAACCCATCATCTTCATTTTCCTTCACAGCTCTTCGTATATTTCCTTCACTAGCAATCAGGTTTTCTAACATCACTCATTTGGAGAACAACATCCGTCTATAGTTATAATCATATTTATAACAATCACAAAAGTCAAAAAAATAACTGTAAATATAATGAATCGTTCTATCAAACTTTTATTTAATCTCATATAAAAATAAGGTATGATTAATATCATACGAGAAAATAATGAAAAAGCTTTTTTTTAAAAGATTGTAGCTTTGTCAAAATATAAAAACATAAGTTAGATGTAAAATACCCTACAGAATATGGATAACTGATTCGTAGTATTTAGTGTGGCTCTCTAGCCACTCAACAAAAATATACTCGCACCTAGGACTCACCATGATCCTCCGACGAATAGGACGTGGCGTACTTAGTCTGCCTCGCTCACCAAGAACGCTCACTACCATTAAGTTTATCTAAAAATCAAGCACGAGGAGACTTGCCAACCGCCACGAAAGCGGAGTGTATTTCCGAAGCGGTATCATAGCACTCAAGTATTTTTCCGGACCGTGTGGTAGTCAACATCAATTGCGAAGATTAAAAGGCAATAAAGCCTAATAAAAAGAATTTAAAACCGGTGAAAGGTTTGACATATATGAACAGACGTACCTTCTTAAAAAAATCCATAGGAAGTCTACTAGCTCTGGTTGGCTTAAGCGGGGGTACTTATTATTATGCACGGGAGATTGAACCAACAATGCTTGACATCAACCAGCAAATTCTATCGTCATCCAAGATCCCCAAATCTTTTAACAACTTTAAAATCATACAGTTTTCAGATACACATATTGGTTATCATTATTCACTCGACCAATTTGCTGAGCTTGTAAAAACAATAAATGCCCAGAATCCGGATATAATCGTGTTTACTGGAGACCTTGTCGATAAACCGCACACGTATAACTGGAACAACGAACTTATTAAAACACTACGAAAGCTCAAAGCAAATCATGGGAAATACTGGATTTACGGCAACCATGATCATGGTGGTTATGGGACTGACATCGTAAAGGATGTCATGGACAAAGCAGAATTTCATCTGTTAAAGAACAGCTATACTTCAATTAAAATAAATAACGAAGAAATTGCCTTGGCTGGTATAGATGATGTCATGCTTGGCAATCCTGATTTAGAAAAAACATTAGCAAATTCAGATCCTAACCTATTTACACTATTGCTTGCACACGAGCCTGATTTTGCCGATACGACAGTTCACTTCCCTGTAGATGTTCAGCTATCAGGGCATAGTCATGGCGGACAGGTTCGCCTTCCTTTTATTGGACATTTATATACTCCTATGTATGCAGAGAAGTATGTACAAGGAAAACACATATTACAGAACGAAAAGTTAACGCTATACGTGAACAGGGGATTAGGCACAACCCGATTACCGTATCGATTCCTATGCAAACCGGAGATTCATACCTTTACATTAAGAAACTAAGTATTTTTAAAGCTGTAAAGTAACCGCCGCTAACAACCTTAAATTGTAACAGTTTGTTCATAGTCTTTTTGCTAATAACATGCTACACTTGTTACGATTTGAATTAGGAGGAAAAATACATATGTCAAATTTTAAAATTATAATTCCTTTATTATTGGTTGTTATATTAAGTGCATGCGGTGAAAAATATGAAGGTGACTATTCATACGCGGTAAAGGATTTTACGTTTACGAACCAGGATGGCGAACAGGTTAGCAAAAGTGATATGGAAGGTAAATTTTGGGTGGTAGATTTTATCTTTACAAACTGTACTACTGTCTGCCCACCGATGACTTCAAATATGGCAGATCTTCAAAAACAATTAAAAGAGGCTGGACTTGAAGAAGAAGTTCAACTCGTTTCATTTAGTGTTGATCCTAAAAATGATACCCCGGAAATCCTTAAGTCTTATGCCAAGGCACGTGGTGGTACGTTTGACAATTGGCATTTGCTTACCGGATATGACTTTGAGACTATTAAAGAATTATCAATAAAATCCTTTAAATCTGCAGTTGAAAAGGTTGCAGGCTCAAACCAGGTAATGCATTCAACCAGATTTTTCATTGTGACACCAGAAGGAAATGCCATCAAAGGCTATGATGGCAGAGAACAAGAAAATATGGAAAAAATTGTTCAGGATATTGAAGATATGAGCTAATAAGCTGAAACAGGCCCTGCCCTGTTTCTTTTTTAATCAGTTTTCTAAAATATTGCAATAGGACAAGCTTTACGATACGATATATAGAAGTAATTCTATTAATTTAGAGAGGAGAGAATTCAATGAATGGAAAACAATCGATTCCTTTAAGCGAAATTGCCAAAGCACTCTTTACCATTAATCGTCATGCCAAGACCGCACCAGAACCAAAGCATCTCTATTTTATTAAAAAAGAAGCAATTAATCGCTTGTTAAAAGAAAAACGTGCACAAAAAGTTGGTTTACACTTTTCAAACCATCCAAAGTTTAGTAATCAGCATTCTACACTTCTAGTAAAAGTTGACGACTATTTTTTTCATATCCCCCCAACAAAAGATGACTTCAAAAGACTTGAACATTTAGGTGAACTTGATTCAAGCTACCGAAATCCTCAAACAAAGATGTCACTTTCACATGCGAAAAAAATCGTCTATAACTATATAAATTGGCACCCAGCAGAAAAACAGCACCGTGGGTCACATAAAAGATATACATCTTCTTATTTCACCCCTTCTTCTCTTGGGAAAATGGAATGGCCTCCTACCAAAACACACCGCAATTATTAGAAAACTTGGCTTATCGCCAAGCTTTAATGGTGAAAGCCTTCATTGCACTTATGCAGTAAGAAAGGATTTATACTTTCTTAACTTGTTTAGAAAGCGCCTGTACTGCTAACGGGGTCAGTTTTGGAAGAGAAAATGCTAATAACAATAGAGATCGTATGTTAATTATTATACATTTCGCCCCTGTTACTGAAGAATCCATTTATTAACGGAATGAGGATCCACTCCGATTGTTTGGCGGAACCTCATTCCGCTGATATGAACAAAACTGTCAAGTCCCAAGCTGTTTTTCCCTTTTTTGGGCATACTTAATACAAGAAGCCGTTTTTACTTCTTTTTATGGGTTAACCGTTTTGGTTAGACTATTTCC
>NZ_JBQQCP010000019.1:0-19072 GCF_052246775.1 Virgibacillus sp. L01 | reverse complement strand
TTTCACTCCATAATCTCTAATTCTTTCTTGACTAAACATAATCAATCCTCCCCTCTTTATTGTTCAAGTATTCTGCTACTATAGTTGAACAAGGATGCGATTCCTTATTCAACTCTTGCACCCGTTAGTTGAATTACTTTACTTCAAATTCTCTCGGAGTAGTGATTATTAAATTGTTATGTGGACCAACACTAAAAGAAGTTCCTACATATAATTGATAATTTCCTTTTTGAAGTTTAAGGTCTTTAATCGTTTGAGAGAATTCATCTCCCTTTTGCATAGTTTTTTTAACGTCATCAAAAGCAACCTGTTTAACTACAGTTCCATTTTCCTTGTTTTCTATGACAATTGAAAATTGGGGCTTTTCGTCAAACTGTATTTCTTCGCCAACATATTCAAAATGTGAAGAAACCTCTATTATATCTTCTTCTTCATATACGCTCTTATCTGTTTGGATTGATAAAATAAAATCATTTAATTGCTTTTCCTCATTTATTGGTTCATTTGAAACACTGTTATTACAACCCACTAGAAATAATAAAATACTAATAAAAACAACATAAATCTTCTTCATTTTAGACCTCCACTATACAAAACAAGTTATCGTTTGACAATAACATAAATCAATACTCTTATTAAACATAACTGCTGCAATAGTTGAACAAGAAATGCCTTTTCCTTATAGAAGTAAAGCTACCCGTTAGTTCAAGAAGATAGGTCCCTATTATTTAATAAAAATACTTAACATCTTTCTATTCGTTTTGTTTTTCAGGAAAAATGAAGTTAACCCAAGCACAGCAAAAGCAATAAATAAGCCAATAGGAATCGAGTAGAAATTATCCAAAGTTGAAATTTCTTCATAACCCGCAACCATATAATAGTTTTCATATGGGTCTTTCATGTCCATCCAAACGTGTTCAGTAGAATTTTTAATTGATGAATCTCCAGATTCAATAGCTACTTCCCAATTTTTCATCATGTCTTGTTTAGAAGCTGCTTTTCCAGGTTCAGGGTTTTTAAATATAACAAAATATTCAATTTCTTTTGTTTCTTCAACAAGAGAGACTATTTTCTTATTTTTCTCTTCAGAAAATGTGCCTTCTGCCAATATCTCACTAACACTACTTATTGTTTGGTCTATTTGTTGAAGTTCATTTTGGTTATTTCCCCCAACCAATATCAAACCTATCAAAACAACTATGCCTAAAAAGAGAGCAACCATAGATGTTCGAAATAAATTTTTAACGATTTTGTTTTGAGTTTTAAATAAACTAAATAACCCTCTTGTAATTTGTTTTTCATCTCCAAAACGACTAATAGCAATATCTATCGCCTGTTTTTCTGACTTTCCTTCTGATTTTAAATCTTCTACTGCTTCTATTAAATGCGAACGCATTTCTTGTTTTAACTCTATTGCTTCCTTTCCACTAACACCTGAATATATCGAATTAACAAATTCATCTATTTGTTTCATTATTTTTCTCCCCCTTTAAAAACGAATCAATTATTTTTTTTACAAATTCCCATTCCTTACGCTTTTCTTCAAATCCTTCTTCACCTAAAGGCGTGAGTTTATAATATTTTCTTCTTCCACCTGGTCCTTGTTCGTCACCCCAGTATGAAGAAATCCATTTATTTTTTTCTAATCGCTTTAAAGACAAATAAAGCGTACCTTCCTTTAATTCAAATTGTTCTTCGCTTTTTCCACGAACTATTTTGGCTAACTCATAGCCGTACATATCTCTTGTATGTAAAAGCGAAAGGATTAACGTATCAATGTGACCTTTTAGAACCTCTTTGTTTACTTCCATAATTCCACCTCCACCATCACTATAAATAATATTACTTAATAATACAAGGTATTACTTCAAAAAAATTATTTCTTCTTACACTAACCTGCTGCTATAGTTGAACAAGAAGTGCAATTCCTTATTCAAGGAAAGCACCCGTTAGTTGAATTTCCCACTTAAAGCATTTTCCCATTCTTCTTCAATGTCAACATGACTATAATTAAAATTTCCTAACCTCCAACTACCTTCCCCATGGGCAAACCACAAACCAACATTCTCTTTGACTTTTTCTTCACCATTCTCTACTATAACTAAATCAACTGCTCCTACTGGATAGGTATCATCTAACTCCACATTTAAATTTTTATAATCTACAAGATAAGTTCCACTTTCTTTTAAAGCTTTTACACGTTGAACCCATAATTTTTTTGCATCTTCATAAGATATTGTTGGTTCTAAATCAGAAGCCCTATCATAAAAATAAACACTCTCAAACGCTTCTTCATAGTCCTGCTCTATTAAATTATCTAAAACACCTTGAGCAGCATTTCTAGATTGGTTTTCATCTATAATACCTGGTATATACGCATAACCTAATACACCAATTATTCCTACAAAAAATAAAATCGTAATAATTTTCTTCACAAGAACACCACCTTCAAAAAATACTAAGATTCAACCATAAAATTCCGATACCCAACTTACAATTTGCTGTTTTAATTAAACAAGGGTACATTACCTTATTAAAGAAAAGCACCCGTTACTTTAAGTACATCATTGCACAATCTGAATAACTCATCAGTTTTATAATGGTTTTACAGCATCGACTATGAGTGAAACGAAACCCAAGTTGCCATTTTGGTTTCGGTGGTCAAATCGCTTTGAACGGTAGATAAACCCCTTCTTTTCATCCCAATCATTGAAATGAAATTTACCCTCACCATCGCAATATTCTAGTAGAGTAACGTTAAAACCAGCTTCTTCAAACATAGAGCTAAATGTCTTATAATTATGTACAATTTTATGACTTGCTGCAGGGTGGTCTTTAGGTCCAGGTCCTCCTACTTGAACCCCTTCCTGGTATTCTTCATCTGGAAAGAAACCATCGGGAACGGCACAACGTATATATCCACCAGGCTTTAAAAAATCAAAACAAATCCTTGCAGCTTCTGTTCCTTCTTCATAAGTTAGATGTTCCCAAACGTGTTCTGCTAAAACAGCTTCAAGTGAGTTAGGAGAAAACTTATTCTCCCAATCAACTCTTTTTATCAAATTTAGCTCATTTTCTTGCGTTTGAAGCCATTCTGGATTGTTATTGTGTTCACCTGCACCAATGACGACTTTTAGATTTTCTTTTAAATCCATATTACCGCACCCTCTCCTCAAAGTAGATGTTTTTTCTTCTCTACTTTATAACTTCTTATTGAATATTACTGCTCTTTAACGTTATAGGGCTGCCATATTCGACAGCCCGTTGTTCAGCTATTGCCCCAAGTTAATTTAATAAGACTTAGATAAAATTTTATCTATTTAATCCTTCTTTTATCGCCCAATAATGATGTTCGTGAATTAAAAGCTGTTTCGCACTTTCTATTTCTATCCATTCTATGTAATGTTCATCTTCTATTGGTTCTTGTACTTTATCAGACAAGTCTGCTAAGTAGAAATAGCCATCACTAAGTAATTGTTCACCTTTGGTTGATTGGAAGTATCTCATTGCATTGCCAATGTAGGAACCAAAGAATGCTTTGTAACCTGTTTCTTCTAACATTTCTCTTTCAAGGCATTTGAGATGACTTTCACCATTTTCTATTCCGCCACCAGGTAAAAAGTGATGACCTCTTCCATTTTGAACAGTCATAACTTTATCCTTTTTAGTATTGAAAATAACAGCATAAACACCCTTTCGGATTTCATATTCAGTTATATCACTATTCTCTCCAAATATTTTTTTCATTTTTACACCTTCATTCCAAATAAAATTCTTCTTAAGCATTACTGCTGCATTAGTGGAACAAGGGTGGCAATTCCTTATTGAAGGAAAGCACCCGTTAGCTTAAGTACATATTTTCACAATCTCCTTGGAGTTAAATATTTTAATCCCATTTTTTCTCTTTTCGATAAAGGTTTCTTTCGGATGATGATAAAACCTTAGCAGTCGAAGGACGCTTCACAGTTGGTAACAGTATTTCGTCAAAAAAATCCTCTTCGGCAAATACGTTCCACGGTGTAACTCCATAAAAGGCGTTTGCTAATTCTTCGAGAATTCCACTTGTAAAATCCGTGGTAATACCAATAAACTTCTTAGGAACGTCCTTTTTTTGAACTCCTACATTCATATTACCGAGGACCTTCCAATTGTGATTATCTAATGAATTAGGTGTTAATGATAATATCGAAATAAAGGGATTGCTTACAATTTCCTCTAATGTTGGAACATCGGTTTTATTAATATCAAATAAACCACAAACAGGGTGTGTATAGCTTGTCCATACTACCTGTCCAAAACCATATGTACCATTCTCTAGAGGTACTTGGAAAATATCTCCTGCTTTCCATTTTTGTTTCTTGGGTCTTTTATGTGAGAGTAATTGATTTTTGGCAATACTTATTTCTTCTTCGGGTAAGTTCACATTAGCAAGTTCGTTTATGATTCTTGCTATCTCCAATATCAAATCAGCATTAGTTGTACGTATTATAACCGCACTCGATTCGTAATCAAAACCAATACGTTTGTATATATTGGGTTCCACCTTTTCTCTTACTGTTTTGCGAAGAAGTTTTACTGCCTCATTATTTGTTTCTAATATAAACAACTCAGCTAAATCTTCATCAATAAAGAAATATGAAGTTGACGCATCTGGTAGAAGGATTTTTATTTCCCCTAATTTATAAGTTGTTTCCATTGTTCTTCTTTTCCCCTTTTGTTTATTAAAATTATAACACCGAATAGAAATCTTTTTCTTCAACTAACCTGCTGCGTTAGTTTAAGTACATTTCTTCACAAACTCTGTATTTATTTTAACATAAATATTCAGAATACCTTGTAAAATCAAGCGGAAACTAATCAATTTCCAATTTATTGGTAAATTTATGTATGCCGATTTGCATACGAATTTGTAGGTCAAAATGTAGACTTACACTGGCTATTGTTACCTAACAAATTGGGGTACAAATTACACTACAATTTTAATGGATATTAAACCTAGAATACTAGTACACCAACAAAAAATGACCATCAAATTAGCATACAAAATTGATAGTCATTTTACATTTTTAGTGTCTGTGATAGGAAAAGGAACCCGTTAAGATAAAACTGAGTATTTTCCATCCTGTTCCACTATTAAACCCAATCGTTCAGGATTGAACCTACTGATTCGGCGGATCCTCATTCCGTTATTTCCTAAAAATTGCCTGTTTTGATCGTGTTATGTAATCCTCATTCCGCTATTCATCCTTTTCAGCCACATTTTTCGTTGTTTTTACATAAATAACGGAACCAGGAACCGCTTCAACCTTACATAAAGGCATTTTCTCCTATTTAACGGAACCACGATCCACTTCACTAGTTTGCAAGATCCACATCCCACTAACCTGCCCCTCACCCCTGCTTTTTCTCACCAAAAATAATCCCCCAACAACAATAATATAATTTTAATCAACATTTTATTATTGTAAAACGATAAATAATGTGTTAAAGTCAATATGATATTAAATTAGTGAGGTGCTTTTAATGAAACGTGGATCAACACTCTTTTTAAAAATAGCTGTAATTCTGATTGGAATTCCAATTCTTGCTTTGTGCATATTCGGGTTGCCTATTTTAGCTAAAGAAGCAGCAGAAAGTGCGAAGTTCGCCTATGTACTATATGGCATTTTAATAATTATGTACGCATCGGCAATACCCTTTTTCGTTGCATTATATCAGGCTTTTAAGCTTTTAAGTTATATTGACAGGAACAAAGCGTTCTCGGAAATATCTGTAAAAGTTCTAAAAAATATAAAATACTGCGCAATCACAATCAGTGTCTTATATGTGGTTGGCATGCCCTTCTTCTATATTTTTGCGGAATTAGACGATGCCCCAGGTGTTATATTGGTTGGCATGCTCTTTATTCTTGCACCAATGGTCATCGCTGTCTTTGCCGCTGTTCTCCAAAGACTTTTGCAGGAAGCAATTACTATAAAATCAGAAAATGAATTAACGGTCTGAGGTGAATAAAATGGCTATTATAATCAATATTGATGTAATGTTGGCTAAAAGGAAAATGAGCGTAACAGAACTTTCGGAGAGAGTTGGAATTACGATGGCTAATCTTTCTATTTTGAAAAATGGAAAGGCAAAAGCAATCCGATTATCAACTTTGGAGGGTATTTGTAAGGCTTTAGATTGTCAGCCTGGAGATATTTTAGAATACCGAAGTGATGATAACACCCAAGGTTAATTATAAGGAGGTAAAAACGATGAGAGCACTGAAACAGCTCACTCATTTTGGATGGGAGCAAGCTCTGTCATGTTTGTTTCCCGTTGTTATTTTTTCCTCTTTGGCCTTCACCCAAATCCTGCCACTTCCCTTCATACCGCGATATGACTTGTTGCTCATCATCTGCCTTCTGATGCAGTGGTGGATGGTGCGTTCCGGGCTTGAAACACGGGATGAACTAAAGGTTATTTCATTGTTTCACCTTATTGGGCTTGCACTCGAAATATTTAAGGTACATATGGGGTCCTGGTCTTATCCTGAGGAAGGATATTCAAAGTTTTTCGGTGTGCCTTTGTACAGCGGGTTCATGTATGCCAGTGTAGCCAGCTATCTTTGCCAGGCTTGGAGAAGGTTAAAGGTTGAGCTTGTTAATTGGCCTCCGTTTTTGGGAGTTGTCCCTCTTGCAGCTGCGATTTATGTGAATTTTTTTACTCATCATTATTGGATTGACGTTCGTTGGGTGTTATCTGGACTTGTGATTATCGTCTTCTGGCAATCTTGGGTAACATATGAGGTTAATGGGACGCGTTACCGTATGCCACTCTCACTTTCTTTTGTGCTTATCGGTTTTTTTATATGGATAGCCGAAAATATCGCAACAATCTTTGGAGCCTGGGAATATCCAAACCAAACCGACGCATGGAGTCTCGTTCATCTGGGAAAGGTCAGTTCATGGCTGTTATTAGTAATTGTGAGTTTTCTTATAGTAGCGACTTTGAAACTGGTTAAGGGAAGAGATTCCATTAGGATAGAGACTAAGCAAGCTTTATAATTGTTGGTACAACTCCAAAATAAAAGGCAGCATCAATACTGCCTTAAATCACCATTAAAGGTAGCTAATAATAGTATCCTCCACCGTACCCATACCCAGGATAAGGAGGATAATAATATGGGAAACCGAATAATCTTCTGAAAAAGTGAAACGGGAAACGTTGTCTGCGGAATCGACGGAACCTTCTCCTCCGCGGCCTTCCGTAATCATCGTAATCGTAGTTATAATCATATCCATAATCAAATTGTCTGTTCATTTGTTCTGCATCAACTTCTTCTGGGACTAACATGGTCACACCTTCCTCATCCATGCTATCGATAATTCCGTCAACCTGTGTCCCATCGCTAAGTTGCCCGATGACATGGTAGCTCATATACTGTCTACATAGCCCTTTAATTTGGTCAGGTTGGTAATCTCCCTGATATTCATGAGGATTCATCTGCATATTGTTGTGCACTAAATATCTCTCCTTCCTTTACATCAATATGATATTCTCCCAGCTTGGGTTATGTGACCATATCAACTAGGTAAATTCAGATTTTAATTTAGCGATACTCTTGTTATAAAACTCAACTAATCACTTGGGAATTACTATAGAAAAAACGCTCAGAATTCACCTGAACGTTTTTGTTTACTAATCATGCTTTTAAAAACTCGTTTGAATTTTACGTTGATAATAACTTTTCCAGATGTTTTTCTGTAGGTGTTAGGTTAATTAAAAAGTATGATTCCCGCAACCTTCTGAATGGGTGACTTTTTTCCAGATAAGCTGCCCCACCATAATGCAACATGTCACCATGCGCAGCCTTAACCGTCAATTTGTCAATATCCAGGCGAACCTGCAAGATTTCCTTCCAGGTCTTTTTCAGTTCATTTTGCTCCAAAATTGACGTAATCTTTTCCTTTAAAATAAAATAATCCTGTTCCAATTCGTCCGGTTGAATTGATAAAAACTTATTGACTCCACCTTGCTTGCCTGGTGCCTTTTTTATCGATTGGATGGCTGCAGATGTAACACCGAGCCCAAGTGAAATTTGATAAAGTACAAAAGCCGGACGAACGTGGACTATAAAATTTTCAGCATCCGACGAAATGATCCAATCATCAGGAATAAACACATTATCAAATTTACATGCATATGTTGCGCTGCCATTTACACCTAAATAATTTGCCTTTTCCTTCAACTTTAATCCGTCGGCATCAGAAGGTACATAAGCCATAATTTGCTGGTAATCATTTAAGGAAGCCATCACCCCGAACCAATGATTACCCTTCAAGTTGGAAACAGATGGTAAGTTACCGGCAATAACGAAACCACCTTCTCTTCGGTCAGCCCTTAAGTGTAACGGCTCTAATCCAGCATAGTATTTCATTGGATTTGATAATCCTGTACCTCCAAGAAATTCACCTTTTTCAAGAGAAGGAAGCAGTTCTTTTCTTAGGTAACGATTGCTACTATAGCGCAGATAAGTTAATGAGGCAAGATGACACCATAAATTGAATGCTGTTGTCATACACGTTTTTGCTGTTTCTTCTACGAGCAGCATTTCGCGCTCAAGCACCTCAGGCGTTTGGATTCCGTTCGAATTAGTAAGTCCCGCTTTTCCTAAGTCAGTTAAGAAATCCTCAGCATAATAGGCTTCCGCATCGATCTTTTTGACAAATGGCTTCAACTTATCTTTGATGATTGGAGCCAAATTTTCCTTTACTTCAGATTTATCCGCTACCATTTGCATCAACTCCCTCCTCCTTCTAAAACCACCCGCATAGATGGTAGACATTGCTATGTAAAAAGCTGCTGACAACCTCCGAAATTCCGAGAGATTATCAGCGAATGAGATGATTAGTCATCATTAATTTCAGTTATGGAATCGATTGGCGTATCCACCGCTTCACGTGCCCGTTTCACAGCTGACTCATCTGGTGCATCATAAAAACAAAGACACTTACTCATATCCTCACACACATAAGTTCTTGAGAAGGAAACCTCTGGAACCTCAGCATAATGCACAGAATTCTTTTTCTTGCGTTCTAAGTATTTATCCATTGTGAGACTCTCAGGTAAATTCCATTCGACAAGGTAATTAATATTGTCCTCCTGCTTTTTCACATCTTCCAATTCTTTTCCTACAAGTCTTACTTCCTTGATTAGTTGGATCGAAACGCCTGATTCACTTAAATTTTCTTCAATAACTTGGGTTCCCTCAGCTTCAAAAATAAAAAATACTCTTGAGAAGTCTTTTGAGACCTGAACTTCAATTAAATTAACGTTCTTCTTGCTTAAGTCCTCTTGGATTTCAGCAATTTTGGCTTCAAAGTCTTCCTTTTTATTTATTTCTGCATTCAACTCAGACTCTGTTAAATAAAGGGTCATGGTAAAAATCCTCTCCTTTTGGGAAATTTAAATTTTTATTTAAAGTTTATAATTCCAATAGAATTAGTCAACTTTATATCTTAAGGTTATTTTATTATACTAACTTCAAAAAATCAACCTTGTTGAAAAATATGTTATTATTTATTTACACGAAAAAAAGACGGAGGGTTTATAATATGAAGACAACAACCTATAATTTACCTTGTAATATCGCACAAACCTTGAACATCATTGGAGACCGCTGGACACTGCTAATCATACATGAGATTTTAATCGGAAATACTACGTTCAGTGACATAAAACGGGCTTTAGATGGTATTTCTTCCAACTTGTTATCCGATCGTTTGAAGTATTTAGAAAGCAGTGAATTAATTTCTTCCACGTTATATTCCGAACATCCGCCAAGGTATTCCTACACCCTGACTAAGAGTGGTGAAGATCTGGAGGATGTCTTCAATGCGATGATTCTCTGGGGCAAAAACAACCTGGAAAAATGCTATAAAAAACTTATTCATCAAAAGTGCAATAATGAAGTGGATATCACTTATTATTGCTCCCATTGCAATGAAAATGTAGATGACATCGTTGCAGTAGAAGCGGACTAGACTAAAACTAATATAAGTAAAGACCAGGATAACATTCCTGGTCTTTCTTTTATAAAAAATCAATCACTTGGCGACATTCCCCATTGTCTTTCAATCCATCGTTCTAATAAGCGAATTCCCCTATCAAGCAGTAAGCCACAGATACCAATAAAGATAATACCTGCTAAAACAAGATCCAATCGCAATAAGTTTCTGGCATCAACTATTAAATAGCCTAATCCTGACTGAGATCCAACCATTTCACCTGATACAAGAAATATCCATGCTGTTCCTATTCCAATATGAAGCCCGTTAGCGATTGCTGGAAAGGCGGCAGGAAAGATAATTTTTGACATCAGGTGCGGCTGTTTGATTTCTAAATTCCGTGCTAATTTAAGGTATGTCGAATCCACCTTTTTCACCCCGGAAATAGTAGATAACAATATTGGGAAAAATGCAGCAATAAAAATAATCACTATTGCCGGAGTACTTCCAATGCCAAACCACAGCACGATAAACGGCGACCAGGCAATCGGTGATACGGGCCTCAGCACCTGTACGATGGGATTGGCAATATCCCATAGTTTTTGAATACGCCCCAGGGAGAGGCCAAGAACTACAGCTAATATCGCTGCTGACAGATATCCAACTAAAAACCGTGATAAGCTTGCTTTTAAATGAACGAAGAAAACCCCATTAACAAGCATGGAAACAATTGCCTTAGCAACTGTGATAGGTGGTGGCAAAAGAGCCTCCTCAATATCTGTCACCCATATAGTGACCTGCCAAATTGCAACGATGATAACAACCGCTATCAAAATATCCTTTGTTTTCTTCAAGATTTTCATAACATCACTTCGCCTTGTTAATTAATGTATTATCGACAAACTCGTCATAAGCAGGAGGATTCTCTAGTAATCCCATTTCTATTAAGTACTGGCTTAGTTGTTCATAAGCATCTTTGTTTATTTTCAAATTATCATAGGAAATCCATTTTAATGATAAATCCATGACCTCTTTGTCCACTTCCATATACTTAGAGGAAATTTCCTTTACGTGTTCGTCCTTTGCCTCTGCTTTACTTCCAGCCTTGACATAACTATCCACGAAGTCCTGTGCAGCGTCTTTATTATTTTCAATAAAATCACCTTGCAAAATCAGAGCACAATCAACGGAATCCTGCCACAGCTCTTCGGATTGATGCAATACTTTAGCATTACCTAAAACAACGGACTGAGCACCGAATGGCTCTGCCACTACATATCCTGCAATTCGACCTTGCGAAAGAGCTGCTGGCATTTCTGCCGGAGCCATTTCCACAGCGTTCACATCTTTATAATTCATTCCTGCCTGTTTAAGCATTGCATACAATAAAATATTGTGCGTTGAAAACTTATGTGGAATCGCAAATGTTTCACCCTTTAAATCGCTCACACCTTTAATATCCTTAGAACCTACCAGGACGTTCCCATCCCTGTGCCCAAGTGCTACGGCCTTTAGATCAATCCCCTGTTCTTTCGCTCTCATGGCAACTGTTATCAGACTTGAAGCTCCATCTATCCTTCCTGTATTTAAAGCATCCATCAAATTTGGCCATGAGGAGAATTGGACAAGTTCAAGATTAAAACTCTTTTCAGTCTTCTTCAACATTTCTTTTTGCATGTATAGTGGTACAGCATGTGTAATTGGCAAATAACCTATTTTAATGGTTGGCTTTCCTTCACTGCCACTACTAGCGCTTTGCCCACACGCGCTTAACAAAAGAATGGCTAAAAAAAAGATAGCCATCAATAAGAACTTTTTCACTTTCATTCTTTTTCCCCCTATCGAAATTGATTTTCCCCTATAAAATAGTAGCTGTTTTCTAAAAGATAGTTCTCTTAAAACAAAATGTACAAAAAGAGCCTATATAGTAAATTCAGGCTGTGGTGTTGATCCGCTTAATTGGAATTCGTTTAAAATTAGCTTCCGATAATATTGGAAGTCATCCCCACTGCGATCCCTTGGTTTATATGTATCTATTATGATTTCCCGTTGAATCTGTCCCTGATCTGCACCCATAATCATGACTCGGTCAGCTAGATAAATAGCCTCATCAATATCATGTGTTACCAGAACAATGGTTGTTTGAGCCTTTTCTTGGATTTTTAATAATTCATCCTGCAAATAATAACGAGTAAATGTATCTAAAGCCCCAAATGGCTCATCCATCAGCAGTAAACCAGGTTCAATCGCAAGTGCTCGCGCAATTGCTACACGTTGCTGCATCCCACCCGAAAGCTGACGGGGAAAGTGATCGGTTTTACCATCCAAACCAACTAAGTTTAAGTATTTCAAGGCACGCTCCTTTCGTTGGTTTGACGATAGATTTATATTTTCCAGTCCCAATTCTACGTTTTTTATAACGGAGCGCCACGGTAAGAGTCCATAATCCTGAAAAAGCATAACGCTTTTCCTGCTTGGTCGAGTAACTTCTTGACCGTCCAACATAATATGACCATGATCAACGGTCTCAAATCCACCAATTAAATTAAGCAGCGTGCTTTTCCCACAACCACTTTGACCCAAAACAGCGACTGTCTCACCTTTCTTTATATCAAAGTTGATATCATTTAATACCTGTTCAGACTCTCCCTTATTTGCATAACTTTTATATAAGTTCTCTATTTGGATAAGCGGTGTCTCACTCAAATAATTACCTCCTTTCATTACAATTCCAATCGGTTTAGTTGGTTTTAATGTTGTTAGTTATTTTATTATACTTTGTTCAAAAAAACAACCTAAGTTGTAAAACGTTCTTTTATTTAAAGTAAACACATTCGGTTTAATTCCATTTGCAATACATTCTTTTCGTTAATAGTTACTTCCTCAATATTTCCCTTATAATATATTTGACGAAGAATCCAACCAATATTTTGAGCGAGGGCATAACTAAAAATTTGATTATAAATGTTGAGTAACTTTGGTGCATTCTCTATTGTATAACTTTTTTAATAACAAACTGTCTAATGGTTCTTAATAAGGAACGAAATCATACTTTATAAAGGAATGAATATATTAATTAAAAAGGAGATGTTTTTTTGAAAAAAAGAGGAGTTCTAATGATGACTGTAGCTATTGTCTTTGTAGTAACATTTGTATTAACTAATGTGGCTGGTGCGCAATCCTATGGTCCTGTTGTATCAAAGCAACTTTCTGAGGTTCGGCAGGCAACAACTAAATACCATGACATTAAAGTGGCCTTTGAAGATGGGTACGGACCTAAGGATGAAGCTAAATACCATCTAGTTCCTAACATGGGTATTCACCTAACAAATAACGAATTACTAGGAACCAGCACCAATGACCCGTTAGCTCCAGAAGTTCTAGTTTACGAGCCTAAAAAGAATGGCGGTTACAAATTAGTAGCTGTTGAGTACATGTCTCTCGGTGAGAAGCGTCCATCATTATTTGGTCAAGAGTTCGATGACGGACCATTTCCTGGCTCCTTTGCTTTGCATGCTTGGGTTTGGCAGGCAAACCCAGATGGGATGTTTTCTCCTTTCAATCCAAATGTAGCAAATTTGAATAATAATTCGGAATATCCACGGTAAAAAAGAACAAACCACTTAATTTTCAATAAAATTAGTGGTTTGTTCTTTTTTTAGCAATGTACTACAGTATAGGGTATCTGTTCTTAACGTTAAGCTATATTTTCTTTAGCCAGAAACAAGTACTCCTTGTCCTTATTTTTCATCTGTTTTTCCGTCGCCATCATCTTTAGTTGTTTCTTTTCCAGGTGCAAACCAGCCTAATAGGGCGATAGCAACCAGGATTCCATAGAACGTAAGGGTCCAAACTGTACTATGAGGAAAATCATGAGCCAGTACGCCAATTTCATCATGTGCTAGGGTTAGAACGGCAAGCTTGACGCCAACCCAGGCTACAATCGCGTAAGCAGTTGTTTCCAGAGCCGGACGCTTTTCGAGCAGCTGAACAAACCAAGTTGCTGCATACTTAATTAAAATCAGGCCGGCAATTCCTCCGAGTACAATCACAGCAAATTTACCGCCATCCATTCCGCCGAATTCACCAATCGGAGAATCCGGTAGTCCAAGTGCAAGCGCAACCGCTGCAAGAATTGAATCAATTGCAAATGCGAGATCCGCTAAAGCAATCTTACCAACTGTCGGCCAGAATCCCTTGCCTTTGGATTCTTCTTCAATATCCTCTTCAACTTTTTCATTCTTTTTACCGAACCGTGCCTTGATCACATGCTTCAGACCAAGGTAGAGAAGGTAAGCCGCACCAATAGCTTGTACCTGCCAAACATTCGCGATAAAAGAAATTGCAAATAAAGCACCAAAACGGAAGAAAAACGCCATAATAATACCATAGTTGATTGCCTTTTTCTTCTGATCAACCGGTAAATGCTTAGCAATAACTGCCATAACAAGCGCATTATCAGCTGACAACAAACCTTCCAGACCAATTAGAATTAATAATGTCCATCCATATTCAAGTAAGATTGATTCCAAGTGTGTTCCTCCTAAATAATACTCATTCATATCGAAATGCCTAATAATAAAGTGATTTTTGTCATCAAATAACGTTAAGTTCCATTATTGATTGTAAATCATTCCTTAAAAAAAGAAAACCTCCCCTGCCTCTCTACAGGTAAGCACCAATTACTTATCCTTTCTATCTTTCCAAACAGGCAGTTAACCATTCCATCTTCCAAAGATTTAGGCCGACTTTTATTCGCGTTTAAATTCTGCTGCCTGGTTGATTAACTCGTCCATCAATTCCTCTGCTGAAATTGTTCTATCTCCTCCGCCTTGCGCAACAGAATCACTCCCCCCGCCTTTTCCATTAATAATGGGCAGGACATTCTTAACAAAATCATTCATATTAATCATCAAATCGTTACTTCTCGAACAGATAAGTTGGAGCTTGTCCGCTTTTTGATTGATAAGCAATACTAGTATTCCATCTGATTTTGCAGCAATCCGTCTAGCCAGTTGCTGAAGTTCCTGCATTGACCGGTCATGAAAAACTGCTTTTGCTACTTTCCAATTGATATATGGTTCCGCCTGTTCAATGTAGGACTCTGCCTCATATTCAATCAGCTCCATGTTCAACTCATTGATCTTTTTTTCGAGGTCTTTATTCAGACGTAAAGTCCGGATTGCAGTTTCATTCAAATCCCCTTGCGGAGCATTCAGTGTATCCGTTAAAACCTGAATAATCTTATGCTTTTCATCGAGTTGTTTTAGCACTCTGCTCCCACAAACAAAGTAAACACGTATTTTGGTCTTCTTTTGCTTTTCCCAATGCAAAATTTTAACAGAATTTATCTGCCCAGTCGAGTCTGGATGTGTCCCGCCACAGCCGTTATAATCAAAATCCGGAATGATGACGAGACGAATATTATCTGAAACGGATACTTCTTTCCGTAGCGCAAAGTTAGATAGTTCCTCTTCTGATACCCATCTTGTTTCAACAGGGCGATTTTCCAGGATGATGTTATTTGCGGTATTTTCCACAAGAGCTATTTCTTCATCCAAAAGGCTTTCTACTTCAAGGTCAATCGAACAAATTTCCGCACCTAAATGGAAGCTAACCGTGCTGTAATTAAATTTCTCTTCAAATGCGGCCGACAAAATATGCTGGCCGGTATGCTGCTGCATATGATCAAAGCGCCGGTCCCAATCTATTTCCCCAATGTATTCCTTATGTATTTCAGCAGAATCGTCTAGATAATGTCGGATCTCCCCATCGATTTCCTCCACATCATACACATTCACACAATTCAGTGTTCCAGTATCATGAGGCTGACCGCCACCAGTGGGGTAAAAAGCCGTTTGATCTAAAACAATAAAGAAACGGCCTTTCTCATCTCTATCCGACTTCTGCATTCTGGCTGTAAAGCTGCGAACATACTGATCCTGGTAATATAATTTTTCTGTCACCATAGTTGTACTCCTTTGTTTAATATACAGACTTTATTTTATCATAAACAGGCATTTCTTCCGCTTAATACAATCAAATTTGTTGCATTAAAATTCAGGATAAGATAACTTCACTAGTAAATGTAGCAGATACATAAACGATGAATGAGACACCGTATTTAATGCAAATACTACTAATATTGTGAGGGGAATAATGATGAAACTTGTCGGAATATCGGGTGCACTGGCTGGTGAGAAGACATCTCTAGCTGTAAATGACGTTTTGGTCGCTGCTCAACTTCTTGATTCAGCCATTCAGACAGAGTTAATTGATTTAAGGGACTATGATGTTGAGTTTGCTGTTGGCGCACCGTTAGCAGATTATAACGAAGATACTTGGGATGTTGTAAGTAAAATATCAGCTGCCGATTTTCTGGTATTTGGCACGCCAATTTACCAGGCATCCATTTCGGGAGCATTAAAAAATCTGTTGGACCACTTTCCCGAAAATGCCTTCAAATATAAAGTCACAGGTATTATAGCAACAGGCTGGTCCAGCAATCATTTTCTTGTGCCAGAATATCAATTAAAGCCAGTTCTCTCCTATTTTAAGGGATTAGTTCCAACAGGGAATGTCTTTATCCATAACGATGCCTTTAACTTGGAAAGTGATGAAATTATAGATCGTAATGTTTCAGACAGAATTCAAAAACTTGCCGAGGAACTGATTTATCTTCAACGGGGTATTAATAATAGATAATGTTTCAGCCCTAGTCACTATAAAATTTTCGTTCTGCAGCATACTAATGTATAATTGGCTATGTAAGCAGTTAAGAAATACTGCATAGGTAGCACAAAAGCTTACCTACATTAAAGCTTGACGATACTAAGTTTGGCATGTATTCGTAATCAAAAGGAGTGGAAAAAATGAACAATAGTCAATTTGAGAAAATAAAAAATGGAAAAGGTTTTATTGCAGCCCTTGACCAAAGTGGTGGCAGTACGCCAAAAGCATTAGCGAATTATGGTGTTTTGGAAGATTCTTACTCAAATGAAGAAGAAATGTTTAAATTAGTACATGAAATGCGCACGCGGATTATCACATCACCTGCTTTTGATTCTACATATATCCTTGGTGCCATTTTGTTCGAACAAACCATGGATAGTAAAATAGAAGGTATGTATACAGCAGATTATTTAGCTGATAAGAAAGAAATTGTGCCATTTTTAAAAGTGGACAAAGGACTAGCAGAACAATCAAGTGGTGTGCAACTGATGAAGCCTAACCCAGGTTTGGATAAATTACTTGAACGTGCAAATGAACGCAATATTTTTGGTACAAAGATGCGTTCTGTTATTAAAGAAGCTAACGCAGAAGGTATTAAAGCTGTTACTGACCAGCAATTTGAAGTTGGAAAACAAATTATAGAAGCTGGCTTAGTTCCGATTATCGAACCAGAAGTGGATATTAACAGCAGCGACAAAGAGAAATCTGAAGAAATATTAAAAGACGAATTGCTAAGCCATCTTAATAAACTATCTGAAACAGATAACGTTATGCTGAAATTATCAATTCCAACAAAAGCAAACACTTATGAAGAATTAATCCAACACCCACGCGTTGTTCGGGTTGTCGCTCTATCTGGCGGGTATCCTCGTGAAGAAGCTAACGAAAAGCTTGCAAAAAACGACGGCCTGATCGCCAGTTTCTCCAGAGCATTAAGTGATGACTTAAATGTTAACCAAACAGATGAAGAGTTTAATGTTGCCTTAAAAGAAGCGGTAGACTCCATCTATGATGCCTCAATTAATAAAAAGTAATGCAGTTAAAATAAGTGCCTGGTACCTTAGACGATGCTGAATTGTCCAGGGCGCCAGGCATTTTTAGTTTCTCCGGAGTCTTGATCTCCAAGGATTAGTACTGCAACTAGTTTGTTAATTACGCATACTGAATTTGTTTCAGGTAGTCATCAAGACATCTGTAATGTGAGCCGGTCCCCTCAACTACACCCATATCGACAATTTTTTGTAGTGCTTCGACTGACTCAAATTGGGACCGCGTAATAAGTTTGGTTTTCTCACCCTGATCAATAAAATTCATCGTTACATGCGTTTCTGGCATACTATCTGCGCTATTACCTTCCTCATCCGAGAATACATCGGTGTAGACGATTTTTTCCGGTGCACTGATTTCTTCATAAACCGTTTTACCCCAGGATTCCTGGCCATAGAATTCTCCCTGGTTTTTGTCTGTGCACCGCATGCAATAATGCCACGCACCACCCGGCTTAAACTCAAATTTGAGACTTTCGGTTTCCCATCCTTTTGGTCCCCACCAGTTTCCCAAGTGATCAGGCTCCGAAAACGCCTTAAATACTAAGTCCCTTGGTGCTTCAAACATTCGCTCCATAACAAGCGTCCGGCCTTCCGTTCTGTGCGATAATTTGTTTTCTGACATTTAGTTTCCTCCTAAAATTATTTTATTGAACAATACTAAAAAAATCCTCTTCTCCTTCCATTTGAATTGAAATAATATAACAGTAATCTGACTGCGATATCATTCCTTACTCTTCATCTTCCTTTTCCTGCAGTTTTACCAAATAATCGTCCAATCGGTCGAATCTCTCCTCCCAGACTCGGCGGTACGATTCCAGCCAGGCGTCTATCTTCATGAGTGGCTGAGGTCTAAGCTTATAGATCCTTCGATTAGCAATCGGTTCTACCTCAACGAGCCCAGCATCACTAAGCACACGGAGGTGTTTGGAAACTTGAGGCTGACGAAGCTGAAGTTGTTCGGCGACTTCTCCAACTGTAAGGGGGCCATCGCGCAATAATTCAATGATGTTTAAACGATTAGATTCAGCAAGAGCACTCATAATTTTTTCCATATATTAAATATACTCTAAAAGGAATATTCTTGTCAAGGAATATTACTAAATAATAAGTGCCTCTCTCAGATGAAGGGTTCAAAGGAGCAGAATGTGAATCACAAAGTTATGAAGTGGATCGTGGTTCCGCTGATATGAACAAAACTGTCAAGTCCCAAGCTGTTTTTCCCTTTTTTGGGCATACTTAATACAAGAAGCCGTTTTTACTTCTTTTTATGGGTTAACCGTTTTGGTTAGACTATTTCCTTCT
>NZ_JBQQCP010000018.1:0-31372 GCF_052246775.1 Virgibacillus sp. L01 | reverse complement strand
ATGATTGACACCAATCAATCATTGTTGTCTTAGCTTTAAAAATTGAAATCAGGGTTTAAAAGTTTAACTTTTTTAACCTGTTTTCTTGACATACTGGTTGTTTTGTTCAGTTTTCAAGGAGCAAATTACACTGTTAATCTATTTATTTCGACAGCATAAAAATTATATCATCGTTGATGTTTATTGTCAATACTAGAAAACTTAGCTTAACACCAAGCTTATACTTATGCTGTACTGGTTTAACTGCCAACTAAAATCAACATTTCTCGTTTGCTGTTTTTTTGACAGCAGAATCAATATTACTACCGCTAACCAAAAAAGTCAACGGTATATTGCAATCGATTTTCACAAAGTGTATGGAAATATTATCCACTAACTTTAAAACACAAACTAGACTATAACCTCTCCGTCCCAATTCATCATTCCACCAGCCATATTTGATACTTTAAAACCGTGTTCATCCATGAACGATGCAGCGGTCATACTTCTATTACCTGAGCGGCATACTAATACATAATCTTTACCTTTATCTAGATCATTCATTGAATGCGGAATTTTTTCGAGTGGAATATGCTTGGCATTTGGTATCTTTCCTTGTGCTACTTCTTCATCCTCCCGTACATCCAAGACAACTGTATCATTGTCCTCTTCAATTAACTTTTCCACTTCCTTTGGGGTGACTTCATTAATATCATCCATTTAAAACCATCCTTTTTATTAGTATATAATTCATCTTAACCCCACGTATGAATAGGTTGCAACTATCTAACACAAAATAAATCAACTAAACATCAGTGAGGTGATTTATATCAAGTATTTCATCACAGCAGTTGGATTGCTTTTTTTGCTAGTACCAATCAATACAAATGCAGCGGATCAGCAGAACAACGCACCAACTCCAAAAACAATTGCCAAGTATGAAGAAGAAATAACAGGAGACTCTCAAAAAGATACAATACTATTAAAAGGAATTTTATTTTCACACGATACAGATTATTTCAGGGATATTTGGACCGAAATAACAGCTGGTAATCAGCAAGAATGGAAAATTCCATACGAGGGTGGGTATGATCCAGAGTTACAATTTATTGACCTTAATCACGACAGGGTTAATGATGTTTTTTATCAGAGTGCAACTGGTGGAAGTGGGGGGTTGTACTACTACCACTTACACACATTAAAGAATGACAAATTGAAAGAAATCCCCCTACCTGAACAGCCTTATGTGAAAGGTGAATTTAAAGAAGACTTTAAAGTAGAAATACAAATCTCTCCAGAGGAAGAACCATATATTGTTGACGTTGAAAATCGAGCTTCAGAATATATTCAGCTTGGAATATATAATAAAGAAGGAAAACTGATAGAAGAGAAATCACCAGCAATGGTTGATCCAATAGCCTTCTTTGATCCCGTAATAATCAGCAAGCAAAAAGGATACGGGTTAAAGAGTTATCAGCAAATTAGTGGTGCTTACCATGCAGATCAATTAGGAACAGTTGAAACGGTTTGGTATTACGAAAATGGGGAATGGATAGTTTTAAAAACTGAATGGGTACCGTCTAATTAAAAAGCAGGATCTCTTCTATAGATGCAGAAGAGATCCTTTAATTCTAATTTGCTACAATATTAACCAGCTTACCAGGTACTACAATAACTTTGCGAATTGTTTTTCCCTCAAGCCAATCCTGTATTTTATCATTTTCCAATGCTTGTTTTTCAAGTTCGTCTTTTGAAACATCTTTTGCTACCTTAATTTTAGCTCGAACTTTACCCATAACCTGTAAAACGACTTCTGCCTCTTCTTCTTCAAGTTTAGCGTCATCATGGATTGGCCAGGTAGCATAAGTGATTGTTTCAGTATTTCCCAGACGATTCCACAATTCTTCTGCAAGATGCGGAGCAACAGGAGAAATTAATTTCACAAAGCCCTCAATATAATGTTTTGGAAGACTTTCTGCCTTGTAGGATTCATTTATAAACACCATCATTTGTGAAATGCCAGTGTTAAAGTGCAGGTTCTCAAAATCCTCCGTTACTTTTTTTATTGTTTCATGATAGACCTTCTCCAACGAAGAATTTTCGCTGCTGTTACTGATTTTCTCAGAGAGACTCCCATCTTCGTTTACTATCAAGCGCCAAACACGGTCAAGGAAACGACGTGATCCGTCCAGACCATTGGTAGACCAGGCAACCGCTGCATCCAATGGCCCCATAAACATTTCATATAAACGGAGCGTGTCAGCCCCGTGTGAAGCAATAATATCATCAGGGTTAACAACATTGCCCTTAGATTTACTCATTTTCTCATTGCCTTCCCCAAGAATCATACCTTGGTTATACAACTTCATAAACGGTTCTTTCGTTGGAACAACTCCAATGTCATATAAAAATTTATGCCAGAAACGTGCGTATAAC
The DNA here is from genome assembly GCF_052246775.1 of Virgibacillus sp. L01. NCBI lineage: Bacteria > Bacillati > Bacillota > Bacilli > Caryophanales > Bacillaceae > Virgibacillus > Virgibacillus sp. L01. Next base: position 28,957 of record NZ_JBQQCP010000018.1, on the reverse strand, counting down.
AGGTGAAGAACAGCATGCTCGGCTCCACCGATATAGATATCAATTGGCAACCACTCTTTTAATGCTTCTGGATCAGCAAGTTTGTCCGGGTTATCCGGATCAATAAATCGAAGGAAGTACCAGCAGCTGCCAGCCCATTGCGGCATTGTGTTTGTCTCGCGGCGCCCCTTCATTCCTGTTTTAGGATCAACAACATTAACCCATTCGCTGTTATTAGCCAATGGAGATTCACCTGTTCCAGAAGGTTTGAATTCTTTCATTTTTGGCAGTTCAACTGGCAATTCCTCATCAGGAACAGCTGTCATTGTGCCGTCTTCCCAATGTATAATTGGAATTGGCTCTCCCCAGTAACGCTGTCTGGCAAATAACCAGTCACGAAGACGATAGGTTACTTTTTTTTCACCTTTGTTACTCTCTTCAAGCCATCCGATCATCGTAGTGATGGCTTCTTCCTTATCCATTCCATTCAAAATATCAGAATTGACATGTTTTCCATCACCAACATATGCTTCCTTGGTGACGTCCCCTCCTGCAACAACTTCAACAATTGGCAGCTCAAATTTGGTTGCAAATTCATAATCTCGTTCGTCATGTGCTGGAACTGCCATAATGGCACCAGTTCCATAAGACATCAGCACATAGTCCGCAACCCAAATTGGCATTTTTTCATTATTTGCCGGATTAATTGCATATGCACCTGTGAATACGCCTGTTTTATCTTTAGCCAAGTCAGTACGTTCCAAATCGGATTTTGTTTGAATTTCCTTCATATAAGAATCTAAAGCATCTTTTTGTTCTCCCGATACAATCGTCTCCACCAAAGGGTGTTCTGGTGCCAATACGGCGTAAGTTGCGCCAAATAAAGTATCCGGCCTTGTTGTAAATGCAGTAAATTCCTCATCATACCCATCAATTCCAAATGTTACTTCAGCACCTTCTGATCGGCCAATCCAGTTACGCTGCATATCTTTAATGCTTTCCGGCCAATTCACTTCATCTAAATCTTCCAGTAGACGATCAGCATAGGCGGTGATTTTAAGCATCCACTGCTTCATTGGTTTTCGCACAACTGGATGTCCACCACGTTCACTTTTTCCATCAATTACTTCTTCATTAGCTAAAACTGTCCCAAGAGCTGGGCACCAGTTAACAGCCACTTCGTCCATGTAAGCAAGCCCATGTTCATATAGTTTTGTAAAAATCCATTGTGTCCATTTATAGTAATTGGGATCTGTCGTATTGATTTCACGGTCCCAGTCATATGAAAATCCAAGCTCCTGGATTTGCCGTTTAAATGTTTCGATATTTTGTGCGGTAAATTCTGCCGGACTGTTACCTGTATCAAGCGCATATTGTTCTGCAGGCAGGCCAAACGCATCCCAGCCCATCGGATGCAGTACTTCATAACCCTGCAACCGCTTCATCCGCGAGAAGATGTCAGTTGCTGTATACCCTTCTGGATGACCGACATGCAATCCCGCTCCGGATGGGTATGGAAACATGTCTAACGCATATACCTTCTCTTTATTTGAATAAGTATTTGTTTGAAATGTTTTATTCTCTTCCCAATAATTTTGCCACTTTTTTTCAATTTCCTGATGGTTAAAACTCACTGCTATTTCCTCCTTTTTCCTTTAACAAAACGAATAAAAAAAGCTACTCATCCCAATCGAAAGGGACGAGAAGCTATTACTCCCGCGGTACCACCCAAATTAACGCTAAACTGCTGCGCTCACTTGTATCCTTAACGCAGATTTACGACAGAAACTACTTCCGTTCATTTCTGCAACTTTATAAAGGTGAGTTCATAAATCTTCAGGAGCAGTTTACACCAGCCACTGCCTCGCTAAGCCTGAATAAATTTATTAATAATCCTTCTCATCGTCGTTTACTTATTTATATCGAATTCTAATCAAAGAAAACTGGTTTGTCAAGCACTTACACATATACCTCCGTTGACTCATGAACACGCTCCATCCAATCAACGACATCCATCTCATATTCCTCCCGTACCTGATCAGTTGATTTATGTGCTATAATCATGCCTTCCTTTAAAAGAACTACTTCATCGAGAATAGGCTCCACTTCTGATACTTCATGGGTAGTCACGATAAGTGTCTGTTTCTGTAGGTCAACAAAATTGATTATACTTTTAATAATTGATTTTCGAACCATCGGATCAAGTCCTGAAAATGGTTCATCTAACACAACATATGGGGCTCTCCGTGAAAGCGTAACGGCTATCTTTACTCTGCTTAAGTTCCCTTTTGATAAATATTTTGTTTTCTGCTTTATGTTCAATTTCATAAAGACAGCAATCTCTAAAGCTCTGTTTTTGTCAAAGTCTTTAAATTGACTGTTATAAAAATCAATCAGTTCCTCTATTGTAAAATATGGGTAAAAGGAATCCATATCCGTTAAATATGCTAGCATTTCACTAACACTTCTGTTAACTTGTTTGGAATCAATTAGTACATTTCCCTTTGTTGGCCGGATTAACCCAGCAAGCAACTTTAGTATGGTTGTCTTACCACTCCCATTTTCACCAATAAGCCCAATTATTCTACCTGGCTCAATTGTTAATGTACAGCGGTAAACCGCCTTACGGGCAAAATATTTCTTTGTCACTTGGTCCAATTGCATCATTTACTTCCCCGCCCTTCAGATTTGATCCCCTTTATCATTTCTTCTGTACTGTATCCCATATCATTCATATCACGGATGAATTGCTGAATGAATTCTAACTTCATTCCTTCTCGCAAATCGCTTAATCTATTTTGGTTACCTGTCACAAATGTCCCTTGACCACGTTTTGTCTCAACGATTTCCAAATTTTCCAGTTCCCGATACACCCGCTGCACTGTATTGGCATTAACTCCCGCTTCCAAAGCATACTCTCGAACTGAAGGGAGTTTTCCACCGACTGATCTGTCCCCCCGGATAATTTCACTGGAGATTCGGTTAATTAGTTGCTGATATATTGGTTTGTTCTCATCAAAATCTATCCCCATATCTATACCTCCACTTTACGATCTAGTAGGTATGCAGAGACCCCATATAATAACAGGGCTAACAATCCGTAAAATACATATAATCCAAAAAAGATAGTAGCATCTACACCTCCACTAATTTGGCCAGGAACAAAAGATATTGATAAATAATCACCTGAGTGATCATTCGGAATAGAAATTACTCCCCATTTCGTTAATACGTCATAGAAATTAGTAGACCGGAGTACGCCCATCAGCTGTACACCAATAATTAATAAGAGAACAACTGCTACAATGCTTAATCCATGTATATAGGTACGCCAAATTTGGTGCAACGTCCAGAAAAAGACAAGTATCACCGTGGGGTAAATTGAAACAACTACCATGTTGATAATAAGAATAAGCAAAAACGAGAAAGAATCTAGACCACTTTGAATTGATGCGCCCCAGATCATTTCAAAGCTGACCGCGATAACAGCTAATAGTAGTAAAAAACTAAACGCAAAAAACAAGCCATTTAAAAATTTGACGAAGAGCATTTTATGAATTGATTGTGGATTATGTAAAAATATTTCTAATTGATTCGTCTCTGTATTCAAGCTGTATAACACCGCACCAGGCAAAATAATAAAACCAAACGTTAGTAAGCCTACAAGCGATTCAAAAATGGAAGCATCACTCATAGCATCAGCTACTATCACGATAATTAAAGCCACGATAAACTGACCAATATAAAACCCTTTCATCATTTTCCATTCTTTAATATACAAGCCTTTAAATGCACTACTGATCATATACATATAACCTCCAAGCGTATTAGTGTTATAGGTAAATAGTACACTATTACAACCTAATAATCAACTTACTTTCCCCTCCATTTCGTGCTATGCTAAACTAATTACATCATAGAACTACTAAGGAGCCATCTATCTAAAATGCTAAAAGGTATATTAAATTTTACACATCATCTTCTGGAAGAATCCGTAGACAAAGGCGATACAGTTATTGATGCCACTTGCGGAAATGGTCACGACACCCTTTTTCTAACTAAACTAGTTGGGGATAATGGTCATGTATTTGGATTTGATATTCAGGATCAAGCAATTACAAATACTAAAAATCGACTCGCCCAAAATAAATCTAACAATGCAACCATCATAAAAGATAGTCACAGCAATTTTATTCATCATATGCCAGTTGATAAGTTAACCAAACTTGGCGGAGCTATTTTTAACCTTGGCTATTTGCCTGGAAGTGACAAATCAGTCATAACCAGAAGTGAGTCAACTATATTAGCTGTTGAAGGTATACTATCCCATATGAAGCAAAATGGAATTGTTGTACTCGTTGTTTACCACGGACATGAAGGTGGAGAATCAGAAAAGGAACAATTGGTAAGATACGTGCACTTGCTTGATCAAAAATTGTTCCATGTGCTTTACTATGGTTTTATTAACCAAAAAAATGACCCCCCATTTATACTGGCGATTCAAAAGAGAAATTAATATCTGATTTTTGGCGAAGGTATCTACATGATCTCACACAATCGGAATAAAAGTACGAGCTCATCAAGAAGTGGACATCAATTTAATTAAAATCAATAGTTGTTATGATGAGGAGGATTTCCAATGGGCGAACATCGACAAAGATACAGTGAAAAATTCAAGAAAGAAACCGTTAAGTACGCACAAGAACAATGTCAAAAGAAGACTATGACGGATATTGCGGATGAGCTGCAGATTCCACTAAGCAGTCTTCATGAATGGATGAAGCATTATCGTGAATTTGAAAATGAGCCTGTTGTAGCTGAAGATCGTGTCAAGCAACTAGAACAACAGTTAGAAGAGAAAGATAAGAAATTAACAGAATCAGAAGAGGAACTAGCTATTTTAAAAAAGGCGGAACACTTCTTCAGCAGACAAAGGCGATGAGGTTCGAATTTATTGAGAATCATTGCTCGGAATTCGTAGTGATAATTCCCTATTTTACATCTATCAAAGTAAAGTGTGTCCGCTACAATAAACCCCGGGAAATCAATCCCGGGGTTTTCTAAATTTATAATATAACTTAGTGTTCCAATGGAAGAAACGAGCACTTTTTCCACTTATATGCAACAAATCCTCAGTCATTTGTGTTCCGTCTTCAAGCTTTTTCACCTTAGGATCTCCTAAATACAAACCAACTAGACCCTGATAAACCATTTCATGAAAACCCGAATTCGGAAGAGAATGGACGTGTTTAGCGGCCTGTTCTATAAAATAGATAAAGCGTTTCTTCATTTGTTTATGATTATCATAGAAACTACAGAAATTCAGATCTCCTTCAAGCTTATCTTCCTCTTGGTCAATGTAATAATCCAACAAAATATGTAAACCTTGAACATACGGGAAGTAACTATTATTAATATTGTCGGCAAGCTCCTTGGTCATGTAACCACCTAACGTGTAGCTTACGAGACAAAAAATGCCCAAAGTAGATCCTGCCGAAGCAGAAAATTCATACCAGCTTAATGAATCTTCCTTATTTGCTTCATACCAATTCTTCAACCGGGAGATGCGCTCATCTTCCTTAACGTGTTTATGCACCTGAAGGTCCCCATATAGTTGTTCCAGTTTCAAAATATAATCACGAATAATATCATATTCACCCAGATTCCGAAAAATCTTTTGACAGGTTCGTACGAGATCGGCTAAGTATTCCCCGTCAACTCGGTCTGTGCGAAGTTCATAATAATTTTTTATTGAATTTCCCGGACTTAGAGCATCAATCATTGCCTGGTGCAGTAAATCAAAGTCATCAGGATCCATCGAAGTACTTCGGTCACAAAGGTTGTCCAAATAGTCACTAACTGTTTGATAAGCAACAATAAAACGAATTGCTTCTTTCCATTTATGCCCAGCTAACAATGCATAGACAGCACCACCCAGGCAATGAAATCGCTTTGATTTAATACTCGCGAGTGCCTGTGTTCGTAACTCTTGATTCGGAATTTGATTTGCTCGTTTTTGCCAAAAAGCTAATTCCGTATTCACTGCTGGGAAGATTTTACGATAGACTGTTGCCATTAAAGTTAATGATGTTTTTGGTATTTTGTACTCCAACTAAGTTCCTCCGTTCCCAAGACAATCATTCGATAATTGTATGAAAATTTTGCTATACTACCTATATCACCATATTTTTTAGGGGGATTCAAATGATACATTCTTATAAAAATAATAAACCTGAAATTCATAACTCTGTTTTTATTGCAAACGATGCTACAGTCATCGGTGACGTTATTATCGGCGAGCAATCAAATGTGTGGTTCAACACTGTTATTCGCGGAGATGTTGCACCTACACGGATCGGTAAACGAGTGAGCATTCAGGATCTTTCTTTGATTCATCAAAGTCCTAACATGCCTGTTACAGTAGAAGATGATGTGACAGTTGGTCATCAGGTAACACTTCATGCCTGTACAATACGTAACAATTCACTTATTGGAATGGGGTCTGTGATACTTGATGGTGCAGAAATAGGTGAACATGCCTTTATCGGGGCTGGAAGTCTCGTACCACCAGGTAAAAAAATACCGCCTCATTCATTGGCTTTAGGAAGACCAGCTAAAGTTGTCCGTACACTTACAGACAAGGACTATGATGAAATGGAACGAGTAAGAAATTCGTATGTTGAAAAAGGGCAATACTACAAACATAATACAAACCTGGACTTGGAAAAATAGTAGCCAATAAGTAAAAACAGGCGGTATAGGTATACTTAACCATGCGCCTGTTTCCTTTTTAGACTATCGATTCTTTTGAAAGTAATTCAAAAGCTTGATCTGGTTTACTCAACTCATTGATATCAAACTTATTTTCGATATTAATTTGATGCCAAAGCATGAACATAAGAACTGTCCATATTTTTCTGCTGTAATCACCTTTGTCCTGACAATGGGCGTTAAGCAAATTGACAATATAGGACTTATTCAGTAAATGATCAGTTTGACTCTCCTGTATTAAATTTCTGGCCCAGTCATTAAGCTCATCTTTCAGCCAATGCCGTATCGGAACCGGAAATCCAAGCTTTTTACGATCAATTACATGGTCAGGAACAATACCTCGGAAAGCCTCACGTAAAATGTTTTTCGTAGTACCATTTGCAATTTTCATAGCAACAGGTAACTCACTTGCTACCTTGAAAACTTCCTTATCAAGGAATGGTACACGTAGTTCCAAAGAGTTGGCCATCGTCATTTTATCTGCTTTTAATAAAATGTCACCACGCATCCATGTATGAATATCCACATATTGCATTTGATCCACAAGTGGAAAATCTCGCACACGGTCATACAACTTTCCTGTAATCTGTTGATAACATGTATTTCCATTATACACTTTTAGAATCTGGTCTTTTTCTTTATCCTCAAACATTTTCGCATTTCCAATGTATCGTTCGCATAGTGGCGTGGTTCCACGTTCCAGAAAGCTCTTTCCACGTACACCTTCAGGCAGAACTTCTGCTACTCGTGCCAATAGACTTTTAGCTGGTGCTGGAATAGAATTAAACATTTTTAATGATTCTGGCTCCCGATAAATATTATATCCGCCAAATAGCTCATCTGCACCTTCTCCTGACAACGTAACGGTAACATGTTTGCTAGCTTCACGAGCCAAAAAGTATAGCGGTACACAAGATGGATCTGCTAGTGGGTCATCCATATGCCACATAATTTTCGGCAGTTTTTCAACATACTCTTCTGGTGAAATAATATAAGATATATTTTCAACGTTTAATTTGTCCGCTGTTTCTTTTGCCACATCAATCTCCGAATAACCTTCACGTTCAAAACCAACAGAGAACGTTTTAATGTTTGGATTGATTTTTTTTGCCATTGCTACGATAATCGTCGAATCGATACCACCGGATAAAAATGAACCAACAGGAACATCACTACGCAAATGCTTACTGACAGAGTCATACATGACATCCTGAATTCGTTTTATCCAGTCCTTTCTTTCCATTAGGACCGGATTAAATGTAACGTACCAATATCGTTTGAAAGCAATTGGTTTACCAGGGCTTTTAACAAAGTAATGACCAGGTTCAACTTTATTAATCCCAGCTGTCATCGTCATTGGTTCAGGTGCAAATTGGAAACTTAGGTAGTGCTGTAATGCCTCATTATTGACTTCTTCATTTTCCATTAATAACGTAATACTCTTCTTCTCAGAGGCAAATACGATTCCCTCCCCTATCTCATGGTAAAATAGCGGCTTAATACCAAATGGATCGCGGGCACCGTAAAAAGTTTCCTGCTCTTTGTCCCAAATCAATATGGAGAACATGCCCCTGAGGAACTGAAATGCATCTTCCTTATGTTTCGAAAATAATGCAGCTATCACTTCCGTATCAGACTCTGTTGTAAATTTATATCCCTCAGCCTGTAAGTCGTTCCTTAATTCCAAGTAATTGTATATCTCACCGTTAAAAACAAGCCACAATTTTTTATCATCATAGCTCAAAGGCTGCGCCCCATATTCTATATCAATTATACTTAACCTTCGAAATCCAAAAGAAACAAAGTCATCGTGAAAATAACCTTCATCATCAGGGCCTCTATGAGACATACTATTATTCTGATCCCTAAATAGATTTTTATATACTTCATTTGGTTTGCCAGGATTATTACGTAGAATACCTATAAAGCCACACATTGTTTATCCCTCTTTCTTGTAAAAATTTATTATGATAGTCTTTGCTGAATTTGAGATGTGTTTACTTTTTTTATTTATAGTTATTAAAAGTATTTCCATTTCAAAATTTATTAGACAAAATTGGGTTTAGTTAACGATCTCAAAGCTTTTTAGCATGTAATCAAATCTTGCACCATGACCTTCAGCTGCCTCTAAGAAATAGCTTTGTTTAATAACAAACACCTGGTCATTTTCTGTTTCTGTTATATAATATTTTAGTACTGGTGTGTCCCATTGCTGTCCTGTTTTTCCGGACTCATTCGTATATCCGGGACCAATCCCTCTGATCACGACACCATTAATAGGGGCATTAACTTGTTCTTCTTGTCTCAATTCCATTTTGTTGTCCGCCAAAGCGTTCTTAATGGATTCGACCATCTCTTCGGTGGTTGCGTCCTTACGCACAATCTCCATCGAAACTTCCGGATACCTGTCTGCCAGTTCCTGCTCGGGAACAATGCGATCACTGCTATCTCCTTCAACCATCTTATAGCGTGAATCATCAATATAGATGACATACCGGAGCTCTTCGTTTGCTTCCAGCTGTACGTCGGTATCTTCCTTATGCCCTTCAATTTCAATCTCCTGCTCCTTCTCCTCAACAAACATATCCTTCAGATTTTGTATCATTGCCTGACCTGGATCTGTCATGCCGAAAACAGCAATTGCAACGATAGCAGCAGCAGTTAGTCCGGAGATAATAGCTTTCTTACCTTTCTTTTTACGGGAGTCGTGAGAAGGAAATAGTTCCTTGTTAATTTTATTCCATGTCTCACTCTTTAATTCCGGAGCCGTGTTTGTATTTTTTGTAAGTTTATCTTCTATTTTTTTATCCAACTCTTTTTCATTCATCCTTCATCCCTCCCATCGCAACTTTTAACCGTTTTCTTCCTTTATAAAGCCTTGACTTTATCGTATTAACATTTGCGTCTAGCATCTTGGCAATTTCCTTCTCGGTAAAGCCATTTAAATACTTTAATGTCAGGATTGTACGATCCTTATCATCTAGTTCATCCAGCCCCAGCTCCAACTCATCATATTGCCGCTTGTTCTCGGCATTACGGTGTAACTGGTCGAGTAACCGATCCGATTCAATATTGATTGCCTGTTTAGACCTTTTCGATATATAACTCCTGCTTTCATTTAATAATATTTGATAAAACCACGGTTTAAATGGTCGCTTCACATCAAAAGATTCAATATTACGGTAGATTTTAATAAATGTCTCTTGAACAATGTCCGAGGCATCGCTTCTGTTTTTCGTAATCGAGTAGGCTGTTCGAAGTGCATAGTCTACGTGTTTTTCATATAAACGCTTAAAGGCTTGCTGATCACCTTTCTTTATTTTCTTAATAAGTTTGGACTCGTTCTCATTCAATGACTTACACACTCCCTTCAAAACGTTCCTACTATATATACGAGTAAAATCAATTAAAAGTTTTCGCCAAATAAAAAAAGATATTGCATGAGCAATACCTTTCTACTTTCACCTATTATTTTTTAACTAATGCTTGCAATTCTTCTACTTTATCTGTTTTCTCCCAAGGGAAAAGGATATCTGTTCTGCCAAAATGCCCGTATGCTGCAGTATTCCTGAATATTGGACGTTGTAAGTCGAGCATTCGAATAATACCGGCTGGACGCAAATCAAATAACTTGCGAACCGCTGTAACCAAAGCTTCTTCACTCACAACACCAGTTCCAAAAGTATCGATTGCAATGGAAACCGGTTCAGCAACTCCAATTGCATAGGCTATTTGAACTTCACACGTTTTTGCAAGATCCGCTGCTACAATATTCTTGGCTACATAACGAGCTGCGTATGCGCCGGAACGATCTACCTTAGTGGAGTCCTTCCCGCTGAACGCACCTCCGCCATGGCGCGCATAGCCGCCATATGTGTCAACAATTATTTTACGACCTGTCAAGCCTGCATCCCCTTGTGGGCCACCAATAACAAAGCGACCTGTCGGGTTAATGAAATACTTTGTTGATTCATCCAGCAGATTCGCTGGTACAACGGGACGAATCACATGTTCGATCAAGTCTTTCTCTATTTGTTCTGAAGCTATATCCTGATGATGTTGCGTTGAAATAACAATGGTATCCACCTTTACAGGATTATCATGTTCGTCATATTCAACAGTTACCTGTGTTTTACCATCGGGACGCAAGTAATCCAATATGTTCTCTTTACGCGCATATGCTAACCGCTTTGCCAATTTATGTGCCAGCGAAATTGCTAAAGGCATTAATTCCTCTGTTTCATTACAGGCAAAGCCAAACATAAGCCCTTGATCACCCGCTCCAATTGAGGCGATTTCCTCATCACTCATTTTACCTTGACGAGATTCTAAAGCATTGTCCACTCCACCAGCAATATCAGCAGATTGTTCGTCAATCGCTGTAAGTACTGCACATGTATCAGCATCAAAGCCAAATTTTGCCCTTGTATATCCGATATCTTTAATTGTTTGACGTACAATAGCAGGAATATCTACATATGTAGAAGTAGTAATCTCTCCTGACACTAATACTAACCCTGTTGTCACAGTTGTTTCACATGCTACCCTGGCATTTGGATCACTTGATAAAATTTCATCTAAAATTGCATCTGATATCTGATCACAAATTTTATCAGGGTGTCCTTCCGTTACAGATTCAGATGTAAATAACCGACGATTCGAAGCCATTTGGCTAAATCCTCCCCTAAACTTATGGTACGGAACTCTATCTTTTCAGTATATGTCCATTATTAAAATATGTTTTAATTAGAAAACCCGGCTTATACAGTACGAAAAAATTTAAACTTTCCAAACTGCAAACAAAAAACCTTCCCTGCATTCATGAGGAAAGGAATTGTGGCCTTTCGCTCTTATTGTTCAAGGATACATCCTTGCACCAGATTAGCACCTTTTCACTAATGTGACGGTTGCCGGGCTTCACAGGGTCTGTCCCTCCACCAACTCTGAATAAGAGAGTGTCCGTTCGACAATTATCGTATCGAAATAGCCTTGCGATGTCAACTATTTGCTAGTCACATACACGATTGCCACTAAAAATTCATATAAATAATCACATTATTAGTATGGACTATTTTGATTAATGTGTTATACTAATGATTAGATTTAGATAATTAGATAATTGAACGTTATCGCCTTTCCATACAAATCCATCAAAAAGGTAGGTATTACAAATGAAAACGGTGGAACAATCACTATTTTTAAAAGATTTACTTTCGCATAATAATTTACAAAAAAACCTTGCTGTACCTAATTTAGTTGAAAAGATTTTATCACGTAAAGAAGGTATGCTAACCGCAACAGGAGCGGTTTGTGCGACTACTGGTGAATATACTGGCCGTTCTCCCAAAGACAAATTCATTGTACGTGACGATATTTGTGAAGAATTTATCGATTGGGGTTTGGTGAATCAAGCAATAGATGAAGCGTCATTCGAAAGACTTTACGAGAAAGTTATCACCTATTTAAAGAACAAGGAAGAGCTATTTCAATTTAAAGGATATGCTGGTGCTGATGAAAAGTACCGCTTGCCCATCGAGGTTATAAACGAATATGCATGGCATAATTTATTTGCTCGCCAATTATTCATTACGCCGACAGATGAAGAATTAAAGACCCATCAATCCGAATTCACTGTTGTGTCTGCTCCTACATACAAAGCAGATCCAGAGGTGGATGGGACAAATTCTGAAACGTTTATCCTGATATCGTTTAAAAAACGAATCATTTTAATTGGTGGTACCGAGTATGCTGGTGAAATCAAGAAATCCATTTTTTCGATAATGAATTACCTATTGCCACAACGCGACATTTTATCCATGCATTGCTCAGCGAATGTTGGCCAGGAAGGTGATGTTGCATTGTTCTTCGGTCTATCCGGAACTGGTAAAACAACATTATCTGCTGATCCATACCGCCGTTTAATTGGCGATGATGAACATGGATGGAGTCCAAATGGTGTTTTTAACATTGAAGGTGGCTGCTACGCAAAATGTATCAATCTGTCTCAGGATAAAGAACCACAAATTTACAATGCTATTCGATTTGGTTCAGTACTTGAAAATGTAATTCTTGAAGAAGATTCACGGTTACCTGATTATGATGACACATCATTAACTGAAAACACACGAGCAGCCTATCCACTTGAAAATATTGATAATATTACTTCACCAAGTATTGCTGGTCATCCTAACACAATAATTTTTCTAACAGCTGATGCATCCGGAACATTGCCACCAATCAGCAAATTAACGAAAGAACAGGCAATGTATCACTTTTTAAGTGGGTACACGAGCAAACTGGCTGGTACAGAAAGAGGCGTAACAGAGCCACAAGCAACTTTCTCAGCATGTTTTGGCTCACCATTTCTGCCATTAGCACCATCAACATATGCAAAAATGCTTGGCGATAAAATAGACCAATATAACTCTAATGTATTTTTGGTTAACACTGGTTGGACTGGTGGTTCCTATGGAATTGGAAAACGTATGAAACTGTCATACACAAGGGCAATGATACACGCAGCGTTAGAAGGAGAACTCAATACTGTTGAAACTACCCACGATAATGTTTTTGGCCTTACAATTCCAATGCATGTACCTGGTGTACCTGATGAAGTACTTGTACCAAAGAATACGTGGGAAGATAAATCTGCGTATGATCTGGAAGCAAAATCACTTGCAATGAAATTTCATGAAAACTTTAAGAAATTTAAGTTAGCAAGTAACGAAATTAAGGAAGCAGGTCCTTTATACCGATCTGTATAACTATGGTTTCCTCATCCCAAAAGGATTTTAATATATGAAGGAAAATTTTTGGCAGCACATGCTGACAGCCGTTCTCGATTTTTCGAGGGCGGTATTTTTTGGCAGTTAAGATAGTAAAGTACGCTAACGTAAGAACCCCTTTAACGATATACAAATTTATATAACCTCATAATTACATAGGCATTCACACAATTTTATTAAATGACATAGGCTATGATGACAATATACAACCTAATATTTGTATTAATAAAACTTATGTATGTTTCATATATTTGCAAACTTATTGGAAAATCAGCTATTGAATAGTTAAATCTATATGTTCACCATTCAAACTAAGGAGGGAAGCCCATGACATTTCTTACCTTAGATCGCGTTTCACACCATTATTTTTCAAAAAATAATTATACAAAAACCCTCGACAATATATCTTTTTCCGTAAAAGAAGGCGAAATTATTACCCTTTTAGGACCCAGTAACTGTGGAAAGTCAACGATCCTTTCTATAATAGCGGGAATTATTAAACAAACCACCGGAGATGTGTTACTTCAACAGCAGCCAATCAATAAATCAGAACCGGCAATTGGCTATATGCTGCAACAGGATTATTTATTTCCTTGGAAAACAATTATAGATAACGTTCTTATTGGACCCAAGGTCGGTAAAAATCAAACAACAGCAATAAAAGAAAAAGCAATAAATCTATTGAAAGAAGCCGGATTAACAAATGTAATGCATGTATACCCAAGTTCCTTGTCAGCCGGAATGCGTCAGCATGTTGCCTTTATTCGATCACTAATAACTGATCCAAAAATTCTATTAATAGATGAACCATTTACTGCACTCGACTACCAAACTAAGCTAATGCTAGAAGAATTAATGTTACGATTACTTAAAAATTACAACAAAACAACAATACTGGTAACCCATAACATTAGTGAAGCTATTGCTATGAGTGACCGTATAATCCTGTTGGACGCTAATACCAGATCAACCGGAAAAACCTTTGAAGTCCCTTTGGAATTACGAAATGAAGCACCCTTTTCGGTACGAAGACATCCGAAATACCTGCTACTATTCGAAAAAATCTGGGAAGAGTTAGAACCAAACATGCTGGAAACAACGATAGTAGGCTACCAAAATGATGTTTGATTCAGATAAGCAACTATTTAAGGATTATAAAAACCAAGTAAACCATGAAAGAAAAATCATCATTTTGTGGCAATTAATTATACTAGTCTCCTTTATCGCTCTTTGGGAAATAGCTAGCAGAATGGAATGGATAAACCCAATGATATTTAGTTTTCCTTCTGAAATATTTAGCATATTATTAAAAAAGTTTTCAGATGGAACAATAATTTCCCACTTACAAATTACATTGATTGAAACAGTTTTGGGCTTATTAATAGGAACCATCGTGGGGATTATATTTGCTGTTGTTTTATGGTCATCATTGCGGCTTTCCAAAATAATGAAGCCATTCTTAGCTGTTTTATATGCAATACCTAAGGTTGCTTTTGCCCCCATCATTATCGTTGCAATAGGCCCTAGCTATGTATCTGTAATAGCTATCGGAGCAATCATTTCTGCAGCAATTACCACCCTGGTTATATATACTGCATACCGTGAGGTTGACCCAAATTATGAAAGAGTGTTAAAAAGCTTTGGTGCTAATAGAAAACAAATCTTCAGAGAAGCCATATTCCCGGCAGCCTTACCTGCAATGTTATCAATTGTTAAAGTTAATGTAGGCTTATCATGGGTAGGAGTTATCGTTGGAGAATTCCTGATTTCAAAAGAAGGATTAGGCTATTTAATCATTAGTGGTTTTCAAGAGTTTGACTTCCCACTCGTTATATCCATTCTGGTAGTAATTGCCCTTTGTGCTGTTATCATGTACAAAATTGCAGAGTGTATAGAAAGATGGCTTATTAAAAATACAAACTAAAAATCGCCTGTAATGGGCGATTTTTAGTTTTTCTCTCTTTTTATAAACTCCATACAATAAGATAATACGCCATCCTTCATAATAAAACTATACATTTTATTCTGCCTGACATTCTCTGGAACCTCTTTTAACATAACAGGTCCTTCTGTTTCATAATAAGTCTCTTGAGGAATTAGTTCTTTGATTTCAGCAAAGTAGACATTTTTAATAATGTTACCGCCTTTACCTGCAACATAATATTGGCCAATGTACCTTATCGAATCAATAGTTCCACCGGTTTCTTCCATGACCTCCCGAACAGCTGCTTCCTGTGCGGTTTCACCCTTTTCTACTTTCCCTCCTGGAAATTCTAATCCACGATCCTTATGTCTGGTTAGTAGCCAATCATTTCTGAATTTACAAATTACCCATACATGTTTGGGTTTTTTTGAAAAAGGATGGTCATCAAATGATAGCTTTACTTCATTATGGTAATAATCTTTGAATGTATACATTATTTCAACTGCTTTCATATTCGATTAGTAACATTAATAGTTGATATCTGTTATCTTCCATTTATCATTATAAGTGAATTCAATTTCCACCGTATATGACCCATATAAATCAGATTTATTCTCCTGTATAACTTTAACTACGTTATCTTCCCTTTGTATCATATCATAGTCATTTTTTTCATTAAACCATGGAGGTGTCTCAGTTGGTTTTATATATAATCCACTTGTCTTATTTTGATAATAATAATCAACATATTTAGTCGCCACATCTTTAGTCGTTACTTTTTCAAACTCCTCCAGCAACTCGTTCTTCGTGTTATAATTGACTACTTTGTTATTACTGTCAATATCCTGTACAAGTGTTTGCATAAACTGGTTTGTAAGGGAAACAATCTGGTCATGAGTAAGCTCTTTTTCAGGACTTTCCTTTTTTATGTCACTTACCTTGGAATTTTCATGGTTATTACTAGATTCAACTGCTGCCGATGCAGTTTTAACTTCAGTTGTTTGAATCATAAAAAATAATGGCAAAATAATAATACAACTGATAATCCTTTTTAAATACCTGCGATGTAAGTTTTTATACATATTTATCGCTCCCTTCGCATTTATATAGAAGCCCTTCTGATATACTATTCCTTTTATCCAGGACATATAAACTTTTTGTTATAAAAGAGCTAAAACCTTTCACTGTAAATACGAATAACAGCAGATAGGTGTTAAGTACGTTCATTCAATGGCCGGACCTGATGCATAGTTGATATAAACTGCGAACTGGTTGGGTGCAGTAAAACCGCTTCGGAAATACACTTCGCTTTCCGGGGACGGCTGTTGAGCCCTCTTCGTGCTGACGCACTCAGATGTCTCATCTAGGCCTATCCTCCCCCCCAGGAGTCTACTATTTCATGCGCTAGGATTTGCTCATTATAACTTGATAAAATAACTAAATATACATTGTGATGGATAAAGAGTAATATTACTAAACTAGCAGCTGGAATATGCGAGACTCCTGTAGGACAGCGATCCTAAGAGACCCCACAGGGAGCGTTCTTTTCGAGCGAGGAGGCTCGTGGTGAGCCCACGGAAAGCGAGTATATTCCAGAGCTGCGTGGTTAGGAAGCCTCACTAAATACTTCCAATAGGACTCCCATAGTCAGTTCGCGCTTTATATCTAATCAGCAACAAAATAAATCCGAACTAATTCGAATTCTATTTCAAGAATTTTGAATCATAGTTCGGATTTTAATTTGACTAAAACACTTTTGTTCCAGCCTCGTTCACCAAATCACGTGTGTCCGTCTGAAAGAACACCCATGCTGTCTATATGTTTTTTTGTTGTCTCATCACCTAAGTCATAGATCATCTGAAAAGCTTCTGTTATGCCTATGTCATAATCATCGTTTGAACTATCATTATGATATGGCACAATTGGGACATGGGATCGAAAGAATGAACGATAATCAGCATTATACATATCATCCATTTTATCGCGTAAAATTCGCACCTCATCTTCTGTTGCATGAATGACAAACTCTTCATTATTATCATATTTTAATTGAGATATTTCCTGACTTCCTAAATTAATATAAAATTTCTTTTTTTCCATACAGCACCTCCTGCTAATAATTTGCCTCAAAAGCAGGAGATAAATGTATAAATAAAATAAAAACCCATCAATCTGCTAAGACTGATGGGACAATTTACGATTGTATTCAATTAATTGCTGATTGTGACGCTCCTGCTCCATTAGCATAAATACATCGACCTCTTCCATGCGGGATACACATTGGTGTACCAAACATAGGGTCAAATGTCACATCACACTTCATTTGAAAAACTTCATGAACTAGTTTACATGTAACAATTTCTTCTGGTTTGCCTTGAGCAAAAACCTGTTTATCTCTAATAGCCACAATATGATGTGCATAACGGCAAGCAAGGTTCAAATCATGCAGTACCATTACAATAGTACGCCCATCCTTCTCGTTAAGCTCAAATAATAAATCAAGTACATCAATTTGATGTGTCATATCCAAGTATGTTGTTGGCTCATCTAATAAGATCGTATCGGTTTCCTGTGCCAAAGTCATTGCAATCCAAGCACGCTGACGTTGACCTCCAGATAACGAATCAACTGAACGATCCCTAAATTCCATCATATTAGTTGCTTCAAGTGCCTTATTAACAGCATTTTCATCGTCATTAGACCACTGTTTTAAGAATCCGCGATATGGATGTCTTCCTTGTTTAACAAGTTCCATTACTGATAAGCCTTCTGGTGTTACAGGTCCCTGCGGTAAAATGGAAAGTTTTTTAGCAACATCCTTCGTTCCCATTTTCGCTATATGTTCACCATCTAACACAACGTCTCCGCTTTTCGGTTTAAGTAAACGAGCCAAAGAACGTAGCAAAGTAGACTTTCCGCAACCATTTCCACCAATTAATACAGTAATTTCGCCTTTTGGGATAGTTATATTTAAATCATCTATTATTATATCTTCGCCATAGCCAAGTGTTAAATCCTTCGCTGTTAATGTTTGCATTGGAATCTCTCCCCATGTCTGCATTCTTACTCTACATATACAACTATTTTAGTATGTACATGCACAATTTTTCACCTTGCATTATATACACAGTTTATTTGGTTTTTGGATATAAGTCAATGACTTTGAGAATCATTTTCAATGAAAATTTATATTTTCAAAAAAAATGTTATCAGGATGCCACTTTATCGTTCCCGCATTCGATTTTGTAAGTAAGAGGACGCCCTTTGTAAGAAAGAATTACTTCTAATAGCTGTTGATAAACGAAAGACCATTTATTTTCATCTGATTAGTGGACACAAGAGCGCTTATTTTCCATAAATAAGATCCCTCATGTCCGCTGAAATTTTTGTGAGTGGCCATTACTAGTTGTTTGTATTCTTCTCGCAAATAGTTAATGGAAAATTTCTGTACTGAAAAATTAATTGGCAGCATTATATTGGTTAAGAGATCCATAGCAGTCATTTTCATCTTATAGTCATACGACATTTGATGTTGTTTGTATTATTTTTTAAAAAATAATACTTTGTGTAACTAGATTCGATTCTCAAGCCGAAGAAGTGGCAACAATATAACGACAATTTTGTGGAAATTTTATAAAACTCGGCAATCCCAGTCTTTAATAGTGACACTCCAACAAAGGACCATGCTACCCCAGGAAATAAACGAATGCTCCTGCGGGAAAGCGGCGAGGTTGGGAACCCACAGCGAGCGTATTTTCGAGCGAGCCAGACTAAGTAGGCTTGGCAAAGTCTGCACTAGCGCACGTCCTATGCATCGATGGCTCAGCGCAAGTCCTAAGGTGCGCGAAGTGTATTTCCGTAGCGGTATCATAGCACTAATATTATTTTTCCACAGTAAATCGCAATTTATATTAACTGCGACGCTTAAAAGTAATTACGTACGGAAAGTCATTCCTGCAATATCCTATAACAATTTACTCTTCACAATTTTATTTGACGCATTTCTCGGAAGTTGATCAATAAAATGAATCTCTTTAGGCAGCTTGTATTTAGCAAGTTTCTGACTGGCGTATTCCAGTATAACTTCAGCTGAAACAGAATTATCTACTGAAACTACAAAAGCAATGGGAACCTGTCCCCATTTATCGTCACTCATTCCAACAACAGCTGCTTCCCGGACTGTATCTATCTCAGACAAAACGCTCTCGATTTCTGTAGGATAGATATTCTCACCACCAGATATTATAAGATCCTTTCGTCGGTCCACAACATATAAAAAACCATCATCGTCAAGATAACCAAGATCACCCGTAGCTAGCCACCCATCGGTTAGAGCCTTTTCTGTTGCTGCTTCATTTCTAAAATAGCCGTTGGTAACCATTGGGCCTTTTACATGTATCTCACCTATTGATTTATCCGCTGCATCAATTTTCAACTGAGCTGGGAATAATGGCTTGCCAGAAGAACCTATCTTGTTCAAAGCATCCTTTGGACTTAATGTCACAATCTGTGATGACGTTTCTGTCATTCCGTATGACTGAAACACAGGAATATTACGAAGTTTTGCCTGTTCCAAAAGTGACTTTGGCGCTGGTCCGCCTCCAAGTAACACACAACGGAAGGCATCTGGAAAGAGATTGTCACCAAGCTGCTCAACAAGTTCCCTTAGCATAAGTGTAACAACAGAAACAATTGTCACACCTTTTGACTTAATCGCGTCATGAACACTACGCTTGTCGTACTTTTCAACTAAGTAAACAGGCATTCCATAAATAACGCTTTTAACAAAAATAGACAGACCACCAACATGGAAAATAGGTAATGCATTAAGCCACTTGTCATTATTATTCAGGCCCAGATTCAACATTGATCCTATTGCGCTCCACCAGTGATTACCATAAGTATGTACTACACCTTTTGGGAATCCCGTGGTACCTGATGTATAA
Organism: Virgibacillus sp. L01; assembly: GCF_052246775.1. Lineage (NCBI taxonomy): Bacteria > Bacillati > Bacillota > Bacilli > Caryophanales > Bacillaceae > Virgibacillus > Virgibacillus sp. L01. Next base: position 8,552 of record NZ_JBQQCP010000018.1, on the reverse strand, counting down.
ATAATGGTGAATCTGTCATCTAAGTTAATTTCCGTTCGCAACGCGACTGTCTTTTCCTGAAGAGTTTTAACTTCGGAAAATGTATATACAGGTACGCTGAAATTTGTATCATGACTTTGGGCCAGTACATGTGAAACTTCTGCATCGCTGACTTGATATGCTAATTCCTCTTCAGTTAAACGAGTATTAAGCATGACAGCAACAGCCCCAAGATAACTTAATGCATGTATAGCAATTACCATATCAACATTATTGTTAGATAAAATGGCAATATGTGATTCTTGTTTAATATCTAATTGTGCTAGTTTTTGAGCAAAATGCTGGCTTTTTTCCTTTAATTCCAAAAAAGTTAAGTTAGTTCCCTTTTCCAATTCAATTGCGGTTTGATCTGGAGCAATAGTTGCTTGTTTTGTCAGCCAATGTGGAATTCTTTCAGGCATAATGCTGACCTCCTCATTCAGTAAATGAAAAACCTTTGCCTATCATAAGCAAAGGTCTCTCTTTAAAATTTATTTAAAATCACGGAAAGCGTGGAAATTGCTTAAAGTCTGGCTTTCTTTTCTCTTTAAATGCATCGCGTCCTTCTTTTGCTTCCTCTGTTGTATAGTAAAGAAGTGTTGCGTCTCCACCCATTTGCTGTAAACCAGCTAATCCATCTGTATCGGCATTAAATGATGCCTTTAGGAAACGAAGAGCTGTAGGTGATTTTTCAAGCATTTCTTCACACCATTGAAGCGTTTCATCCTCTAGCTCGTCCAGTGGAACTACTGTATTTACCATGCCCATTTGAAATGCTTCTTCGGCACTATATTGACGGCATAAATACCAAATCTCACGTGCACGCTTATGACCAACCATACGTGCTAAATAACCTGCTCCATATCCAGCGTCAAAGCTGCCTACTTTTGGACCAGTTTGGCCGAACACTGCGTTATCTGCAGCGATTGTCAAATCACAAACAACATGCAATACATGGCCACCACCAATAGCATAACCAGATACCATTGCCACAACTGGTTTTGGAATCGTACGGATTAACCTTTGTAAATCAAGAACATTCAAGCGTGGCACCTGGTCATCACCAACATAACCGCCATGCCCTCTCACTGATTGGTCTCCACCTGAACAAAATGCTTTGTCGCCAGCACCAGCCAAAATAACAACACCGATTGATGAGTCATCACGTGCGTCAACAAAAGCGTCAATCATTTCATTTACCGTTAGTGGTGTAAATGCATTGTGTTTTTCGGGACGATTCATCGTTACCTTTGCAACACCATCATACTTTTCATACGTAATTTCTTTATACTCTCGAACTTCTTCCCATTGTACAGTCATTCTTTTCCTCCTTTAAAAATAACTATGTAGTTTACTACTACCGTATTGAGTTATAAAACTCATTTACTATATTACCAAAAATTCCTGGCTGTTCCACGTGAATTGCATGCCCGGCATTTTCAACAATCACCAGTTTACTTGATGAAATGCGTTCTGACATTGATTTATTTATTTCAACAAATTTTTGATCATATTCACCAGCAAGTAACAGTACAGGAATAGTAATATCTTGTAATTGATACCACCAGGATGACTGTCGGCCTGTCCCCATATAGCGAAGTGAATAAGCCAGGCCTTCCGCAGATTGTGCTAACCTTTCATTACGGATTTGATTTTGAACATCGATTGGCAAACTTTTCTGCGTCTTAAAAAGTGAGATATTTTCCCAGAAATCTACGAATGACTTAATTCCATTCTGTTCAATACGTCTGGCAAGTTTTTCATCATGTTTAACACGGCTCTTCCGGTCATCATCAGAATTTAAGCCAGGTGAAGCACTTTCCAGCGTTAATGACCTAATTCGCTCTGGATAGAGCATTGCGACAGATAGTGCCGTCCTTCCACCCATAGAATAGCCTGCAAGATGAACTTTTTCCAGCTTTAAGTCATCGAATAAATCTATTAAGTCAGCACAACATTCTTCCATTGTTCTTGGTGTTTCTAAAGTTGTTTTTCCGTGCCCCGGAAGGTCAATCGTAAGAATCTGATAGTGATCCTGCCAGTCATTTATAAAAAAATTCCAAGTAGCAGCTGTACCTGTGAAACCGTGCAATAACACTACTGTCTCCTTACCTTCACCATCTATTTCATACCAATATGATGCATTATTTACTTTAAAATACACAGAATCATCCTTTAATTCAACAGTTCATTCTCAATTGCCTGCCATTTGCTTCGATGCCATTCCATATTTACGGATCTGTCAGTCTTCACTTCAATCACCGACAGCCCTTGACTCTCATAGCTAGACTGCAGCGCGTCTCTTAACTCTGAATCGCTGTTGACCCCAACATAGTTTCCACCATACATTTCAACTATATGTTGAAAGTTAACGTCCATTGGGGTGCCAAACAGCGCCTCAAAATGATCTTTGTAATTTACTTGTGGCAGAAAAGAAAAGATACCACCACCATTGTTATTAATTAAAAGTATCGTTATGTTAAGCTTATATTGCTTTGCTGCTAATAACCCATTTGAATCATGAAAAAATGACAAATCGCCAAGTAACAACGTAACAGGATCACCTGTAGAGGCTGCACCTAATCCGCTTGATACCATTCCATCAATCCCATTTGCACCACGATTGGCTAGTATATTTACTCTTTTAGGCGTTGTCATGAAAAAGGTATCCACATCGCGAATAGACATACTGTTACCAACATACAAGCTGCTCTCATCGGGAATAGCCTCCATTAGAACTCTGGTAGCGTCTCCTTCTGTAAGCATATCTGAATCATCTTGTTCCAGGAGATGTTTTTTGGCAACCTGATTCATAGATTGCCACTTTTCCAGCCATTTCCCATCAAACGTTATATTCGCGGCAGCCAAATCATTGCACAGTAAATCCGGTTTAGCATAAATAAATTCGGTTCGATTGCCCGCTGGTTCACGATAACTTGCTTCGCTTTCTACGATATACTGAGGAATTTCAGAATGTTCTTTTACATAAAAGAGGTAGGCTTTAGACACGGGCATGGCCCCAAAACGAATAATAAAGTCAGGCTTCAGTTGTCTACGAATCGAATCATTTCTTAATATTGCATCGTACCCCTCAATCACCTGATCTTTATGATGCTGACCAGATCTCACCTGTGATAGCGGGTCAGCCAGAATAGGAACTTGCCATGATGAAGCAAGCTGTACAACTGCCTCCGCAAACTCTCTATCAAGCTGTGGACCACAAACAAGTAACCCTTTTTGATGTGACTGTAATTTCTGGATCATATTATTCAACTGATCCAGATTTAACCTTCGTCCTCCATTAAATACGGGGTAATATGCTTGATCATCCTGCTTTCCCCACAAATCAGCTACAGTAAAATCCGGAATTAGTGGTTCACGCAACGGAAAATTTAGATGGACCGGACCTGCATTACCATCTACAGCAGTATTTACTGCTCGTGATGCTTTACTTCTTGCATATTCAAGCATTTTAGAATCAGCTTCTGGTAATGCCATTTCGTGAAACCACTTCGCATAATACCCGTACAATCCGATCTGTTCAATCGATTGTGGTGCTCCTACATCCCGTAATTCATGTGGTCGATCAGCGGTTAAAACGACTAACGGAACGCGCCCATAATGTGCTTCCACAATGGCAGGATAATAGTTTGCAGCAGCAGTACCAGATGTACAGACAATTGCTACTGCTCGTTTTTTCTTTTTGGCTAATCCTAATGCAAAAAAAGCAGCCGAGCGTTCATCAATAATTACCCACTGGTTTATATCAGGATGTTGTGTCATTGTCATTGCTAATGGTGTCGACCTGGAACCTGGCGAGATAACTACGTCAGTTAAACCACTCTGAACGAGCTCATCCACAAAGTTTGCAATATATCGTGTTAATACTTCTGTATAATCCATCATTAGCCTCCTAAAACGGACAGCATTGGCAGAAACTTAATATTTGTTTCTTCATATTCAGCTTGTGGATCTGAATCCTTCACAACACCACACCCTGCAAATAGTGATGCCTCATCACCTTGAATCAGACCCGATCTGATTGCAACAGCAAATTCGCCATTCTTGTTAGAATCCAGCCAGCCAATTGGTGCACCATACCAGCCACGATCCAACTGCTCCTGTTCACGAATAAACTTAAGTGATTCTTCGCGCGGAACGCCTCCTAAGGCCGGTGTTGGGTGCAATTGTTTTATAATATCAAAAATGCTGTATCCCTTCTTTAAAGTAGCAGTGACCGGTGTATATAAATGCTGTAAATTTTTAAGCGGATAGATCACTGGTTCCTTTGGAATTTGAATAGACGTGCAGTAAAGATCCATTGCATCTTTAATCATATTGACAACAAAATCATGTTCACTGCGGTTTTTATCATCGTGTAAAAGATTATAGCTGATCTTTCTATCTTCTTCTTTTGTCGTTCCTCTTGGTGCAGTTCCAGCTAAACATGTTGAAAGTAATTGTTGATTTTGCAGCTTGACCAACCTTTCTGGTGAAGCTCCTACAAAACAATCTCCATCACGTTCAAATGCAAAGATAAAACTGTTTGGCTGTGAAGTTATAAATTTATCCAAAACTGCAGTAATCGATGCATCGTCCGTCAACTTAATTCTTACCTCACGAGCAAGCACTATTTTCTCAGCCTTATCTTGATTAATTTTTTCAGTTGCACGTTCAACGGTATCCATCCATTGCTGTGGCGCAATTTCATCCTTTGAGTGGATTCTGGTTTGGTCTGGAAGAGTTGTTGAATAAGACATTAACGTTTCTTCAGCGTGTTTAATTCCATTAGCTAGCTGCCTGGAATGATCACCCTGATTCACTTGCACATTTGTTGTTACATAATACTTCCCTTCATTTACAGTTAAAATAAACTTTGGTATCGTAAATGAACTATGACCAAACTTTCTCCACAAGTCCGACTTTCGTATGCTTGGATCAAAAGACATACCACCTAAGGTAACCATACCTGTTCCAGGAACCTTGTACGGATTATGAATAATTGCATCCCGCAATAGTTTCTTCCATTGTTTTTCGGTATTTTGAAAACGGTATTCTTTCGCATCAATCTGAAATGCACTTCCGACGCCAACTATAAAAAACTGTTCTGAAGTGCTTGTCCAAAAGGTACGATCCATTCCCAATTTTTTAGCAGATTCAAAAAAACGAAGTGGATCTGTCTCATTTATTTCTTTTGTCATACTTATCATTTGTGTCTTATTAGTTGATTTAGCTTGATCAATCGCTTCTTCAAGTAGCGATTCAATCAGCTCTTCTTTAATTTCTATCATCAATCTTAACCTCCGTAACTTTAAACAATCACAAAGTACCATATCTATTTTATTCTCTTTTTGCCTGTTTCTCAAGGATTGACTTTTATTATGGCGGTTTAATGGAATATTTCCAATTGACACCCCTTGCTGAATTGCCTAAACTATATATGTTAATGTGATATTAGTTGTACTTATCCAGTAAGAAGTATTTATACTTTTTTGCTGCGAACAAACAGGGGAGAGAACATCCGTGGAATCATCAAATAAATCTACTATCAAACAGGAACTTAACGAAAAAAGCGGATTCCAGATCTGGTGGAGGCTGTTACGCCCACATACACTAACAGCTTCTTTTGTTCCGGTTTTTGTCGGAACAATGCTGGCACTTATTGATCATGGCATAAATATCTTCTTATTTTTAGCAATGCTGCTCGCATCTATGTTAATTCAATCCGCTACAAATATGTTTAATGAATACTATGACTTCGCTCGTGGGCTGGATAATGAAGAATCTGTCGGTATTGGTGGCACAATCGTTCGTGATGGTATTTCGCCCAAAACCGTATTACGATTGGCGCTCACCTTCTTCGGAGTCGCCATTTTGCTAGGTGTTTATATTTGTATTGAGTCAAGCTGGTGGATAGCTGTCATTGGATTAGTATGTATGCTTTTTGGCTATTTATATACAGGTGGGCCTTTACCAATTGCGTATACTCCATTAGGTGAAATCTTTTCCGGATTCTTAATGGGCACCGTAATTATCGGAATCAGTTATTTCATCCAAACACAAACACTTACAAGCACAGTAATCTGGGTTTCAATCCCAATAGCTATTTTTATTGGGGCCATTATGATGTCCAATAACATTCGCGATTTGGATGGAGACAAAGAAAACGGCCGGAAAACGATTGCTATTTTACTTGGCAGAAAAAATGCTGTCCGATGCTTAGCACTATTATTTGCTGTGGCTTTTGTCCTGACAACAGTTTACATTATTGTCGGAATGCTTCCAATATGGTCTGTGATTGCGTTATTGGGAATTTTTAAAGCAATTGATGTTGTCAAAAAGTTCCAGGGTAAATCCCAGCCAATTGAAATGCTGCCAGCAATGGTTGCAACCGGAAAGACGAATACCATTTACGGGTTTCTTCTCGGTATATCTTTATTAATCAGTAATTTTATCTAAAAGTACGTGTTCAAAAAGGAGGATGAAAATGACCGAGGAGTTCGAGGCAGCGTAGCTTTGAGTAGCGGAATGTATGCTTTTAATACATGAGCAACGGAAAAGCAAGCTAACGACGAAATTCGATGCGTCATTTTTACCGGACTTTTTGAACAACCGCTAAAAAGGAGCTTTTTAATGGATCTATCAAATACCTTAATGGAATCACTTGGAATAGAGGTTTCATCCCTTGATAAAAATCTGGTTATCATGACAATGCCTGTTGACCATCGAACATATCAGCCTGCAGGTTTTCTGCATGGTGGTGCAAACGTAGCATTAGCCGAAACCGCCGCAAGTATTGGTGCATATATGAATGTAAACCCCGAAGAGTTTAATGTATTTGGAATTGAAATTAATGCAAACCATGTAAAAAGCAAGCGTGAAGGACTCGTAACAGCGAAAGGAACTCCAGTTCACATTGGAAAAACAACGATGGTCTGGGAAATAAACATCGCTGATGAAAATGATGATCTAATATGTATTTCAAGATGCACAATTGGAGTAGTTCCTAAGAAAAACGCTTAAATAAAGTGACTGCGAACAGGCAGTCACTTTTATTTTGGAAATCATTTTACTGCATATATACAAATGAGAGTGCCACCTGTGACACTCCCAAAAAGCTAAGCTAAATTTGCTTGTTTTTGCTCAATCCATCTTTTCATTTTTATAAATAAAGGTACAAATAACAAACCTACTATAATACCTTTAATAATATTAAATGGTAGCACACCAAGTGATACCGCTAGCCATTTTGCGCTCTGGCTGATATCCTCCCATCCCATAAACCATGCATATGCAGGCAGGATAACAAGGTAATTTAGTATGCTCATTCCAATTGCCATAATAATTGTCCCTGTTATTAAACCGGAAATAATACTTTTAACACCTTTATACCTGTGATAGAGAACCGCAACAGGCACAATAAACATTACTCCTGCCAAGAAGTTTGCAATGATACCAATTGGATCACCAGCACCCGAAACGATTAAATAGAGCATGTTCTTTATTGCTTCTACTGCTACTCCAGCCATTGGTGTAAAAATTAAAGCAGCTATTAGTGCAGGTACCTCACTGAAATCAATTTTCAGATATGGTGGTAAAAACGGTAATGGAAAATTCAAGAAAAAAAGTACCAGTGAAATTGTTCCCAATAATGCTAGAATAATAAGTTTTAGTAATTTTGATGATTGCATATTAGTTGTTGTTTGCATCATCAACTCTCCTCCCTCATCTTTAATCGATTCACATCTGTCTTGTGATGAAGGGTAAGCCTATCCCTGTTTTATATTTTAAAATGCACTTAAAAAACATAAAAAACCCTAAAACCTAATCGGGGCTTCAGGGTATATATTCACAGGAAAACAGAGGCGCAAAACGCACCAATTTTCGGCTCGACATCTTCTCCCATCCAGACTGTAACTGTCGGTCCTGGACTCACACCAGGTCCACCGTTTGGCAGATGCCGCACGGGTCACGGACTTAGAACAATTAATAATTGTTCCTTACCGTCGGTCGGGAATTGCACCCTGCCCCGAAGATGGAATCGATATATAATTTTCATTTATTATACTATTATTCTATTCATTTGAAAAGCAATCTGTTTCATCAAAAATAATTATAAAAGTTATCATTCAGGAATTTTTATAAACCACTTTTACTTTCTTATAACCCACTAAACTCTGGAGTGTAATACTTGTACAGGTAAGCCTTAGTTTTCTCATGTTGCTGATTATATAATAAGTGCGACGTATTGGGTGGGAGAGCAGAAAGCTAATAACATTAAATAGATAACATACATTTTAGCCCTATTGTTTAAGAGCCTATTTTTAACAAAATGAAGATCCAGTTACTGTTTTGACGGATCCTCATTCCGTTATTTGCTAAAAAACCCTCGTTTTAAACCTGGGTTCGGATCCTCATTCCGCTGATATGAACAAAACTGTCAAGTCCCAAGCTGTTTTTCCCTTTTTTGGGCATACTTAATACAAGAAGCCGTTTTTACTTCTTTTTATGGGTTAACCGTTTTGGTTAGACTA
>NZ_JBQQCP010000017.1:0-32757 GCF_052246775.1 Virgibacillus sp. L01 | reverse complement strand
TTAATCCAATTAATACAAAACCTTCCAATCAAAATATAACGGAAGCTTATTTGGCATGTTTATTTTAAGTATAGCATGAAAAACTTAGGTTTTTTAGTGAAAAATGTTGACAACTATTAGCTGGTTTTGTTTAAGTGTAACACTTCACATAAATTACAAAATATAGGGTTGTTTAATCAAAGGATACAATTTTTCCATCGCTATTTATTCCTCGAAAACTAAAACTACCTACATCTCCATGTGGTAACTTACTGTAATGAGCCGCAAATCCATTTTTTACATCCATTTCAATAAAAACAGTTGATTGCTCTTTAACAATACTTAATGGTGTACTTTTTTTATCATCTTGTTCATTACTAACAATTACCTTCTCAATTTCCTTATCCAAGACCTCTGCTGCGAATATTAGATCATAAAATTCATTTTCTATTTCGGCTCCAGACCAAGTGACTTTCATTTTTTCATCAAGTGTTTGTCCACTTATTGAATTTACATTGGTAACACGTTTAAGAATACCTGAAGGGTTTTCAATTAGCTTTACATAATTGACCTTACCTGTATCCCAAATTACTATTTTTTTATCTTCTATTTCTTTTTCAAAGACTAGTTCACCGTCTTGGCTGGGCACTGTATAACGAATCGCAGAGTGTTCAGTTATAGCGTATCCTCCAAGCACTGCTGGACCAAAATATAACCCTATTAATAGTAATAACAATGCACTAAATATTATTAAATAACGTTTCTTGAGTTTCTTTTTTGATTGCAAGCTGTCTAACCCCTCTCTGTTGTAATTCGACTAAAATACAGAGTAGCTTGTTCCACTATCCTGCTGCTATAGTTGAACAAGGTGTGTTGGTAATAATCATATAACCTTACCAATAATTTTCTCTACCCATATTGGATTTTCTTCAATATCTAATTTATCACAAAGAGAACCATGAACTTTTCTAAACTCATGAACTATACTTTTCATAACATTTTTTATTTCGTTTTTATTTCTTCCGCATTCCCAGCTTTCAAGGAGAGTTTTCTGCCAGTTCTCCAAGTTACTTCTGTTTCCTTCATATTTAGCCCAGTCACCAAAAGCATTTGGTTGAACCCCTGCATTCATATACCATGCAGTTGCAATTGATAACCGTAAACTATCGATACAATTCAAAGCATAATAATACTCGTTTCTCATAACTCTTCTATATGCTTCATGTAAATGTGCAAAAAACTTTGTTCGCCACAACTCAAATTCATCGAACGATGGTTCATAGGTTAGAGTCATTGACCTTTTTAGAATTCCAGCTATCATGTCATCTTTATCTTTAATAATTTTTATATTTTTCAACCAAACAGAGGGACGAATATCATCAGGCTTATAATAAAATGTATCTACTTTAATGAAACACTCATAGTGAACAACAGTATAAATCGAAAATGGGTTCATGTCTTCAAAATAGAGGACATTTCCCCATCTTTGAGGACGCTTTTTTTTGTTTGAAATGTATTCCTCAATTTTTTCAGGTTTTACAACTACTCTAAGGTCAATATCTGAATACAAATCCGTATTCTCATTTCCAATGGAACCACCATAAAAAAGTGCTAAAACATTATCATCGTTTAGAAAATCATTTTCGATTGCTTTCATAAGTTTTTTTCGATAATTAGGTAATTCTAAGTCACTTTCTTCATGATTAATTACAAATCCCACTCATTAAAAACCACTCCCTATTTATTCATATACAGATACTATTCTATAAAAACAGTCGTTTATCCTTCTTCATCTATTCTGCTTCGTTACTTTAAGTACATTAATTCTTAATTCACGTACTTATTCCAACATAAAATCCCAATAATTCTTCAAATAAGAATAGGATCGCCATAATCGACGATCCCTTGTTACACCATTGCACCAGTTAGCGTAAAAATCATCTATAATGTATTGTTTAATTTTCCTGCAAAAATTCGAATAGTTCCTGCCTACTATTAGTTTCATAAACCTTATTTTTTGTATCAAAGACAATAAAAGTAGGCATTTCTTTTACTTCTTCTAATCTTGCATTTTCTAGTGATGTCTCTTGTACCCAACTTTCCACATTACGTATTCCGTTATTTTGAAGTATTTCATTTGTGATTTCATCCTCTAGATTAGCAACTATATACAATGCGTAACTACCTTCATCATTAGATAGCATATTGACATACTCTTCATTTGCATTAGTTTCTTCTCCCGAACATCCAATCAATAAAAGCCCTGTCAAGGCTATTAAAACAATAACTTTCTTCATATATATCCGCCACCCCCTTGTTATTCAACAAACCTGCGGCGTTAGTTTAAGTGAAAACAGTCACAAGCTATTCCAATTTAACTTTTTACGATACTCTTTTTTGATTATTATTCGATTCCTATACTATGTTTTCCATGACAGTATTAATTCAATATAGTGCACTACCCAACCTCATTGAGTCTTTCTTACCCAGTCTCTTCTGCATCTCGTAACATTGCTCAACAAGTATCACGGCTTATAAAGAAAAAGCATAGAATACTACCTATTTCCTTTTCTCTTATTACGTAAGACCCTTTCATTTTCTGCCCTTAATCTTTGCTGCCCATGTGATAACCCAACCTTTGCTAAGGGTAATTTTAAACTCCTGCGAGGGATTGAAGAGTTTGATTGATTAACCATTTTCTAAAAAAATATATTCAGTTCTTTATACAGTTTTATTGCCTTATCATCCTGATTCCCCTGGACAATTGAAACTACATCACGAAGATATGCTTTTGCATTTTCTTCGTTAAGTTGATCAATAGCATTTGTAACTTCATTTGGCACTGCATGTTCCTGAGTTTTATCCATGCTAAAATCACACACAATCCAAAGAATATATTCGTACAGTCAAAAATCGAGTTATTATAATTATACAACAAGTGGTAAGAAAAATAATTACCTCCACTACTCTTTTATGAAAAATCACGAAAAAGATATACTAAGCAATGTTGGAAAAAATTAAGGCAAAGAAAGCCCTTCTCGTTTTGAAAGGGGCTTCTTGATTATTAGAGGGGCACCGTGGTCCCATTCCCTATTCCACTCGGTCGATGTTATCGTAATCGAATTCATCCAGTTGTTTTTCGCTATTCTTAACATCTTCAAACATCCAATATACCGTACATTGGTTTCCTTCTTCATCCAAAGCGGGAGCTGACATTTCAAAATTGTAAGTATCCCCATTTTCTGCCTCACGGTAATTTGTAAACCCTCCGTCTAACTGCGTTCCTGTTATTTCTGCCTCCGCTGCAAGTGTGTACGTCTTTCCTTCAAAATTTACTTTTTCCATATTTAAATCCTCTCCTTAAAACCTTTTATAGTTGTGTATGGTCATCCAGTGTCCATTTCCAAAACTAAAGCTAATGTCGTTAAACTCTTTAGCTTCTAATTCTTCTTTTATATATTCCATTAAATCTTTACCTTCTATTTCTGCATTTACATCTTTCACAAGCATTGTAACCGTATCAGGTTCATGCTCTTCATGTTCAATCACCGCATCTCCTAACAGATTTAATACTGATTTGACAAATACTGATTTTTTCATGTTCTTTGGCTCCTTTATATATCTTTTTTGTTTATACATTAGATCAATCATCTATTGCTTATATTCTTATCATATCTAGGACGGTAACTTTTAATAATAGCTTGGGTGTCGTACACTGTACTACCTCTTTGAATGGTCTTAAAACCTGCGGAAACACTATTATAATAAAATACACTTTTTGGTTAAGACCTTCTGAGGATTCAAATATTTAAGAACTTAATGTAAAAAAACAAATTATATATTAATGAGTTTGTTGAACTCCCTTGATGGTATAAAACTGTAAGAACCCTAATCCAAAGTTGAAGCCAATAAATGCAAGTGAGTACTTATCGAATTATAATCAACCAGTTCGACTGTGATGTGATGAGTTAAAGTTTATTGTCGGTGTAACGCCTATCATCTGGTGTTGCGATTTAACTAATGGTTTAGATAATTACAACCACTGCTTTTGGTTTTGTGCATGTACATGTTACTAGAACAATTAAGCTACTCGGGTTCTTAGTTTTTTTGATTTTAATAAAACTTCTTGAGGGAGAGGAAAAACAGGAACACGGCTCAATCCCCCCTTGTTGAAAAAATAAAAAAATATAATTTCAACAAGGGAAACAATAGACTTAGATGATACTTCCATCGGTCGTATCAAACGAGGTATCCGTGTCATTTTGTTCCGTACTATACGTACTTAACTGATCAAAGTCGTCCAGGTCTGCTCTTACCAACTATTCCTACCACAGGAATTCTCAATTAACCCCTAACAGGACAGGCGTAACTACGGTGTTACTGTCTGGAGAGAAAGTAAAGCTCCTTTAACGAGCGACTAACGCAGCGGTTACACAGCGTTCGGGGTTTTACGTGTTATCCCGTCCCACGGTAAATCGTCTGTATTTAGTTGTAATAATGATATTCTTAAATTATGTTGTAGTATTTACTTATACTTGGAGTTTCAGTTTAATTTGTAGGTCAAACAGCTCTTACTAAACAAAATTAATTTATTTTGCAAGCCGAATTTCACCCTTTGTCAAGTGACTACGTATCATACTACTCATTGGTTTTATTCCTAATACTTCTAAACGGTTCGAGCCTTGTTTGAAAAGAAAACTTCAAAGGAAAATAATTTGGATTTTTTCTGGAATAGACATGGGGTTATTACCTTTGAGGGTTGTTTCTGGATTTCTTGAAAAATACAATCTTCACATGTATTAGGTCATCTTAGGTTAATTGTTTTCGTCCCATTGCTTCTTCTAACATTTTGTTTGATGTTAAAATAGTCCTGATGACTAAAACCATTTGCACCCTATTAGTACACATATAATTATGTGGCAGGTGATAGGTCTCTTTTCTAAAGTTCGTAATTGCAAAGTAAAAAAGCCTTACCCAGAAGAAGGAGGCTTCAAACCATAGTTTTATTCATCTGCTAACTTAAAATCTTCATATCTAAATCGCTCTTTTACATTCTCATAAGCCTCCGCCCAACATCCATCGAGCCCATCCCAACAAAATCCGTCAGATTTTAGTTTAAAGTCATTCCCGTAATGATGTTTCAGAACTGCAAGAATTTCGCAAACAGGCAAATCATAAGGTTTTCTACCTGTCTTACAACCCCAACCAAACCCCTTCTTAACAAGAAATGTCTCTTTTCCTTCTTCATCACTGCGTCCATTAAACCGAATTTCTTCCTCATTTATGCTAGGCTTCCTTTCAGCTTCATCAATTTCGTATGCTAGAATCCCTTCATAATGATTTACAACTTTCGAAACGTCACTAAGCACCTCACTTGTTAAGTCCGCTTTTAATTCAAAATAATGAGTATATCCCATTTAAATCTCCTCCTTTTTTGTGATACATGGTTTGTTTATCACTTATACATACTACCATTTTAAAAGAAAATAATATCGCCTTGAACGCTTGACCCTGTTCTACCCCTACCTGAACTACGCTATCTTGCGAAGTAATGTTATAAGCATTCGATACCCATCCGAGAGAGTCAGAAATAATGTGTGTTCATCATCTAAGATATGACTTTCGACACCAAGCATCATTGTTCCATTAGGGACCACCTTTATTTACTTGGTATACTGAATTAAATGGATGTGCTTTGCCAAACGTTCGTACATCACTTTTTGGTATTCCCCGTCTTCAAACCAGTACTTTCCTTCCTTTTCGGTCGTTTCTCTATTGAAGCCAGTATTGATAAGGGTTGGAGAAAAAAGGACAAAGAAAAAGACTGAACCATGATTGGATCCAGTCTGAATTTTGATTGATAATTGATTGAATTTAGTTGAGCGTGAAGCGGATGTTGCTTGGTTGGTTCACCTCGTTCTTCTTCTGTTTTCATCCTTCTCACATACCAACTTTGTTCCCTAAGGAAGAACTTTGTTACATAGGGAAGGAGATTGATTTTGATAGACAAGTAACCTGCCCCGTTACTTCAATAAGTGATAGGAGCTGTCAATCCAACACCCCTTGTTCCATTAACGCACCCTTTGTTGAAGAAGAACAATTTAAAAATATAACCAAAATGCAAGTATAGAAAATACAACAATTAAGATAGCTTTACTTATAATGAATTCTTTTTTGCTAATACCTAATTTCTTTTCCATAAACCTTAAATAGACTGTTATAAATATAAAACCAAACAGAGTAAAACCCTGTCCCAACGGGTCGTGAAAAACTGATATATACCTTATAGCTGCTAATCCAATTAGGAGAAGACCGATATATCCAACTGTCATATATAAATAAAGACTTTTTTTCTCATCGTTCATATCAATTCCTCCCTAAAATTCTTAAACAAAAACAAACCTGCTACTATAGCTGAACAGGGATTGCGATTCCTTATTCAACTCTTGCACTCGTTTGTTACATTACTAAAATATTAGTTATTCAATTGCTTTGTCATCACCAAAGATATGAATTTGTTTTAAGATTCTATCACCTTGTTTTGAAACATAATTGACGGTGTAGATTTTTTCTTTTTCAATTAAATTCCATACCATAGGTTCTTTTACTAATATTTTTATTTCATAAAGTTCATTAGATGAATTGGGAGGAGCTGTTATGATAAAAGCCTCTTTATTTTCCTCAGAGTAGCCCTTTTCCAAAACTGTAATGGCTGCTGTTGTTGTTGAAACTGATGAAAATGAATAAATTAAAATAACTGCTATTACAATTATCACAATACTTAATAAGGGAAATAATATTTTTTTATTTCGTATAATAATATTTATATCTAATCTTTTCACCATAAACCTCCCTATACTCTGTTGAGTCTTCAATTTGCTAATCCCATAGAATACTTCTTCCACTATCCTGCTGCTATAGTTGAACAAGGATGCAATCCCTCATTCAAGGAAAGCACCCGTTACTTACAGAATAATTTGAGCTACTTATATTCACTTTTTGCTTTTTTTCCTCATTTCCTCTATATCTATACGGAATTCGTCTAAGGATTTTTTGGAATAACTTATTTCATTCAGTACGAATTCTTCTTTGTCTGGTTTATGTCTAAGTTCATAGTTCAAATCGTATAATGTTTCTTTTTGTAGAAGATTCCACACATTTTTGTTGAAAGTAAATGTAAGTTCTTCAGGTAGGTGGTCTGTATTAAACGTTAAAAATCTAGCCGTGTACTTTACCTCTTTTGGAGATACCTCAACTCTCTTTTTCTCAATCAGTTCTCCAGGTGGACTAGTCATCTCTGTTACAGGGTAACTATCTTCTTTAATAATTAAAAAGTAACCTGCAATTACAATACCAAGGATGGATATTAAAGCAATTATTTTTTTCAAATCGTCACCCCCTCTTTCAGTATGAAATAATTCATCTTCCCATTTATGAACTTCTGCGAGCCCAACCGTTATTACCGCTATATTTGCTTTATCTTATTAAACAATCCTGCTGCGTTACTTCAATAAGCAATAGGAGATGCCAAATCTACAACTCCTTGTTCAGCTAATGCACCAGTTTGTTCAATTATTGTTGTTATGAATCATTTTTAGAGATAATCTCCTTTATTTCATCTATTTTTTTATCCATCTCATTTAGCTTTTTCTTGTTGTTATTAAAGTGGCGGGCTACCCTTGATATTAAGTAAACAATTAAAACGAGGAATGCAAGATTCCAAATAGCACTAAAGGCATCCATATCATAATCCCCCTTCTCAAAATTATATCTCTATTCAACTAAACTGCTGCGTTAGTTTAAGTGAAAACCGTCACAAGCTATTCCAATTAACTTTTAGATATTCTTTTTTGATTGTTATTCCATTCCTATACTTTGTTGTCGACGTATTAGTTCAATATAGTGCACTACCCAACCTCATTGAGTCTTTCTTACCCAGTCTCTTCTGCATCTCGTAACATTGCTCAACAAGTATCACGGCTTATGAAGAAAAAGCATAGAATACTACCTATTTCCTTTTCTCTTATTACGTAAGATCCTTTCATTTTCTGCCCTTAATCTTTGCTGCCCGTGTGATAATCCAACCTTTGCTAAGGGTAAATTTAACCTCCTGCGGGGAATCGAAGAGTTTGATTGATAGGTGTTACTCGTGTTTGAATGTTTTTGTTTATTGAATTGCGAATGAATTAATTCTTGTAACAGCGTATCCATTTCTTCATACAGTTTTTCTGAACTATCCTGCTGATTCCTCTGGATAATCGAAAAGATGTCATATAGATAGCCTTTCGCATTCTTTTCATCAAGTTGATCAATAGCATTTATAACTTCATTTGGCACTGCATGTTTCTGAGACTTATCCATGCTAAATCTCCTCACATTCCAAAGAATATATTCGTAAGTACGAAAATTGAATTATTTTAATTATACAACAGATGGTAAGGAAAGTAATTACTTCAATACTGTTTGTTAATCTTTTAGAAGAAAACCTAGGAAAGTTTGATTAGACATCTGAGGTAGATGTATTTTGCAAAAGGAATACCAATTCAGCTATTTTTCCCTTGGGTCATCTGTTTCATAGATAACAATTATAGGACTAAATATAGTAATTATAGGATGGAATAGGAGTTATTTGCCTTAAAACAACCGATAACCTGCACATACTGGACCAAAGATAGTTGACTTATCCTATAATTGTTATCCTTAAAAAGTTAATAGGAAAGCATATGAACTTTCAAGTAAAATAAAAAAGTTCATGCATAACACTCCAAGTATTCTATTATGGTTTTTCTCCTTTCTCTAACATTCATTCCTTCTATTATGTTAACCAGTAACTTTTATCTTCCCTCACAAAATCCCCCTCAATCCCTTGCCACACCTATCTCTAACACGCTTTTCCCTTTTTCTGTAATGGAACTAAGTTCTTCCCTGAAACCGCCCATTTTGCTGCCTGAAATTAGGTGGTGTTGGATTGGAAAAGGTAAGAAAGTTCTTCCCTGGCGATCAGAACAGAGAAAGGAATTGGAGAATGAGGAGAGGAAGACCTTCTCGTTTCTTTCACACTTCTTCCTCTAAAGTAATGTATTGAAAAATTGCTGGATAAGGATTGAAAAGAGGGTGCTTGAAAGTTGATTAAGTTCAGTGCTGATAATAGATTGAGGATTTTCGAAGGTAAAGAAAAAAGACTGGTCCGTGATTGGATCCAGCCTGAAATTTCATTGATATTTGTTTGAATTTAATTGGGTTATGAATAGATGTTGCTTGGTTGGTTCTCCTCGTTCTTCTTCTGTTTTCATCCTTCTCACATACCAACTTTGTTACATAAGGAAGAACTTTGTTACACAGGGAAGGACATTGTTTTCGGGAAACAGTTGGATTGGAAAAGGTAAGAAAGCTCTTCCCTGGCGATCAGAACAGAGAAAGGAATTGGAGAAAGAGGAGAGGTAGACACTTTCTCGTTTCTTTCTCTCACACCTTTTCTCGAAACATGATTGAAAAGTGATTGGGTTTTGATTGAATTGTACTTGATTGAAAGTTGATTGAGTTCAGTGCTGATAATGAATTGAGGGTTTTCGAAAGCAAAAAAAGAGACTGGTCCGTGATTGGATCCAGCCTGAATTTTGATTGATATTTGATTGAGTTTATTTGAGTAAGGAGTGGATGTTGCTTGGTCGGTTTCTTCTCTTTTTTCTTCTCTTCTTACTCTTCTCATAAACCAACTTTGTTCCCTAAGGAAGAACTTTGTTACATAGGGAAGGACATTGATTTCGGGAAACAAATACGTTACTCACATTCTATAACTCTACTCAACCGTGACACTTTTCGCTAGATTCCTAGGTTTATCGACATCGCAGTCACGATGCAGTGCTGCATAGTATGCTAGAAGCTGCAATGGTACGACGCTTACTAGTGGCGTTAAGAGCTCATGCACGTGTGGTACAACAAATGCATCTGTATCCTGCTCTAAGCCTTTCATGCTCATGACCATTGCGTTTGCGCCACGCGCTTCTACTTCCTGTACATTGCTGCGGATTCCGTAATTAACTTCTGATTGTGTTGCTAAAGCAATTACAGGAGTTCCTTCTTCAATTAATGCAATTGTTCCGTGCTTCAATTCTCCACCTGCAAAACCTTCTGCCTGGATATAAGAGATTTCTTTTAGCTTAAGTGCACCCTCTATACATACATAGTAATCAGTGCTGCGTCCGATGAAGAATGCATTACGTGATGTTGCCAGATAGTTCTTTGCTAAATCTTCAATGGCTTCTTTTTGTTCGGTTAGTACCTCCATCGCATTTGCCACAATGGCTAGCTCCTGCATGGGGTCAAAGTCTAACTGCAGTTCTTTTGCCTGTGCTGTATCTACTGCCAATATGGCTAAAACTGCCATTTGTGCTGTATAGGCCTTAGTTGATGCGACTGCAATTTCCGGTCCTGCATAAAGATTTAATGTGTAATTCGCTTCACGAGAAAGGGTGGATCCTGGCACGTTGGTAATGGTTAGTGCTGGATGTCCCAATTCCTTTATTTTTACTAAAACTGATCGGCTATCGGCTGTTTCACCACTTTGTGAAATAAATACAAATAATGGTTTTTCCGATAGCAGCGGCATATTATAAGAAAATTCACTTGCTACATGGACTTCGACTGGTACTTTTGCTAATTTCTCAATGAACTGTTTGCCAACTAACCCAGCATGATAGCTTGTGCCTGCTGCAATGATATAAATGCGGTCACATGCTTTCATTGCATCACGAACATCCTGATCAAGCTTAAGGTTGTTGTCGTCATCCTGGTATTCCTGGATGATTCTGCGCATAACAAACGGCTGTTCATCAATTTCTTTCAGCATGAAGTGAGGATAAGTTCCTTTTTCGGTATCACTCACATCAATTTGGGCTGTAAATGGTTTGCGGTCAACGACTGTACCATTCAGCTTTTGCACCTCAACAAAACTACGATTTACAAGAACAACTTCCTGGTCATAAATCTCAAGATATTGATCTGTTTCCTTCAATGTTGCCATTGCATCGCTTGCAATTACATTGAAGCCGTCACCTAGGCCAATTAGTAATGGGCTTTTATTTTTTGCCACATAAATGGTATCCTGATCTTCTTTATCGATTAATCCAATCGCATAGGATCCTTTTAATAGACTAATTGTTTGGCGAAATGCTTCAGCAGTGTCTTGGTATTTGTTGAAGTTTTTTTCAACTAGCTGAACAATAACTTCTGTATCTGTCTCACTGACAAACGAGACATTACCCAAATAATCTCTTTTTAAATCCTGAAAGTTTTCGATGACACCGTTATGAACAAGGGTGAACCTGCCTGTTGTGCTTTGATGTGGATGTGCATTCATTGCACTCGGCACACCATGTGTTGCCCAACGTGTATGACCGATTCCCATTGTTGATTCAACAGATTCATCTACACGGCCTCGTAATGCTGCAATTCGGCCTTTCACTTTAAAAAGATTCATTCCATTATCATTTAACATTGCAATTCCCGCAGAATCATAGCCACGGTATTCCAACTTTTCCAGTCCATTTAGCAATACGTCTTTTGTATCATTCTGTCCAATATATCCTACAATTCCACACATATCGTTGCATCCTCCTTGATTGAAAGAGGCAGACTAACGACCTGTACGTTTAATTATACTGGGGCGTTCGGCTGCCCCTTTCTCGTGTACATATAATTAATGCATCCTGCTTTATTCTATTGTCCAACAAGTCACCTTGCTGTTTTAGAAATAAAGCATATCGATTGGGATGTGCAATCGGGAGGTATCCGCCGATTCATTCGATTAACCTCCACCTCGTCAACTATCTTCTTTACCGGCCAGAAAATAGTTCAGGCGCTTTTCGTTCGTTGTAACATCGATCCACCTTTCTATCTTTGAATAATTACATCCACCCTCGTGTTTAACCTGAAATTTCGGATAGTAAACCTTATTAAAGGGCTCATTACATTTTAACCGAGGCGAGCTGATACGGTCAATTACTTTTTTTCGAAAGGGTGTTGTATTATGTATATGTCTAATTTACATATATGTACATTATATGATGCCATCATGTATACTAGGATAAAAATATGAGGTGAATCTAATTAAAATATTTAGATCATATGATTATCAGAAACTTGCAAGGCTAAATCAAGTTGTTCACAACCTGCACGTTAAATAATACCCTCGTAATTTTACGCCGTATAACTTAGTAGAAATGGAAGTCGAGTTTGAAAAGTTAATTAGAAAACTTGGCTTATCGCCAAGCCTTAATGGCGAAAGCCTTAGTTGCACTTATGCAGTAAGAAAGTATTTATACTTTCTTAACTGCCGAAAAATGAACAATACACCTTTTTAATTTTATCAGATGAAAATGAAAATAAAGGTTTTATCTTTTTTGAAATACTGAATAAGCCTAGTACACCATTTAAAAAGTCATATAAAAGCCTGTATGTGCATCAGCTTAGTATAAACGAGTCAGAGCAACGAAAAGGCTATGGACAAGCATTAATGGAGAAGACCCAGCAAATTGCACACAGCGAACAAGTTGATTGCATAGAGCTCGATTACTGGATTAAAAATGAATCTGCCAGACAATCTTATCAAGAAAATAATTTTATGCTAGAAAGAGAGTTTGTACGAAAAAATATTTGAAACACAAGGTGATAATCTATGAATATTGCAGATATCCCATTTAACATGAAATTTAAATACGGGCCAAATTTACGGGAAGTTGCTCAGGATCAATTGAGCATGCTTGAAGGAATGCTCTATATTAAAGAACAGCTTAATAATAATACATATGATGATTATGAAAAAAGTAAACGGTACGGTTTGCTTGGTTACTTTTTAAGAATTATAGGTGAATTGGAAGAAAGTAAAAAATACCTTAACGAAGCAATTACAATTTCGGAAAATATGAACAATGAGCAAAGTGTTTTTGTTAATAAAATACGTTTAGCAAATACCTATCAATGGGAGAATAAATTCGACATCTCCAATCAAATGTTTGCTGAATTAATTGAAATGGCTGAAACGGATCCGAATTATAATGTATATTTGGACTATGTCTATCAGCATTATGGTAAAAACCTGTTTGACCAGAAAGAATTTCAGCGTGCGACAGATTACTTTAATAAAGCCTTGGAAATACGTCTGGAAAATGGTAATAAAGATCTCATTTCAGAAACTGAACACGCTATTCGAACATGCAGTTATAAGTAGTCCTATCTTTCTACTCCTATAATCGACTACTAACCGGAAAAAGTGGCATGCCAAATTTATTCTAAAAAATCATGCCACTTTTTTGTGCTGGCAAACGATAGTAGTTGTAGATCAAACTCTATCCTGTTTAGCGAAGGCAGCAAGATTCTCCAAAGTTGATTTCAGGCCTGCTTCGTGATCTTCCTGGCGTATTCCTTCAGGTACATTTTCACAAATGATAGTGACTTTGGTGCCCTCCGAGACAGTGTCCAGAGCCCAGGTCATGATCATTGCACCCGCAAACGAGGGGTCCTCGGATTCGAAATTGATCTCTTGCACGATTTGCTTGTCCTCAACCAATTTTAGAAATGTCCCCCGAACGACGTCAGTGTCCTCCGAAGTTTTACCGCGAATGGTACGATCTGGGCTGACGTAGGTAAGGGACATTTGATAGGAACCTCCTTCCCAGGGTTCGAAAAAATCGATACTACCTTCCATCCCTTCTGGCGGCAGCCATGAAACGAGCGCCTCCGGGTCAGTAAATGCCTGGTAGATGATTTGCGCTGATGCATTAATAACTTTTGAAGCAGAATCAGTTCTTTTCTTGCCTAACGAGTTTGTCATGAAACAATCCTCCTTATTGGCGTTATTATGATAGAGCTAATCACTCCTATGTAAATCTCAGGGTTGTTTGTTCCTTTATTCTGTTTCTGAACTTTTACATGTTCTTCCTTGCTTCTCATGTTTTTAATACGCGAAAGCATTTTATTGTTATAAAGCGCCTACTTAAATTGGCTCTTCACTATGCTATTCAATATTTATCTAATTTTCTCCGCCAACTCTAAAATAATCCCTTCCGGCCCACGAACGTAACATAACTTATAAGCGTTTTTATAGTTCTGTACCTCACCAAAAAGTTCCGTGCCTTTCTTTTTCAATTTGGCAACAACAGATTCAATATCTTCAACAGCAAATGCAATATGCCGGATACCCAAGGTATTTGCAAAAGATTGCTGAATACCTTTTTCATCTGAAGGCGTATGGAATTTGACCAGCTCCAAGGTTGCCTCGCCGTCCGGCATCCCTAACATTACAACTGTCTCTCTAACATCATTAAGCCCAATTATTCGTTCTACCCACTCACCTTCCACTTCTCCTTCCCCTAGCATTTCAAGCCCAAAATCGAGAAAAAACTCTTTAGCAGCAGAGAGATCATTTACGATTACACCTACATGATCTATTCTTTGGATCTTCATATCCATACCTCCTGTTATTTTGTAATTCTAATTTGCTAAAAAACAGAACATATACTTATTAACAATATGGTCCGTTCTTATTATGGAAAAGTATAGTATATTTTAGTTATAATAAACCCCTTTAAAAAATAATTTCCAAAGGGGTAAATCGGTGCATTTTTTTATAGGTATCTCAGCTTACTTAGACCGTAAACTTAAACCTGATGCTTTTCCAAAAAGTCTAGCATACGGTTATAAACTTTAATCTCATTTTCCTTTTTAGAGAAACCATGTCCTTCATCTTCAAGCACGAGATACTCTACATCGCGGCCCGCTTCTTCAAGCTTGGCTACAATATTGTCGGATTCTTCTTTTACGACACGCGGATCTTTTGCTCCCTGGATGACGAGCATTGGCTTCGTCATACCATCCAAATATGTCACTGGTGAGTCTTTGATAAAGCGTTCTTTGTCACGTTCCGGGTCACCTAACCAACGGTCCATAATTGGCTTCCAGTGTGGTGGTACAGAATTGATGAACGAGAACAAATCGGATGGTCCAAAAATATCAACACAGGCTTTAAAGTATTCTGGATGGCGTCCATGAAGTAATAATGTCATGTAACCACCATAACTGCCACCTACCAGGAATAACTTTTCACGGTCCGTTATATTTTTCTCAAATAACCATTCAATGCCCGCTACACAGTCCAAACGTGGCCCTTCTCCCCAGTCCTGTTCGACCAGTTTTACGAAAGATGACCCATAGCCTGTGCTGCCACGGAAGTTTGGCGCAAAAATTGTGTATCCACGGTTGAGAAAACACTGGAACATCGAGCGGAATGACTTTCGCTCAGACGCTTGTGGTCCGCCGTGTGGCCAAAATATCGTATAGCCATTATCATTTTCAGGTTTTGCCCTAAACAGTAAGGCTTCAATTTCCATCCCATCAAATGACTTATAAGAAACAACATCAGGCTCAACCATATCATCGTTATCCAGTCCTAACACACGGTTATTGGTCAATCGCTTCCAATCTTTACCGTCTTTAGATTTCAAAATATTATGTGGTACTGTCGCGCTCCGTCCTAATACATAAATGTTCCCTGATTTTGCTACATGAATTTGTTCAATAACATCCACTGGTGCCGACAGTTTTGTAAGACTCTTAGCACCCAGATCATAACGGTATAATTCATCTGTAACCCCATTTTCAGTAACAAGGTATAACACATTATTATCTTTATTGAACTTTAGTGACTCGACGCTCTCATTCTCAATTGAAATCAGTGATGAGAACTCTTTTGTTTCAAGATCAAATTCAGCAACATAACTATATTCACTATTATAGTTAGTTACAAAATAAATCGTTTTTTCATCAACAAATACAGGATCAAATGTTACATGAACTTTTTCAGGATCAGGAGTTAAGCTGTACTGTTCTTCACCCGTTTTAACAAATCCTGTAACAAACGTATTTGCAAAAGCCCTTAAATAGACAAAAGCATCTTCATTCTTCGAAACAGCTGCTAATTCGGTAGGAGACACTTCACCAATATTGACTAATGTATCTGTGTTATTTTCCAAATTACGGACACGCGCATTCAGAAATGACGGGTTTTCCTCTGAAGTCATGTAATAGACACGCTTACCATCTTCACTCAAGTGGGTAAAAAAGTACTTCTCTTCTGCATCCCCTGAAATCAATGGCTGTGGTAAGCCACCTTCACTTGGTATAGCATAAATATGGTGGTTCTCATCGCCGTCTTTATCAAATCCAGCTAATACGTGGCGATTTTCTGGATCAAATTTAATAAAGCTGCAGGATTCATCATGCTGGGCAAACTGATACGGAAATGTGTCAGGCAGATCCATTGCCCATAAGTTCATTTTGCCATTCAGATTTGAACTGAATACAAGATGTTCTTCATCATTACTCACAGTAAAATTCGTGATGACATACGTACGAAAAAATTGCTCCACAGTTGGTTTTGGAAATTGTATCATCATATTCCCCCTAAATAATTTCTTTTTTCTATAGATGTTTGAAAAGTTCCATTTGTAAGATTAATTATAACGTAAATTACGTATTGGAGGTAGTGCGTTTGTGGTTTATTCCTTTTTCCGTTTTCATGATTACTCTGGAATAGACATCACATATATAGAAAAAACCTAAATAACGAAAAACATATATTTCTGAATGTAAAAGCCTTCTATAAATAGCAACAACCTCCATATTATTGGAGGTTGTTGTTATTTATTATTCAATTTCGATTCCTCCGTGCATTCCAGCTTCTTCATGTCCTGGAACACTACAAAAGAACTTGAATTCTCCTGTTTCTTGAGGAATAAACTTAATTTTAACTGTTTGACCAGATCTGGCGTTCATATGAATGTAATTCTTTTCCTCCTCACCATGACCATCATCGTGACTACCACTAGCATGAACCTTATTTAAACCCAAAATTTTATCAATTTCATCTGAAAAAGACATTTTTTCAGGATGGTCAGGCATCTTTCCCATATGAGTGATATTTACATCAAGTTTTTTTGCAGTTAAATCATGAAAGATTTTTCCGTTATTTTTCAATACTAATGTATATTCTTTACCTTCTTCCAAAGTAACTGAAGGTGGCGTATAACCCATCTCAAACGCAGATATTTTAATTACATTATCATTTTTTGATTCTTCTGAAGCAATGGGTTTATCTTTTTGTTGTTCCGTTTCTTCCTTTTGTTGCTGTTTTGGTTCCTCTACTGGCTTGTCCTTTTCTGGAGCAGATTCCTCACTACTTCCACAACCAGCAAGCAACCCTATTGTAACAAGGGCACTACCTATTAAATAAATCCCTTTTTGTTTTATTTCCATCAATTAAATCCTCCATAGTATTTTTTATCAACCTTATACAACTTTAACAAAAATTCTTTTAAAAAGCATCTCTGTTTTAACCAAAATCCTTTTATACCTAATAAGAAATGACCATCAACTTAGCATACAAGTTGATGGCCCATCACATTCTATTATTTCATCCCAAGCAAGTCATTAATTACTGTGACTACCTGATCAGCGTATTTTTCACATGCTTCCTTCGTTGGTGCTTCCACCATTACACGTACTAGCGGTTCTGTTCCAGATGGACGTACAAGAACACGTCCTTCTCCGTCCATTTCTTTTTCAACCGCTTCGATTGCTTCATTGATTCTAGGATTTGTTAGCGCACTCTTCTTATCAATCACTCGTACATTTTTCAGTACTTGAGGGTAAATTTCCATTTCATCTGCAAGCTCTGATAATTTCTTTCCGGTTTCTTTCATAACATTTATTAGTTGGATGGCGGATAACATGCCGTCGCCTGTCGTATTATAATCAAGGAAGATGATATGTCCAGACTGTTCACCACCGAGGTTATATCCACCTCTAATCATTTCCTCCATTACATAACGGTCACCGACTGATGTTTTATCACTGCGCATGCCATTTTCTTCTAATGCTTTATAAAAGCCGATATTACTCATTACAGTAGATACAACTGTGTCATGGCGCAGCACACCTTTTTCATTCATAAACTTACCGCAAATGTACATGATCTGATCACCATCAACAATATTCCCTTTTTCATCCACTGCAATTAAGCGATCACCATCACCGTCAAAGGCAAGCCCAACATCGGCACCCTTTTCAGTAACAAATGCCTGTAATGTTTCTGGATGAGTTGATCCAACACCATCATTGATATTCAAACCGTCTGGAGAAGAACCAATAGAGAATATATCTGCTTCAAGATCTGCAAATAGATGTGTAGCTAAACTGGATGTTGATCCATGTGCACAGTCAATTGCTATTTGCATATCATCAAAGTCATTATCGATTGTTCCTTTTAAGAAGGAAAGATATTTTTGCCCACCTTCAAAGTAATCGTTAACTAGCCCAACATCGGCACCAACTGGGCGAGGAAGATTATCTTCCCCCTCCATCAATTGTTCGATCTCGTTCTCCTGGTCATCGGTTAACTTAAAGCCATCAGGTCTGAAAAATTTAATACCATTATCCTCGACTGGATTGTGTGAGGCGGAAATCATAATCCCCGCCTCGGCACTTGTTGCTTTTGTCAAATAAGCAACACCCGGGGTAGAAATAACCCCTAAGCGCATAACCTCTGCGCCAATAGAAAGCAACCCTGCTACAAGGGCACCCTCTAGCATGTGTCCGGAAATACGTGTATCGCGTCCTATTAATATTTTCGGCTTCTGCACATCTCTTGTTAATGCATAACCGCCAAAACGGCCTAATTTAAACGCGAGCTCTGGTGTTAATTCAGTGTTTGCTACTCCTCTGACACCATCTGTTCCAAAATAATTTCCCATGTTGGATCTCTCCTTTACATCCATTTAACCAATTTGAGAGCACTGTGGATTCAGGGTACTTAATTACTCCCTAATCCATTTCGATAAAGCACTATCC
The DNA here is from genome assembly GCF_052246775.1 of Virgibacillus sp. L01. Lineage (NCBI taxonomy): Bacteria > Bacillati > Bacillota > Bacilli > Caryophanales > Bacillaceae > Virgibacillus > Virgibacillus sp. L01. The sequence continues at coordinate 13,875 of NZ_JBQQCP010000017.1, read as the reverse complement.
CTATAATCATCATGTAATTTCTATTGTTACCTGATCAAACTGACCATTTACTTCACTATTCTCAGGGCCTTCAATTGTTACCGGAAGCTGATGCTCCCCACTCTCTAGTCCGCCCGCATCAACTGTTACCTGAAAATCCTCTGCTGTAAGTTCACTAACAACATTCTGGTTACCTACAACAGTTATATTCATAGCCGGCTCTGCAGGTTCAACAAACGAAACTTCTTGTCCTTCCTCCAGATTTTCAACATCTATCGAAACATCCTCAACAGTTCTCGTCTGCTCGAGTTCAATTGTTACTTCGACTTGCTCCAATTCTGGAGCATTGGCACCATCCGGTAATGCTAGTCCGACATTTATCGTGCCGGATTCGGTTATCTCTGACATATCAATTTCCTCTGTGGAAACTTCTTCTATGCCTTCTAAGACATCACTTGTTGCGAATATTTCTGCTTCATCTACATTAGCAGATATAGAGGACAATGAATACCCTTCAGGTAGATCTCCGGTTGTCGATAAGGTTACCGGAACGGTTTTACTCGGATTTTTAATTTCAGCTGAAACGGCAACACTCTCAGGCTCCACTTTAACATTTAGTTCATTTCCACTGGCATCATATACATTAACCGGCACTTCCCGATTGTCTATATTTTCCTTCAGGCCAGCTACATCTACAAATACTTTTACAATGGCTATTTTGTTAATTACTTCTCTTGAACTCGTGATCGTTACTTTTTGCGGGCTTACCTCCGATGAACCTACTTCATAGCCTTGAGGAAGTTGTTTACTGTTAATAAAATCAACCGCTACATCAAACTCTTCCGATGCTCGCTCCTCAATTGTAACCTCAATTGTTTTCGGCTCAATATATACCGTAAGCTCCTCTGGCACGCCACTATGCTGCAGCTCAACTGTATGTGTTCCTTCCTCAAGATCTTGCAGGTCGACATATACGTCAAAGTTCTGTTGTCGTGCTGTTGCAGTCATTGTACCTGTTGGACCCTCCAACGAAACAGTAGAAAATTCTGGTACGCCACTTACAACATAATTATCTTCATCAATCCGTATATTTATTGGGACATTCTCAACCGACTGAATTCCCTCATTGTTATCCGGAATTCGCGAATCATTTTGGTATTGATCCATTTCCACTTGCACAAAGACATACAGAACTATAGCAAAGAATAATGAAATGCCACGGACAAACCACCGACTTTTAAACCAATTATCCATTTTCTTTCCCCCTCTGATTTCGTGACTTAGATTCAGGGGCTCTTAATGATAATGGTAGATTATCACGAAGATATTTACGTAAATCCTCGCGGTCCAGTTCCCGCTTTAATTCGCCGTTTTTCGTACATGAAATATTTCCGGTTTCTTCCGATACAACGATTGTAATTGCATCTGTTACCTCACTTATACCCATTGCAGCCCGGTGTCTCGTACCCAATTCTTTAGATATAAACGGACTTTCAGATAGCGGCAAATAACAGGCTGCAGCCATAATTTCCTCATCCTTAATAATTACCGCTCCATCATGCAATGGTGTATTAGGTGTGAAAATATTCGTTAGCAGTTGATGTGTAAGCCTGCCGTTTATTGGAATACCAGTTTCTGCGTAGTCACCAATACCAGTCTCACGCTCAACTGAAATCAGGGCACCAATACGACGCTTGGCCATATAAGTACTCGATTGTACGATTGCTTCAATTTTCTGTTCCAGAATCTCTTCCTCTGATTTAGACCCTCTGGAAAACATATTCCCACGGCCAAGCTGTTCCAAAGCCCTTCTAAGCTCTGGCTGGAATAATATAATTATGACAACAAAACCCCAGTCAATAGCCTGGTTTGTTATATATTGAATCGTATGTAGATCAAATGCGATACTTAACAGCCATACGGCCAATACGACAATAATTCCTTTTAAGAGCTGAATTGCCTTCGTACCTCGAATTAACATGATTAATTTATATAAAACATACCAGACGAGAGCAATATCTATGACGATTTTTAATAGGGTTAAAAAATCAAATCCCCCATCAAGCATGTTCACACTTCCTTCCGCACATATGGTTCCTTCCTATCTATACGTAATAATAGTATATCCATTATATCATATTTTCCATTGTATCACGTTATATTCCGAGCACAAAAAAACCTGGATTTAACACCAGGTTTCTTCGTCTTTTTTCTAATGCATATTCGAGACTAGTCCCAAAGAGAAAATACTTTCAACCGTATCCTTCAAGTGAAACCAGATCCATTCAAATATTCGATCTACCTCTTTCAGTTCTCCATTTACTTCTCCAGCCGATGCCATAAGTCCTGACCCTTCAATCGAGTCATCCATAAGTTCACTATTTATTAGGGTTACATTGCCATCGACCGTTCCATCTATTTTAAGAATACCGTTTTTGACTAATAAGTCCCCAGATACGGTAACCCCTTCTGGAACAATAACAGTATCACCTTGAATTACCAGGTTTTCCTGCTTGGAGACAACCAGTTCACTTTGCTGATTCCATGCTGAAAAAATACCGCTAAACATAAATATGAAAAAGATTGCTGCCGATGTAACAATTGGATGTGCTTTAAACCAACGCTTATACCTCACACGCTTCTTTTCTGTAGGTAATTTTTCCATAACTTTGGCGGTGAAATCTGCTGGTGCAGAAATATTTTCTGTACTTTGGACAAGTGTAATGGTGCGCTTCAACTCATGGAAGTGCTTTTGGCAGTCCTCACAACCTTCTAAATGACCGCGCAATTTCGTTTCTTCCTGTTTGGTTAAATCACCGTCCAAGTACTTATGCATTAGCTCTATAGTGTCCTTATTACAGTTCAAGTTGATCACACTCCTTTACACATGGCGAAGCTTTTTCCTTAGTGCTTCACGGCCCCGATGGATTCGCGTCTTTACAGTTCCCAGTGGAATATCCAGAATGTCACTTATCTCCTGAAGCGAAAACTCTTCTAAATACCTAAGAATAATCACACCTCTATATTTGGGTGGGAGTGTAGAAATTTCCTGATGGATGTAGTTTTGTAATTCCAATCCTTCCACTTCCTCTTCAGGCAGCGGTTCATCAGTCGCAAGCCGCGAATACATATCTAAGCCCTCAGCCCCCTTCACTTCAGCATCGAGATAGTAGTCAGGCTTACGCTTTCGTATCCGGTCAATTGTTAAATTAGTGGCGATTCGGTATAGCCACGTCGAGAACTTGCGCCGATCGTCAAACGAATGAATGTTAATGTACGCCCTAATAAAAGCTTCCTGTGCAATATCTTCAGCCTCATGCTGATTTCCAAGCATCCGGTAAACATGCTGATAAATTTTATTTTGATAAAATGAGACAACATCCTCGTAGGCGGACTGATCCCCTCTTTTAACCTGCTTTATTTTCTCTTTAATTACCAAGTCCATTATAAGTACCTCCGCTTACTATGCGGTATTTTACATATACGAATTAACATTATGTAAGGTTTCAAAAATTTATATATAAATTGTTTACTTTCCTGATTTATTGGGTAATTACTTAATACATTATACATTATACTAGATTGGAGGCCGGTTTTGTGGAAAACAATTCGATATTATTAGAAAAAATAGAGGATTGTCGTAATACCTTAATTACATTAAGCAACACCCATGGATTGACCTCTGAAGTTGTAATTCAAACCAGCAAAAAACTAGACAAGCTACTTAATGAATACAATAGTAACTTCATTATTTATTAAATACACCAAAAACAGAGAGAAAAAGGGTAAAAAGACATGCAAAGATGGATGTCTTTTTTTTCTGTTAAAATGTTACAATAGAAAAAAACTCGTAGCAGGTGTTTTCATGACCGAAAAAAAATTAATTGTCTTATTAAGCTCGTTATCAATCGCAATATTATTTATTATTGAGCAAGTTCTCTCCTTCGAATATCTCTATAAAACGATGGCAAAGGTGTTCATTTTCTTCCTCGTACTATTTAGTTTTCATTACATAGCCAAAAGCAAAACCACCTACTTTGCGACACGAGGAATCGACACCAGGCGATTAAAAATAAGTGCCGGTTTGGGAATTGGAGCATTTCTCATTCTTTTCGGGGCATACCTTGTTTTAAAAGAGCATATTGACTTCACCCAAATTAGTGAAAACCTGGCACAGAAAAACATCACTGGTGATACTTTTTTATTTATCAGTATTTATATTATAGTCGGCAATTCATTTTTAGAAGAGATTTTTTTCAGAGGGTTTATTTTTAAAAATCTACAGCAGAAACATCGGCTATTTGCCTATATCTATTCATCATTCTTGTTTGCGATCTACCATACAGCAATCTTTCTTACCTGGTTCAACATCGGATTATTCCTGTTAGCACTATTTGGACTCTTTTCAGTAGGATTAGTGTTTAATTGGCTCAATGAAAACTCAAGTAATATTTATAACTCATGGCTTGTTCACATTATTGCTGACTCAGCGATCATTATCATTGCATTAATAGCGATATTTTAACAGGTGTCCAACTAACCTTGAGAAGACGGATCCTGGTTCCGTTATTTGTTACAAAAACCGCGTTTGGAGCATGGTTCTGGATCCTCGTTCCGTTATTTGCATTTTTCACCCTAATATACCGTTGATTTTATGCATTTAGCGGAACGAGGATCCGGTTCCCCCCTTTCAGAACAGCATTTTCTCCTTTTAGCGGAATGAGGATCCGCACCGATTGTTCGGCAGATCCTTGTTCCGTTATTTGTTACAAAAACTGCGTTTCGAGCATGGGTCTGGATCCTCGTTCTTATGTTGGTTTCTTAACTGCCAAAAAGAGCATCAATTGCTTTGCAATCCAATGCTCCATTTCACTCAATAATCAAATTGTACTTCCAAACGACTACTTCAACTTTTCACCAAACAGCGATCCTATTAATCCGACAGCAACAGTTGCCGTTTTATTCTTATGATCCAAAATCGGATTTACTTCAACAAATTCTGCAGAAGTAAGGATATTGGACTCTGCAAGCATCTCCATTGCTAAGTGGCTTTCACGGTAGGATAACCCGCCAATAACCGGTGTTCCTACACCAGGGGCTTCCTCTGGGTCCAATCCATCTAAATCCAGACTCAAATGAACTCCATCTGTACGATTTTTTAAGTAATCTATTGCCTGGCTCATTACAGCTGGCATCCCCAAACGGTCCACTTCATGCATGGAATATACGTTTATGCCACTTTCTTTAATCAAGTCCTTTTCTCCCGGATCAAGTGAACGGGCACCTATTATTACAATATTCTCAGGCTTGATTTTCGGCTGATAGCCAAGTATGTTCGTTAACTTTTCATTCCCGATACCTAAACTTACAGCAAGGGGCATGCCGTGAATATTACCAGATGGCGATGTATCACCAGAATTCAAGTCACCATGCGCGTCATACCAGATTACGCCTAAATTTTCATAGTGCTTCGCTATACCTGCTAGACTGCCAATAGCAATACTATGATCACCACCTAATACTAATGGAAAGTGGTTATTGGTAATTTCCTTGTCGACCATTTCTGCAAGTTTCTGATTTGCATCAGCCACCTGTTGTAAATTACGTAAATTATCTTCCTGTTTCTCATATTTGCTATCAGGGCGGGAAACCGGCACATCACCCAGATCTTTAATATCATAGTTTAAATTTTCAAGTGTTTCAACAACACCTGCATATCGGATGGCACTTGGCCCCATATCAACACCGCGCCGACTTTGTCCAAGATCCATCGGCACGCCAATTATAGACATATTTTTCTTCATTTGAATTCCTCCTCTACCTTATTATTTTAGCCAAAAAACAGGTAATGACTCAACTCGACAAAAATATGTATATATATACACTGAAGAATGATTGTTGGAATAAAACTTTAAAATCATGTTATAATGAATTTGAAAGTAATTAAGTATACTTTCACTTATTCCATAATGAGGGTGAGAATCAGTAGATTATTTCAGTATATTTTTTTAATCATCTGATGAATGAACATTCATTCATTTTAGTTATATATTAGCTCCAGCTTTTCCGATTTTAAAAATTAGATTGAGGTGAAGTATTATGGATGCACTATTATTTGATAAAGATCAATTGGAAGTTCAAGATATGCTGCAGAAATTTGCTAAGAATGAATTGAGCCATTAGCAGCAAAACGTGATGAAGTTATTGTGACATTGCTTCTTAACCATATGGAACACTCCCACCTCTAATCAGGAAGCCTCTTCCAGTGGAGGCGGAATACGTAGACTCCTATGGGAAAAGCACGTTACGAAGACCTCGGAGGAGGCTGAGGTCTTGCCCATGGAAAGCGTAGTATTCTGCCGGAACGAGTTTAAGCACTAAACAATCATTAGAACAGAAAAATATCTTCACTACGTCGCATTTTATATCAGCTACTTATTAAATCCAACCATTGAAAATGAACGTTCGAAAGATCTATCCTGTTATTATTGTCTTTAAAGTGGGAAATTTTTATTATGTTCCTAGCCTGCTTTATATTTCTGCTGCACCAGCCTTATTAAGTTGAATATCCAACGGTTTAATTCCTGCCTCTTCCCAGGCTTTCATAAGCTTCTGAGCCTGTTCTTCAGATGGCAGAAATGCGATCCCGCAGTCACCGCCGCCTGCTCCAGATGGTTTACCTGCCCCACCGTGCTGTTCAGCAAGATCACACAACTTTTGCAACATCGGGGTTTCTATTTCTGCATTAGCGTGTTTTCCTACAGTAGCTAACGCACGTCTGTTCAGTTTCGTACCCTCAATAATAAGTGCAACATCCTTTTCAGTAACTCCTTTGATAAAGGTACTTACTGCCTTATTACTGTCATCAAGAAATTGCTCATATAATGTATTATTCTCTGTTTTAAGGCGTTTAATTTTATCGATTAATTTCCCAGTCAAAGCAGGGGTTCCAGTCCAGCCAATACACATGTAAGCATTAGCTGGTAACTTAATAGGATTAAGAGATAAATACTGCCAATCCTTTTCAACTAATTCACGAATGGTAACTGCCTGCTCGTATTCGTACTGTAGCCATTCTGCTTGAAATGAGGCATATTGTAAAAAACCACCATAGGATGATGCAGCTACGTCAGCGCCTGAACCACTTCCCTGTGTTTTTACATGCGAAATAGCCGCTAACTTAAAAATCAATTTAGCGGATGGCTCTTTTGGTAGGTATTTTTTTAAAATGGCAGCAACCACAGATGTAACGACAGCGGCACTAGAACCTAATCCGTATTTACGACCAGATTCGTCATCAAGTTCACTGCGGATTTCTAAATGAAAATTAGCTGGAGAAGCGTTCATTTCTTTTAAATATGTATATACTACTGACATAGCATCTTCAACAAACTTTACACGCTTGTCAGCTGTCTTTATGTTGACCTTCTTTTCATGATAGGTCCATTCGAGGTTAGCTAATTCGAAGTTCAGCAAAGAAAGACGGTTTTCATCCTGTTGTGTTAATGTCACATAAACAAAACGATCAACCGCCATAACGACTAGATTTTGATAGGCTTCAAGTACTGCAAATTCCCCTGCTATCATTAATTTCCCGGGGACTTTAAGGCTCAATGGTGTAGTTGGCAATACGTTTCAACTCCTAAATATAGGATACTCCTTGACCTGCTCGACTTGCAATAACATCATCAACCCCAGGTATTTCACGGAGCGTACTTTGTATCGTTTCTTCGTTTTCTGGCAGGTAAAGAACTTTTACATTTGGACCAGCATCAATTGTAAAATATGCTGAAACCCCGTTTTCACGTAGTTCCTGGACAGATTGCATTACTGCCAGCGTTGTGTCATGCCAATACGTAAAAGGTGGGTTGGCAGCCAAAGTAGTGGCATGCATTCTAAGACAATTTGCCTCAGCTATTTCTCCTACTTTCTCAAAATCCCTGTTCTTTATACCCTCTTTAATATTATTGAGATCATCTGGAATACTTTCAACCCAGCTGGAATAATAAGCAGACGTATCAACTGTCCGCTTCATACCCTCCCTGCTCAGCACCTTCTTTGCTGAAGAGGATAAAACGACTGCAGCGACACGAATATCCCAATGGTTTGCAGGTGCTACTTGAATAGCATAAGAATCAGAGCCATCAGACCTGTCTCCTTTTTCCCATTCTACAAAACCCCCGTAAATTGATCTGCAGGCTGACCCTGACCCTTGTCTAGTTAAGATAGAAAGTTCTTCATCACTTACCTTAAGTCCAAGCGATTTGGCAGCGGCTGTTGCTAATGCAGCAAACCCTGATGCAGATGATGCAAATCCAGCTGCTGTCGGAACATAATTAGTAGAATGAACTTCTGCAAATAAATTCGGTTTTCCTGCATATTCCCGAATTAGGTCTAAAAAAGATGTGACCCGTTCATATTCCACACCACTTACCGGTTGATTATTCAGATAAAAGCTGTCCTCTGTTAACGATTCTCTAAAATCAACTGTAGTCGTTGTATAAAATCCATTTAAAGTCAATGAGAGGCTATTATTCATCGGGAGTATTAACGATTCATCCCGTTTGCCCCAGTATTTAATTAAGGCAATATTTGTATGTGCTTTGGCTGATGCCTTCATTGTATATCCCCTCTGTGTCGCAGTTTAGAAAATACAAATATCCTCCCTTACTGCATATATGCAACTAAGGCTTGATGATAAGCCACGTTTTCTAATGTTGATGCTTATTCAGGCTTCTTTCTTAGAACAAAAGGCCATACCGTGTGTGCGCCGAATTTTTTCAGCTTTTCAGATAGCTGCCTAGAGTGTACTTCATTACGTGCTAAGGCAATAATACAACCGCCATTTCCGCCTCCAGTTAATTTGGCACCTAAGGCACCTTCCTGTCGCGCAAAGTAGATTAACCTGTTTAGGCCTGCATCACTTACGCCTAGTGCTTCCAGTTCTTTTTGTGCTTCATTTAACATCTGTCCTAGTAAATGCTTGCTCGCACTCTCAAGCGCATGTCTTGCTCGATGCGTAATTTCACCAATACGGTCAAGCTTGGCCTGTATTCTTCTTGGAGCTGATTTGAACAAGTTTCCAACTGATTCAACAGCTAAACGTGTATCACCCATTCTGCCTGAATCGGCAACAATAAAGTGAAAATCACCTTTAGGTTCAATAAAATCAGAAGGCAGTTCCTTCTCAAACCAGACTGGGAAATCCGAAGTAATTGTTAGTGTATCGATACCACTAGGAACACCATGCGCATACGTTTCCGAAATATTAGCTAGGTTCAGGAGTTCATCTTCTGAATAGTCCTGATTGTTATAAGCAAATAATGATCTCACTACCGCAATAGCTACCGAAGCACTTGATCCAAGTCCTTTTCCGGGTGGTATAGATGATTTAATCCGTATTAAAAGATCCTCACATGGTAACTGAAGATAATTTAAGGTTGCCTTAATACAATTTGCAAGCCCCTCCAGCGACTCTGGAGCAGATTCAAGCGGACCATGGTAAAAAGTACTATCAATCTTTACCGAGCCTGGAACATAATCAATCACTGATTCCACCCCTACTAACGGGAAAGGAAGCGCAATAGCAGGTTGCCCGTGTACAACTGCATGTTCCCCGATTAAGATCAATTTACTATGAGCTATACCTATAGCTGTTTGTTCTGAAGTTGTTGCTTTTTCTGCACTCATTTTATATATTCTTCCACCATTTCTTTAGCTTTTCCAACACGGATTTCTTTTTCATCTACTAATCGTTCAGCAATGATATCAATCATCTCCCCTGTAGCTCCTGCTGCAATGGCAACAGAACGAGAATGTAAAGCCATATGACCTTTCTGAATACCATCGGTTGCTAAGGCTTTAAGTGCACCAAGGTTTTGTGCAAGTCCAACAGAAACTATAACTTGTGCAAGCTCCTGTGCCGAATCAACATCTAAGATTTTATATGCAAGTTTAGAAATTGGGTGAACATGGGTCGAACCGCCTACAGTCCCGACAGACATAGGGAGTTCTAATTCACCAACTAAATTCCCGTCCTCATCCTTCGACCATTCTGTCATCGAGCTATATTTCCCAAATCTCGCTGCGTGTGCATGGGCCCCAGCCTCAACAGCACGCCAGTCATTACCTGTTGCAATAACGATGGGATCAATACCATTCATTATCCCTTTATTGTGGGTAACAGCGCGGTAAGGGTCCGATGCGGCAAACTCATAGGCATGAATAACGCCATCACGCACTTCTTCACCTGTATAACTGCCTGTCTGTAATAATTCAGGTGGAATGACACAACGCGCACGTGCAAGACAACGATCTGGATAATTAGAAAGGATCCGTAAATATACTTTCCCTTTCGTGATAGTCTCGACTGTCGGAGCAAGTGACTCAACCATTGTGTTAATGATATTTGCTCCCATTGCGTCACAAGTATTTATATAAACGTGAAGGATAAGCATTTGACCATATTTTGAGTCTGATTCTTCATTTAATACTCTAACTTCTAGATCTTCTGCGCCACCACCCCTAGCTACTAAACTGGGGTATGCAGCATTAGCATCAGCAATCAATGCATCTTTTTCCTTTAAAACAGCCTCTTTTGCTGCTTGAAAATCCGGACAGCCTACTACTTGAATTTGACCAATCATAACACGATCTGTCGCCTCTGTAGTAAACCCTCCAGCATTTCTGACAGTTTTTGCAATATAGCTTGCTGAGGCAACAACAGATGGTTCTTCAATTGCCATTGGTATTACATATTCTTTCCCATTAATTAAAAAATTCAATCCTAATCCTAATGGAAGCGGAAAAGTCCCGACTACGTTTTCTATCATTTTATCCGCCGTGTCAGTTGGAAGAGGTTCGTTTGAAAACAAATAATCTTTTTCTTCATCAGTGAACGTATCCATCGTAGTCAACAACTGTCTGCGTTCCTCAACAGTCATATTGTAAAAACCAGGGAATCTAGAAGTTTTCATACCATCTCATCCTTTTAACTAGCATAATTTATATATGTCAAATTGTTCATTTTTTTATTAATGAATAAATTACTGTATCTATTATGTAAAAAAACAGTACAAAATGCAAATAAACAAGGTTGTTGGTAATCATAACGACCTTGTTTATCTGCTATTATAATATGTGTTATGTATTTACGCTAGTGTTTTTTCATATAAATTGATGAGCCATGGAGGATTCGAACCTCCGACCCTCTGATTAAAAGTCAGATGCTCTGCCAGCTGAGCTAATGGCTCATGTCAGGAATGTTGCCCGAAAAACCTCATAAAATAAAAAAAGGCTGGGCTACCAGGATTCGAACCTAGGATCACGGGATCAAAACCCGATGCCTTACCGCTTGGCTATAGCCCAATTAAGTAAATTATGGTGGAGGGGGAGAGATTCGAACTCCCGAACCCTGAGGGAGCGGATTTACAGTCCGCCGCGTTTAGCCACTTCGCTACCCCTCCATATTTTAACTACATTTCTATAAATTATACATAAAAAATGGTGCCGGCCAGAGGAATTGAACCCCCAACCTACTGATTACAAGTCAGTTGCTCTGCCAATTGAGCTAGACCGGCATATATTAATGGTGGAGGATGCAGGGCTCGAACCTGCGACCCCCTGCTTGTAAGGCAGGTGCTCTCCCAGCTGAGCTAATCCTCCTATGTATTAGGTTACTGACTTTCCTAAGAATTAATGGTGACCCGTACGGGATTCGAACCCGTGTTACCGCCGTGAAAGGGCGGTGTCTTAACCACTTGACCAACGGGCCTTACAATGGTTTCATGTAATAAAAATACTATAATTATTACACATATAAGAATTGTCTATGCAGTAAAAAATATTTATAATTACTTAGCTGCCAAAAAAGGGCTTGTCATAAACCAACGAATTTTATTATATATAGATTAAGCATCTTTGTAAAGGGAAAATAGGAATTCTTTATTTTCAAACACTTTTGCTACCAATATAATGGAGATATAGACTGTAACTTTTAACAATTTGGGGGAATTATATGGGGAACTGGTTAAGTTTAGGTGGCGAGCCATTTATTGCGTTTGGTTTAAGTCACATTGTTATGCTGCTTATATATTTTTTTGGGATCATACTATTTATAGTATTTTTTAAAAAGATCTTATCTAATACATATTTACACAATACAATACGTTGGATTTTATTTAGTCTGTTAATTTTATCAGAAGTATCCTATCAAACCTGGACAGCATTAACTGGAATATGGAGCTTACAAGAGCACACACCATTGCATCTTTGCGGAATTGCAGGTATAACAGGGGCAATTGCGTTAGTTACTCACAACAGGAAGCTTATACAAATCACTTTTTTTATTGGTCTTATCCCTGCTTTCCTGGCATTAGTTACTCCAGAGTTGCCGTATGACTATCCGCACTATCGCTTTTGGAAGTTTTTTGTCCATCATACTGCCATATCATGGACAAGTATTTTTCTTGTCGCAACCAGTTCCTTAAAGATTAAGTTTAAATCACTACTTGAAGTCTATGGATACCTATTAATTTATGCTATTATAATTGGTTTCTTTATTAATCCATTATTAAATTCCAATTACCTCTACCTTTCCCATACACCTACAGCTACCACACCACTTGACGTGCTTGGCAATGGCATTTGGTATTATGTGAACTTATGTGGTTTAGCGTTTATTGTTTTCTTTGTTCAGCTTCAGATTTATAAATTACTTAAACGTGAAAAATCAACACTCAACTTGTAAAATTAGTTGAGTGTTGATTTTTTGTTAAGAATACATAATAGCTACTACCCAAACGATTACAATTACCGGTAACGAGGTATACAAAGATTGCCAAATTTTCATATTATGTTTCTTGATCAAAAAGTAAGCCACAAGCACTTCAGCTATAGTTACTACAATAGCTAATATTATAAGCAACGATAACCCATTCCCCATTTTAAAACCACCTGTCTATTTATTCTTATATCATTTATATATTAAAAAACCTGGCTTATCGATAAAGATACCTTAAAAAAGTCAATATGCATAACGTCTATTCAAACGTTTTTAACCATTCATTATTTGATCTCGCTTCTCTAAATGCTTCTTTAAAAGCCACAATATCGTCTTTTAAATATATACCACTTCTAATCGGTTTTACCCTACCGTCATTTACATATTGGCTTAATCGCATACGTGAAACGCCTAGAATTTCCAAAGCTTCTTTTGATGAAATAATTTCACTAGCAATTTGTTCTCTGCGTTGCTTCCTTACTTCTTTTGGTGCTGACATTTTACCACTCCGTCCTTATACTTATAATACATTAATCGAATATTCTTCATAAATAAAAACACCTAAATCCCTTGGGAAATAGATGTTTAACGTAAGAGCTTCCAAGCGGACTTGAACCGCTGACCCCCACCTTACCATGGTGGTGCTCTACCGGCTGAGCTATGGAAGCATTAAAATGGCTCCACAGGTAGGAATCGAACCTACGACCGATCGGTTAACAGCCGATTGCTCTACCGCTGAGCTACTGTGGAATAATATATAAGTATTTATCAAGTTAATATAACCTTATGTATTGTGCTCGTCGTGGTGTATGATTATTCGGTGATGCAAGCACTCCTCGCAGGCCTGCATATAGTAGCTTCTCAAAGATGTATGCGGCCAGCTACTGTGGAATTATTTGTTAGTATTTATCAGTGTAATATGACGTTATGTATTGTACTCATTGTGCTACGTGATTATTTACTGTTATAAAAAAATATATAAAAAATAGCCTGGCGGCGTCCTACTCTTGCAGGGGCAAAGCCCCAACTACCATCGGCGCTGGAGAGCTTAACTACTGTGTTCGGCATGGGAACAGGTGTGTCCTCTCCGCTAATGCTACCAGACATGTCCTTAA
>NZ_JBQQCP010000016.1:0-34019 GCF_052246775.1 Virgibacillus sp. L01 | reverse complement strand
AAAATCTAGTGTAAAATTGATTTGGGACATCATAAATTCCTCCTCTACATTATTTTCGTGGTTGAAAACATTGTAACATGAGGACTTATGGTGTCCTTTCTTTTTACACAATTATATAGACTTAATCGCAAATAACGGAATGAGGATCCACCAAACAATCGAGACGGATCCTCATCCCGCTAAATAGCAGAAAATCTGCTCTCGTAAGGGTGAAGCGGATCCTCATTCCGCTAATAAATGAGTTCTTCAATAACATGGGTGAAATGTATGCTAATTATTATGTAATTTCTAATGTTATAAGTATTACCCCGCAGTATATCGATTTTTGTATCAGGAACGACAATCTACTAGAATGCAACCTTCTTCCAAAAATTATTAGTCTCCATACGCTTGTATCTGTTGAAATCATCTCTTTTTTGAGATATATTCATAATGGATAATTAGAATGGAGGATTCTTCATGGCGAACCGTTATGCTATCATTCTTGCGGCTGGACAGGGCACAAGAATGAAGTCAAAATTATACAAAGTACTCCACCCTGTATTAGGTCGTCCAATGCTCCAGCATGTGATAGGGCAATTAAACGCTGTGCAGCTGGAAGAGATGGTTACGATTGTAGGGCATGGTGCTGAAAAAGTGTCTGATCATATTGGGGACCAAAGCAGACTTGTCATTCAGGAAGAACAATTAGGAACCGGACATGCCGTAATACAGGCAGAGGAGTTATTAAAAGATAAGGATGGAACTACAATTGTAGTGTGTGGAGACACACCGCTAATTACAAGTGAAACATACAAGTCTCTTTTCGATCATCATGAACGAGAAGGCGCTAAGGCGACAATTCTAACAACAAAAGTTTTAAACCCTACAGGTTACGGTAGGGTTATTCGTAATGAAAATAACGAAGTAGAACGGATTGTAGAACACAAAGATGCCAATGATCAAGAACTTCTAGTTAATGAAATTAATACCGGTACATATTGTTTTGATAACAAGGCACTATTTCAGGCCCTGCAAAAAGTTTCGAATGATAATGTGCAAGGTGAATATTATTTGCCGGATGTAATTGAGATTTTGCGAAGTCAGGAAGAAAAGGTTAGTGCCTCAATCACACCAGATTCTGAAGAAACACTTGGCATTAATGACCGTGTTGCGTTAGCTCAGGCAGAAACAATAATGAAAAGGCGTATAAATGAAAAGCATATGCGAAATGGGGTTACAATTTTAGACCCTGCTAACACATATATAAGCCCAGATGTTATAATCGAACAGGATGTCCTGATACATCCTGGGTCAATTATAAAGGGTGAATCGGTTATAAAAACCGATGCTGAAATAGGTCCGCATAGTGAAATTATTAATTGTTCCGTTGGTGATGCAAGTATCGTTAAACAAAGCGTTGCCAAAGATAGTAAAATAGGCAATCGTGTGCAAATTGGACCATATGCTCATATTCGCCCAGAAGCATCAATCGGCGATGATGCTAAAATCGGTAACTTTGTTGAAGTGAAAAAGACAGTCATCGGAGATAAAAGTAAGGTTTCCCACTTAAGTTATATTGGTGACGCAGATATTGGAAGTAATGTAAATATCGGTTGTGGAACGATTACGGTTAACTATGATGGGAAAAATAAATATTTAACCACGATTGAAGATGATTCGTTTATTGGCTGCAATTCGAATCTGATCGCTCCAGTTACATTAGGGAAAGGTTCTTATATTGCTGCGGGGTCAACGATTACGAAGGATGTGCCTGAAGATTCGTTATCTGTTGCGCGTGCAAGACAAACGAATAAAGAAGGCTATGCATCAAGGATAAAAAACAGAAATAAAAACTAACGGAGGGTTATCTCATGGCATCTAGCTACAAGGATCGGTCTTTGAAAGTATTTTCATTGAATTCAAATCGTCAATTAGCGGAGGACATCGCGAGCCATATAGGCACAACATTGGGTGAGTGTACGGTTTCTGCTTTTAGTGATGGTGAAATTCAAATTAATATTGAAGAAAGTATTCGCGGCTGTGACGTGTATGTTGTTCAATCAACTTGTGCTCCAGTTAACACACACATTATGGAGCTATTAATTATGATTGATGCACTAAAACGAGCTTCAGCAAGATCAATTAATATCGTTATGCCATACTACGGTTATGCTAGACAAGACCGTAAAGCAAGGTCAAGAGAACCAATCGCTGCTAAGCTTGTAGCTGATTTGCTTGAGACAGCTGGTGCTAGTCGTGTAATAACACTGGACTTACATGCTCCACAAATTCAAGGTTTCTTTAATGTGCCGATAGATCACTTGCAAGGTGTGCCAATTTTATCCAATTACTTTGAAACGAAAAATTTTGAGGACTTAGTTATCGTTTCACCTGATCATGGTGGTGTAACACGTGCACGAAAAATGGCCGATCGTCTAAAAGCGCCAATCGGTATAATTGATAAGCGGCGTCCACGACCAAATGTTGCAGAAGTTATGAATATCGTTGGTAATATTGAAGGCAAGACAGCAATTCTTATAGATGATATTATAGATACTGCAGGTACAATTACATTGGCAGCGAATGCATTAATTGAAAACGGTGCTAAAGAAGTTTATGCCTGCTGTACGCACCCTGTTTTGTCAGGTCCAGCGATTGAGCGAATTGATAACTCGAAAATAAAGGAATTGATTATTACGAATTCAATTCCACTCCCTGAAGAGAAACAAAGTGAAAAAATTACCGAATTGTCAGTTGCCCCGTTAATTGGTGAAGCAATTATACGTATACATGAATTGCAATCGGTAAGTATTTTATTCGATTAAACGTTTGAAATGATAAAAATACGGGAATAAAAAATGCGTAGAAATTTTGTCTATTACTAAAATTATGTTTTAATAGTAAGAGATGATTAGCAAACTTTTGCTTATCGCTACTTGATGGCGCAAGCTTTAGTTACTAGGAAAGATTTTTGCCATATAAACTTGGTCAAGTTCCAAGTTTTTAAATAATGGAGGGTGATAAACATGGCAGTAAAACTAAAAGCAACAAAACGGGAAGATCATTCAAAATCTGCAACAAAACAAATCCGTGAAAGTGGAGATGTTCCATCAGTTGTATACGGGAAAGATAAGGATTCTAAAGCGATTGCTGTAAATAGCATCGACTTAGTGAAAACGGTTCGTGACGAGGGCAGAAACGCAATAATATCACTGGAAATTGAGGGTGATAAAGCGGAAGATGTAATGCTGCACGAATATCAAATGGATTCAATCAAAGATGAATTAATTCACGCTGATTTCTATATCGTAAATATGGCTGAGGAAATGGACGTAGAAGTACCATTGAATCTCGAGGGTGAAGCATTTGGTGCTAAAGAAGGCGGCGTACTGCAGCAGCCATTATTTGAATTACAGGTAAGAGCGAAACCAGCAGATATTCCAGAGCAAATCTCTGTTGACGTTTCAGAACTTGGAATTGGTGATACGATTGCAATTGCCGATTTACCAAAAGCAAGTAAATACGAGTTTCTGGAAGATGCAGATACCACTGTCGCAACGGTAGTACCACCAGATACACTGGATGAGACCGACGAGGATGCAGATGAAAATGCTGAACCTGAACTAGTTGGTGCTAAGGACGATGAGGAAGAGTAATTAATTACTATAAGCATTGTGAACCCTCCTATTCATTATAGGGGGGTTTTGCTTTATTTTCTGACATAAAGACAGTACAATATAAAAAGTTAGATAAACTAGTCCATAATAAAGGAAGTAGCAAAATGAAATGTATCGTTGGGTTAGGAAATCCAGGAAGAAAATTTAAAAAAACACGCCACAATATTGGGTTTATGGTAATTGATGAATTAGTGGATCGGCACAATTGGAAACTAAAGAAGGACAAATTTAATGGAAAATCAACGGTTGAGTTTCTTGGAGATGAAAAGGTTGTTCTCCTGCAGCCACAAACATATATGAACCTTTCGGGTGGATCTATTCGTCCGTTAATGGATTTTTATAATATTGATGTTGACGATATTCTGGTGATTTATGATGACCTCGATCTGCCAACAGGAAAAATCCGGTTGCGTCAAAAAGGAAGTCATGGCGGTCATAATGGAATTCGTTCCACTATTGAACATTTAGGTACCAAAGAATTTAAAAGGCTTAGAATTGGGATAGGACGTCCTTCAGGTCAAATACAAGTAGTTGACTATGTTCTTGGATCATTTCCGAAAGAAAAACAGGAAGCTGTTGACTCCGGTATTCATAAGGCGGCAGATGCATGTGAGGCATGGCTGGAAAAGTCATTTCCTGAAGTGATGAATGAATTTAATAATTAGAAATCACATATAGTATAAAAAGATGCTTTTCGGATAAACTTTATTGTACCCCATGTTTATTCGAGGAGGTTTTTTGTATGTCTATTGTCTATAAATGCAGACATTGTGGACATGAGATTGGTAAATTAGATCAGCAAGTAATAGATACATCGATGCTGGGGTGGAACAAATTGTCAACGGAAGATAAACAGGAAATGATTCATTATCAGAATAATGGTGATATCCATATTAAAACCATTTGTGAAAACTGTGAAGAATCACTTGGCAATAATCCACAGTATCATGAGTTAGATTATTTTATACAATAACATACGCAAAAAAGCTTTGGTTATTTCAAAAGCGTGAATGTCGTTTAGCATCGTAAGTATAAGAAACACTTATTGCTGAGCGATGGAGCTCAGCGCTAGCCAAGGCATTTTTGCACTTAAGCAGGTGGGGAAAAATGAAAGGGATTAATGAATATTTACGATCAAAAGAAGATGTTGAATCGATAATTAACGGAATTTCCGACGGGATGAAGGAACAGCTTGTTGCGGGGCTGTCAGGCTCCGCAAGAAGTTTACTCGTGTCCGTTATTAATGAATCATTACATAAACCAGTCTTACTTATCACACATCAACTTGTACAAGCGCAACAATTGTATGATGACCTTGCAGAGTTTATGGGTGATAAACAAATCCACTTGTATCCTGTAAACGAATTGATTGCTTCAGAGATTGCTGTTGCAAGTCCTGAATTAAGAAGCCAGCGAATAGATGCATTGACTGAGTGGTCACAAAGCAAATCAGGAATCTTAATTGCCCCAGTAGCTGCTTTGAAGCGTATTTTACCACCAGCAAGTTATTGGCGTGATTATCAGTTACGTTTTACCTTTGGTGAGGATATTGATGTCGACAATTATCTATCATCATTGGTAGATATGGGTTATGAACGGACAGCAATGGTAACAGCGCCGGGAGAGTTCAGTCGACGAGGCGGCATTATTGATATATATCCTGTAACAGAATTAAACCCTGTTCGTATTGAGTTATTTGACGAAGAAATAGACTCCATACGCTTTTTTGATGCGGAATCCCAACGGTCATTGGATAAAAAGAAGGAAATTACAATTGGCCCCGCTACTGAACTTTTGTTAAGTGAGGAAGACATGGTAACAGGGGCACAGCGTGTGGAAAATGCATTATCGGATTCGCTGACAAAATTAAAAAAACCGGAAGCGAAAGAAACGCTGATTGAAGTAATAGAACATGATATTGAACGGTTAAAGAATCTCGAACGTTTTCAGGAAATGTATAAATATATTGGGTTTCTCTATAACAATCCTGCTAGTTTGTTAGATTATCTACCTTCAAATGGTATGGTCATTATGGATGAAATGAGCAGAATCCAGGAAACGGCAACACACTTAGACTCAGAGGAGGCAGAGTGGTACAGCAGCTTGTTAGAGTCGAATAAAATGGTGCGAGGCAGTAAATTCTCGTTTGACTGGCATACGGTATGGGAGAAAATGACCCAGCAACGGCTCTATATGTCTGTTTTCTTACGGCATATACCGAATACACAACCTCAAAATATTATTAATTTGTCATCAAGAGCTATGCAGGAGTTTCATGGCCAGATGAACTTGTTCCAAAATGAATTAAAACGCTGGGAAAAAGGTGATTTTTCAGTTGTCGTTTTAGCACCAAACAAAAAACGGGCGGAAAAAATTCATTCTATTTTTTCAGACTATGATATAGATTCAGTCGTCACAAGTAAGCTTGTACTCCCTGTAAGTAAGCCAACAATTGCTGTAGGTAATATTAGCAGTGGTATTGAAATGCCGATGCATAAATTGGTCTTAATAACGGAAAATGAGCTTTTTAAAAAGAAAATGAAGCGGACACGTAAGAAGCAAAAGATCTCAAACGCGGAACGTATTAAGGACTATCAGGAGTTGAAGGTTGGTGACTATGTTGTTCATGCTAACCATGGTATTGGTAAATATATAGGCATTGAAACACTTGAGGTTAGTGACATGCACAAGGATTATATGCTGATTAAATACTCAGGTGATGATAAACTCTTCGTTCCGATTGATCAGATAGACTTAGTACAGAAGTTTGTTGGTTCAGAAGGCAAGGAGCCCAAGTTATATAAATTGGGTGGAAGTGAATGGACGAAAGTAAAACGTAAAGTACAATCGTCTGTTGAGGATATTGCTGACAACTTAATTAAACTATATGCAGAACGTGAAGCACGAAAGGGTTATTCATTCAGTGAAGATACAGAAATGCAGCGGGAATTTGAAGCATCATTTGCATACCAGGAAACGGAAGATCAGCTGCGATGTATTGAAGAAATCAAACATGATATGGAAAGAGAGCGTCCTATGGATCGGCTGCTTTGTGGTGATGTCGGTTATGGAAAGACAGAAGTTGCCATACGTGCTGCTTTCAAAGCAATTGCTGATGGAAAACAAGTGGCTATTTTAGTTCCAACGACAATATTAGCCCAACAGCATTTTGAAACAATTAGTGAGCGGTTCTTAGACCATGCGGTAAATATTGGTATGTTAAGCAGGTTTCGAACAAAAAAACAACAGAAGGAAACAATGGAAGGACTTCGAAAAGGGTTGGTAGACATTGTGATCGGAACCCACCGTTTATTATCAAAAGATGTGCAATTTCGTGAATTAGGACTACTCGTTGTTGATGAAGAGCAACGGTTTGGTGTAAAACATAAAGAAAAAATTAAAGAACTTAAAACAAATGTCGATGTCCTTACATTAACGGCAACACCGATTCCGAGAACGCTTCACATGTCAATGCTTGGTGTTCGTGATTTGTCCGTTATTGAAACACCTCCGGAAAATCGTTTTCCAATCCAGACATATGTAATGGAGTATAACCCGATTTTTGTTCGAGAGGCGATTGAGCGGGAAATGTCCCGAGGTGGACAAGTATTTTTCCTCTATAACCGTGTTGAGAATATTGATAGTGTAGCCCGTGAGTTAGGTATGCTTGTTGATGATGCGAAAATAGCTGTAGCGCATGGCCGAATGAATGAGGCAGAGCTTGAAAATATTATATTTGCCTTCCTGGAAGGCGAATACGATGTACTGGTAAGTACTACAATTATTGAGACTGGTGTTGATATTCCAAATGTGAATACACTAATTGTGAATGATGCTGATCGAATGGGCCTGAGCCAGTTGTATCAGCTTAGAGGGCGTGTAGGCAGGTCAAACCGTATTGCCTATGCATATTTCACTTACCAGAAGGATAAAGTACTTACTGAAATTGCTGAAAAGCGTTTACAGGCTATAAAGGAATTTACAGAGCTTGGTTCTGGATTTAAAATCGCCATGCGTGATTTGTCTATACGTGGTGCAGGAAACCTATTAGGTTCACAACAACATGGATTTATTGATTCGGTTGGATTTGATATGTATTCCCAAATGCTTAAAGATGCAATTGATGCACGCAAGTATGGAAAGGAACTCGATGACGTTAAGGTGTTTGAACCAGAATTAACACTTAATATTGATGCATATATTCCTGACACCTACATCAAGGACGAAAAACAAAAGATTGAGATGTACAAACAATTTCAAACAATCGAATCAACAGACGACATTGGTGATTTACGAGAGGAATTAACTGACCGATTTGGTGACTACCCGCAAGAAGTGGAGCATTTATTCGTGGTGTCATCGTTAAAAAGGGCTGCAAAGCAACAACGGGTTGAAACGATAAGTGAAAAGAATAAAAAAATAGAATTGCTTGTAGATGAAGGCCGCAGTCAACAGGTTGATGGGTCAAAATTATTCGAACTTGCCAATAATTTTGGTCGGGAAGTCCAGCTCGGGACAGAAGGAAGTAAATTAAAGGTGATATTCAAATGGACAAAAGACACGCAACACCAACGGTATGAAATAGTCGAAAATTTTATTACCCATTTGTCGGAAGTTAATCGGGATGATTAGAAAATTCCTTCAGAATGTATAGTTCTTAGAAGATGTTTTATACTATAGACACAACTGGTGTTTTTTTCACATTGAGGTAAACATTGAAATTACATAACACCAGAGACAATCATCATAGGAAAGTGAGGCATCATAATGAAAGCAACAGGAATCGTACGTCGAATTGATGATTTAGGCAGAGTAGTAATTCCAAAAGAAATCAGACGCACATTGCGTATCCGTGAAGGAGACCCATTAGAAATATTTGTCGATCGTGAAGGCGAAGTTATTTTAAAAAAGTATTCACCTATTAATGAACTGGGGAGTTTTGCAAAAGAGTACGCAGAAGCATTATTTGACTCGTTGCACTATCCTGTACTAATTTGTGACCGTGATGAAATAATAGCAATAGCTGGGGAGTCAAAAAAGGATTATCTAAATAAAAGTATTGGTACACAACTGGAAAAGACAATGGAAGATCGCTCACCTGTATTTGAAACAGAACCAGCGACAGTGGAAACCATCCAAGGTAAAGATGAGGAACTTGATTCGTATTGCATAAGTCCTATTATTGCAAATGGTGACCCGATTGGCTGTGTCATGATGTTTTCAAAGGAAGGCAAAAAACTTAGTAATGTCGAACAAAAAAGTACCGAAACGGCTTCAAGCTTTTTGGCCAAGCAAATGGAATAATAGAAGCTAAGAACAAAAGCCAGTTAGCAAAGTCACTGGTTTTTGTTCTTTTTTTACAGATAAGAAAGTATAACTACTTTCTTACTGCATAAGTGCAACTAAGGCAATTCGCCCAAAGGCTTGCACTCCAGAGTATAAGGGGTTCTAAGAAAGCAAAATACGCTTTCATAAGAATCCCTTTAACGAATGCCAAGTTTTCTAATGTTGCAATAGATATAAACGAATCACAGTGAAAATTTTCTTTTGTGCTACTTTCCTTTGTTTCAACGATGATTGAGTGCCAATTTTGGTTCCGGCAGAACACTTAACTTTCATCACTCCAGGCTAATGCGACACTTGCTCAACAGTTACTCATCAGGGTTATGAGAACCGTAAATCTGTTCAAATAGCGAGAAACGTTCATTTATCGAGGTTTAGATTCACTACATGGAAAAACGACAATCTGTTAGAAGTTAGTAGTAGGTCTCTTACACCTACAATCGTTTGTGAATGAACAAAAGTGGCATTGTTAGAGAAAAAATATTTTTTACAGATGCCACTTTTTATACTCTAGATTCGATTGTACTAGTAAGAATGGCAGGATAGCTGGTATGCTATAATGGTTAAAAAATGGTTTAGAAAACTTGGCTTATCACTAAGTCTTGATAAAGATAAGCCTTAGTTGTACTTATACAGTAAGAAAGGACTTATACCTTCTTAACTGCCATAGAAAGGCGTTTTTCATGGACGGGAATGAGACCAATAAATTAGTAAAAGGTGCTTTGCTTCTCACTTTAGCGGGTTTGATTAGCAAGGTGCTGAGTGCCGGATATCGTATTCCACTGCAGAACCTCACCGGCGATATGGGTTTCTATATCTATCAGCAAGTTTATCCGTTTCTTGGTATTGCCTTGGTTTTGTCATTATACGGATTTCCTTCAGCCATATCAAAATTAACCGTAGATATAAAAGCACAAGGAATGGGACCTTCAATCACCCGTTTTTATGTTCCTGTATTCCTGCTGCTTGGTTCTATATGCGGAAGTATTTTTTTATTTATATATTTTAACGCACAGGAAATTGCAGTATGGGTAGGCGATGCCAACTTAGAAAGGACATATGAATTAGCTGCTTTTACGTTCTTACTCGTTCCTTTTTCAGCATTGTTGCGTGGTGTGTTTCAAGGAATGAAGCAAATGAAACCCACTGCTATTTCACAAGTAGGCGAACAATTCATTCGTGTGCTCCTGATTATTCTGGCGGCGGTATTTATTTATGCTAATTCAAGTGACACATATAGCATCGGACAAGCTGCGGCAATAGCTTCGTTGTTTGGTGGATTAGCTGCAATTCTGATACTCCTATTCTTTTTTATGAAAATGAAGCCAACAAAAAAACTGCAATTTGATATTCCGTGGAATTACTACATACGTACATTATTAATCTTCGGCATGATTGCTGCACTAAATCACATGCTGTTAATAATTATTCAATTCGCCGATACATTTACGCTTGTTCCTGGACTTATGGAGTATGGGTTATCAGATATTGATGCAAGAAGGGCAAAAGGTGTATTCGACCGAGGGCAGCCATTGATACAGCTTGGAACAGTTTTAGGATCTTCATTTGCTCTGGCGTTGATCCCGACAATTTCACAGAATAAGCTCAAAAATGACCCTAAAGCATTTCACACATATATTGAAAGTGCTCTAGTCGTTAGTTTTTACTTAGCTGTTGGTGCGACAATTGGGTTAATTATAATTTTTCCAGAAGCAAATATACTTTTATTTCAGAATGGAAATGGTACGGTAAGTTTACAGATTCTGGTTATATCTATCTTTTTAAGTTCGATTGCAATTACAGCAGCATCTATTCTTCAAGGATTAGGCTATATTAAACGTACAGCCGGTTTTATACTTATCGCCTTTTTTATAAAGTGGATTACCAATCAGGCTCTAGTGCCGTTGTTTGGAATAATGGGTAGTGCAATTGCTACGGTTTTCAGTCTGGCAATACTTGCTGTCCTCATGTTGTTTGCATTGAAAAGAAAGCTGCCAAAACTGAAGGTAGAGAAGCATATAAATTGGCGAGCGTTTACTATAGCTGCGGCAGGCATGATATTCTATATACTTTTAATAGATTATCTTTTGCCTGGCAGTTCAACTCGGTTTGGATTACTACTATATGTATTATTTGCCGTAATAACTGGAGCGCTACTCTACATTCTTTTGTTAGTAAGGTTCAGGGCTTTTACGAAAAAAGAAATATCGATGCTCCCATTAGCACCGATATTAACCCGAATCCATAGAGGGAGGGAAATTTAGTGGGAAATACAATTGAAATTATCGGCCTTGGGTCAGGAGATATTGACCAGCTGCCACTAGGGATTTACAAAAAATTATCGAATACAAACACTTCCATTTTTGCACGAACGATTAATCACCCGGTAATAGAGTCATTACAGGATGAAGGGATAAAATTTTCCCCATTTGATGAAATCTATCAAACAACGGAGCAATTTGATGAAGTATACCGTCGTATTGTGGATTCACTAATAGAGGCGTCATACCATAATTCCGTTATTTACGCAGTCCCCGGTCACCCGATGCTTGCTGAAAAAACCGTTCAACTGTTGCTGGAACAAGATGCAGTACCGGTGGAAGTCATTGGAGGACAGAGTTATCTGGATGATTTGTTCACATCATTACGAATTGATCCGATCGACGGATTTCAGTTTGTCGATGGAACAGGGTTTAAGCGCAGCCAGTTGAATTATCGGCAGCATATCATTTTTTGTCAGGTCTATGACCAGTTTATCGCGTCAAATGTAAAATTGGAGTTGCTTGAGGATTTGCCTGCAGATTATCAAGTAACCGTAGTTGAAGCAGCTGGCAGTAACCAGGAAAAAATTACGACAATTCCTTTGGAGGAACTTGATTACGCATTGGAAGTAAATAATTTAACTTCCGTTTACATCCCTCCAGCCCCTGCACATATGCTTAACCATACATTTTCAAAACTGCGGGAAGTAATTGCTGTATTGCGTGGGCCCAATGGATGTCCGTGGGATAAAAAACAAACACATGAAACATTACGGGAGTATGCAATTGAGGAAGTATACGAAGTAATTGAAGCAATTGATAATCAGGATGATGAAGGTGTTGTCGAAGAGCTAGGTGACCTCCTGTTGCAAGTATTGCTTCATAGTCAAATCGGAGAGGATGATGGTTATTTTACGGTTGATGACGTTATTCGTTCGATTACGGATAAAATGATTCATCGCCATCCACATATTTTTGCCGATAAGACTGTCGAATCTGTTGAGGATGTTTACAAGACATGGGATGCATTAAAGCAGGAAGAAAAAGGAGACTATCGTAAATCGGTACTAGATGGTATTCCCGCTGGTTTGCCAGCATTAGCAAAAGCATTCAAACTCCAGAAAAAAGCAGCTAAAACAGGATTTGATTGGGATGATATAAAGGATATATGGAAGAAGCTGCAGGAAGAGCTGGATGAGGTTAATGAAGCCATTGTAAGGCAGGAAAAGTCAGAGATAGAAAAAGAACTTGGCGATGTACTATTTGTACTTGCAAACATATCAAGGTATTATAAGGTAAACCCGGAAATTGCTTTAAACCAAACAAACCAGAAGTTTCATTCCCGATTCTCCTATATTGAGGAACAATTGGAGCGCCAGGGTAAAGACATTTTTCAAACAACCCTGGAGGAAATGGATTATTACTGGAACCAAGCAAAAAGAAGAGAGTGATAGAATTGCGTTTAGACAAATTTTTGAAGGTCACAAGACTAATAAAACGTCGGACAATGGCAAAAGAAGTTGCTGATCAAGGGAGGATTACCATTAATGGTAACAAGGCTAAGGCTTCATCAATTGTATCTGTTGGAGATGAACTGGTCATTAAGTTCGGACAAAAATTGGTAACACTCGAAGTGAACGCCTTAAAAGAAGCAGTGAAAAAAGACGAAGCAGAGATGCTCTATAAAGTAATTAAGGAAGAGAAAGTTAATTAGGATAGTTCTACACTTGTCCTTCTAATCATACAGTAATAATGATAAGGAGGGCGAAATGTATGAATTACTATGAAAAAGATAGTGTTACACGTGTACAGCAGGAACATGTTGTGAAAATTAATAACCGAAAAGAACTGGAAATAACCGGTGTTAAAGAAGTTGATAGTTTTGATAATGAAGAGTTTTTATTAGAAACAGTTTTAGGATACCTGATCGTTCGAGGGCAGAATTTACAATTGAAAAATCTGGATGTTGGGGAAGGTTTAGTAACAATCAAAGGTAAAATATATGAGCTTTCCTATGTGGATGAACATCAGCAGGAGAAAGCTAAAGGATTCTTTAGCAAGCTATTCAAATGACACTAAGCGTTCAATTCCTGACCATGTTCTCAATGGTTTTAGGTGGCTTTTATTTGGGTATAATAAACGATACCTATCGAAGGTTTTCGATCCATTGGAAGCAAAACAAAATTCTCTCTTATTTCATGGAAATTAGTTTCTGGCTAACGCAGACAATGTTACTATACTACCTGTTATTCCGAGTAAATAGTGGAGAGCTTCGTTTTTATGTATTTATCGCCTGTTTACTCGGTTTTTCAGTCTACCAGGTGACAACTGCAAATGCGTATAAGCAATTATTGGAGCATATTATTCGAATTGGGCTGAAGATCTATCAATTTATTGAAAAATTGGTACAAGTACTTTTTATAAAGCCAATAAAGTTTGTTGTTCACTTACTTATTGTATCTCTGCTGTTCATTGGAAATGTTTTATTAACCATCATTCGATACACGTTCAGGTTCATGTATGTTCCAATATCCTGGGTATTTCAGAATCTGTTTCGATTGCTGCCAAAAAATATTCAAAATTATTTACACAAAATTGCAGGGATTTATAGTACAATGGAGAATATATTAAAAAAATGGATAAAATATATTACGTTCAAGAGGAGGTAGTTGCCTATGCCTACAAAGAAAAAAACAGTAACAAAATTAGATTCAAGCTATGTTGATCAGTACGATGCCTACATAGAAAGACAAAGAAGAAAGAAAAAGCGTCTAATTCGCCGTCTGGTATTATTTGCTGCTGTAGTGATTGTTGTTATTGGAAGCATGGCGACATACCATTTTAATCAGGTTTCTCTTCAGGAGAAAAAAGAAGAACAATACAATCAAATGGAAGATAAATTAGCTACTTTGAAAAAAGAGGAAGAAAATCTTCGACAAGAAATTAAACTGTTGAACAATGAAGAGTATGTACTGGAGATAGCTCGGACGAACTATTTCTTATCAAAAGAAGGCGAATTAATTTTTAAAATTCCTGATGAAGAGCCCTCTTATTGACACACTTTTACAAGCTTAGCTATAATATATAAGAACTATATTTTCTACACTTTTAAGGAGGAGCATTTTTTTTATGTCAATCGAAGTAGGCAGCAAGCTGCAGGGAAAGGTAACCGGTATAACTAATTTTGGGGCCTTTGTTGAACTTGGTGAAGGGAAAACTGGCTTAGTCCACATTAGTGAGGTTGCTGACAACTACGTTAAAGACATTAATGAACACCTTACTGTTGGTGATGAGGTGACGGTAAAGGTTATTAATGTTGAAAAGGATGGTAAGATTGGCTTATCCATTAAGAAAGCAAAGGATAAACCAGTTCGCCCAAAAAATAATCGGGATCGCGGTGAAAATTTTGAATCTAAAATGAATAAATTTCTTAAGGATTCAGAAGACCGTTTAGCCTCTTTGAAAAAGCACACAGAATCCAAACGTGGAGGTCGAGGTGCTAAAAGAGGATAGCAACTGCTGTCTATGACAATGCTCTATGATATAAATCAACTGAACAGGAATCGCTTGGAGAAGCGGTTCCTGTTTTTTTCGGCTCTAAATACTTACTGCAATGCCGCTGAGGCTTATTTATATTAAAGCTAGGAGGCGATAAGCTGTTGAGGGTTTAGTGGGCGGAAAATGTGCACGACGATATTATTAATTGTGAACTTGAGCGGGAAAGTTGTGAACTTGAGCCAAATTTGTGACAGTTTGAGCCGATTCACTGTGAACTTGAGCCGAATTTGTAATAGATTGAGCCGATTTACGATTATTTGCAAAGAACACTTCGAATCGATTCTAACAAAAAAAGACCTGCAGTTAAGTGTTTTTAACACTTCTGCAGGTCTTTTTTATTAAGGATAGCGGCGGAGGGGATCGAACCCACGACCTCACGGGTATGAACCGTACGCTCTCGCCAGCTGAGCTACGCCGCCAAAAATAATCACAAATGATATCATACAACAGGCTGACATATGTGTCAATGAGTAATTTTGGAAAAATAGAGGTGTTTGTCGTAATTTACTAGAAAATATTAATTAAAAACATTTGCTAGAGAATCAGCCGGATAACTTACGTAGGCTATATGCTGATAGAGTGGAAGTGGGATTTCCAGCAACTCACATGGGAATACAAACAGTGAATCAGGTTTTACCGAGGATATGTTTTCATGAGGGGATTCACTATAGGGATATACAATTGCTGAAACGATTCATTATAAAATAGTAGATTAGTTAGTCGAGCGGCAGAAAGATTAATCGCACGACATATATATCTTTAGACAATAGTAAACAGAATACGGAAGGTTATGTAGAATACCGCTTGTCCATATAGAATACAGTCGAACGATTTTTTATACTTGCTCTCTTATTTTGACAAAAAAACAATGCATATTGTGATTTAATGTTTGAAAGAGGGAGTGGTATTCTATGATGGATTCAATTCCAAGGTTGGAATCCGAGGCAATCGGCGTAAACAAAAACCTGTTGCAAAGATTTCGTAAGTGGATGTCATTGCAGGCAACATCTTTATTATTCGAAAAAGGCTGGCTGTTCTATATAGTTGGTTTTTTATTAGGACGAGCTATCATATTATCGGTTGTCTCACCATTTGCTGTTGCTTTTTTGGCAACCATTTGGTTTATACATAAGGACAAGGCAGCGAAAGTAATGCTTGCAGTCCTGGCTGGCTCACTAAGTTTTTCTCTTGTTCATGGGGTTTTTATAACGTTGGCAATGATTGTTTTCGTCTTTTTGGCTGGAATATTTAAACATGCCAAAAAGCAGCAATTGTACATTCCATTATTTGTATTCTTCTCAACAGTAGCGCCGCGGCTTTTTATTTACTCGGCTACAGGGCAGCTTTCATCTTATGAATGGATGCTTTTAGTTGTTGAGGGGGTGTTGGGAACTGTCCTTGTATTAATCTTTATGCAGAGTATTCCATTATTATCACCTAATAGATATAAACCTACATTAAAAAATGAAGAAATTGTTTGTATGATTATTCTGCTTGCATCAATCCTTACAGGTACAATCGGCTGGGAATTTTATGATGCATCCGTTGAGCAAATATTGTCTCGCTATTTTGTATTGATACTTGCATTTGTTGGTGGTGCGGCAATCGGGTCAACAGTAGGGGTAGTAGCAGGACTTATCCTGTCATTGGCAAATGTTGCTAACCTCTATCAAATGAGTTTGCTTGCCTTTTCAGGATTGCTAGGGGGCTTATTAAAAGAGGGGAATAAGATAGGGGTCAGCATTGGCCTCTTAGTAGGGACGTTTCTGGTAGGAATTTATGTAGATGCGGGAACAATCGTACCTTCGCTTATTGAGACCTCTGTTGCTATTTTATTCTTTATATTGACACCGGCAAGCTGGTTTAAAAAATTATCACGTTATATTCCAGGGACAGAAGAACATACCAACGAGCAAGAGCAATACTTGCAAAAGGTCCGTAATGTTACCGCCAAACGAGTTGAGCAATTTTCTGATGTATTTGAAGCGCTCTCAAAAAGTTTCACCTCATCTGAAGAATTTAAAGAAGAGGATATTCAGGATAGGCGTGAGACAGATTACTTTTTAAGCCAGGTTACCGAGAAAACATGCCAGACCTGCTTTATGAAAGATCGTTGCTGGGAGCAGCAGTTTGATAAAACATATTCCCTAATGGAAAATCTGAAGGATGATCTTGTAGAAGGGAAAGAACCGAGTAATAAATCAATTCGCGAATTTGAGAATCATTGTGTGAAATCAAAAAGAGTTATTGACGTGATGAAAGAGGAAATTTCATCATTTGAAGCAAATAAAAAATTGAAGAAACAAGTACATGAAAGCAAGCGTTTTGTTGCTGACCAATTACAAGGCGTTTCGGAAGTTATGGAGGATTTTGCTAACGAAATCCTCAAGGAACGCCAGCACCACGAGAAACAGGAAATGCAAATTATTCATACACTTAAGCATATGGGTATTGATTTAGAAAAATTGGATATTTATCAATTGGATAAAGGTAATATAGATATTGAAATGACATTATCTTTTTATGATTATCATGGTGAAGGTGCGAAGATAATTGCCCCTGTATTGTCCGATATATTAAATGAAATGGTTATTGTTAAGCAGGAAGAGGTTTCACCATTTCCGAATGGCTATTGTTATCTGGCATTTGGATCTGCCAAAGAATATGTAATTGATACTGGTATTGCCAATGCGGCTAAAGGTGGAGGTCTTATTTCAGGAGACAGCTATACAACCATCGAACTTGGTGCAGGTAAATATGCAATGGCTATTAGCGATGGTATGGGTAATGGACAACGTGCAAGTGAAGAAAGTAAAGAAACGTTACGTCTTCTTCAGCAGATTTTACAAACAGGAATTCCGGAAAGAGTTGCAATTAAATCAATCAACTCAATCCTCGCACTGCGAACGACTGATGAAATGTTTGCAACATTAGATTTGGCTGTAATTAATATGCATAACGCATTTGTTCGTTTTTTAAAAATAGGTTCTACTCCAAGTTTTATCAAGCGCGGGGATGAAATGATTAAGGTGGAAGCAAGTAATTTACCGATGGGAATTATACAGGAATTTGACGTTGATATCGTTGGAGAGCAATTGAAATCAGAAGATATTTTAATTATGATGAGCGACGGTATATTTGATGGGCCAAAACATATTGAAAATACGGATGTTTGGCTAAAGCGGAAAATTCGTGAAATGAAAACGGATGATCCTCAGGAAATAGCAGATTTACTACTTGAGGAGGTTATTCGAACACGGTCGGGATCAATTGAAGATGACATGACAGTGGTTGCTGCCAAAATCGTTAAAAACACACCACAATGGGCTTCGATACCAACGTACAGCGAAAAAGCGCAATAACGGTTGCTGAAAGAGGCTGGGACATAACTAAGAATTTCTACTTTAAAGACGAATAATAACAGGATAAGTTGTTTGGAACGTTTATTATCAATGGTTGATATGTTACGTATTTGATATAAAATGCGACGTAGTGAAAAACTTTTTAATGCTGCTTTCCCTTTTCTTAAATGAAGGTTGAGTGCTTAGATTCGTTCCGGCAGAATACTTCGCTTTCTATGGGCACGACCTCACCCTCCTTGCCCCGGCAAAGGGGTATGCCGACGTTGTCCGCAAAGGACGGTTTTAGTCGGCCTTCATTTAGTTGCTTCTTCCGGGGTCTTCGGAACGTGCTGTTCCCGTAAGAGTCTACGTATTCTGCCCTCCACTGGAAGAGGCTTCTTGATTAGAGCTTGAAGTGTTCCCTATGGCTAAGAAGATTAAAGTAAAAGCAAACCCAGCGAAGGAAATACACGTAGACTCCTGTGGGAGCTGAGGCTCATCAGCCGCCCTAGGTGCGCGAAGTGTATTTCCGGAGCGGCATTATAGCACTCATACTTGTTAAAAAGTACGGGGCAGTTTATATGTAATCTGCAACAAAAAATTCCGAACTAACTCTAATTCTATTTCAAGAATTTGAATCATAGTTCGGATTTTACTTTGACTTAAATACTTTTGTCCCAGCTACTTTTTTAGCAGTTAAGAAGGTAGTATGGATGCAGAGTGTACTGCGATGAGCCAGCAATGTGAATCCTCATTCCGCTAAACGGAAGGTTTAGTCTTCTAAGGGGTGTGAAACGGATCCTCATTCCGCTAATAGCAAAAAATCAACGGAATATAAGGTTAAAAGGACAAATAACGGAATGAGGATCCTAAAACATGCCCTAAATGAGGGATTTGTAATGAATAACGGAATGAGGATCCGCCAGATTAGCAGTATCCCAATTTCAAGGAGTAAACGTATATTTATAGATGATGTTGGCGATGATGGTAGTGGAAAAGCTGGGAGGTATCTTAAGTGAAAAAAGGAACATTAAAACAGATTCTATTGATTACGGATGGTTGCTCCAATAAGGGTGAGGATCCTGCTGCAACGGCAGCATTGGCACATCAGCAAGGTATGACGGTAAATGTTATTGGTATTTTAGATGATGATCAGACAGAGCAGCCAGAAGGACTAGAGGAAGTGGAAGATATTGCGCTCTCTGGTGGTGGCGTCAGTCAACTTGTTTATAAACAATCGCTATCACAGACTGTACAAATGGTTACAAAGCAAGCAATGACACAAACCCTGCAAGGTTTTGTTAACCAGGAATTGAAGCAAATATTAGGCCCAAATCAAAACCTTGAGGATATTGAACCGGATAAACGCGGAGAGATCATGGAGGTTGTGGAGGATATGGGTGAAACGTGTGATTTGGAGGTTCTTGTTTTAGTTGATACGAGTGCAAGCATGCATGATAAACTTCCGACAGTAAAAGAGGCCCTGATTGACCTTTCGATAAGTCTAAATGCTCGAATTGGAAGAAACCGATTCTGTATCTTCAGTTTTCCGGGCAAACGAAAAGATATTCAAAAAGTATTCGACTGGTCGCCAAAGCTTGATTCAATATCAACAGTATTTCCAAAGCTAAGCAGCGGAGGGATTACCCCAACAGGCCCTGCTATACGTGAAGCGATGTATCAGTTTGGAAAGAAAGGCTTGCTAAGGAGCTTGAGGGATGAAGATGAACCAGGCATGGAAGAAGCATGAAGTTGATATAAAGCCAGGAACAATAATTAGTGGGAAATGGCATAAGTATCGTTATACAGTTAAAAAGAAACTTGGCCGCGGTGCAGTTGGGTCTGTTTATCTTTGTGATTTGAATGGTAAGCAAGTGGCTTTGAAAATAAGTGATAAAAGTACATCAATGACGATGGAAGTGAATGTGTTAAAGTCGTTAAAGAAGGTCCAAGGAAGCCATCTTGGGCCTTGTTTATTGGATGTGGATGATTGGGAAATCACACGAAATACAAAGTACTCTTTTTACGTGATGGAATACTTACACGGAGAAACTATGTCAAGCTTTATTAGTCGTAACGGGGATGAATGGATCGGTGTATTTATGCTGCAATTACTGGATGATTTAGAGCGTCTTCACCAGGCTGGGTGGGTGTTTGGTGATTTTAAAACGGACAATCTTATTGTTCTTTCTTCTCCAACAAAGGTTCGCTGGATTGATGTTGGCGGTACAACACAAATCGGCAGGGCGATTAAGGAATATACTGAATTTTATGACCGTGGATATTGGGGCTTGGGTTCAAGACGTGCGGAACCAAGCTATGATTTATTTGCTTTTGTTATGGTATTTTTAAATATATACTACCCCAAAAGGTTCGATAGGGGTTCGCAGCCAAAAGCAACACTTTTTAAAAGGTTGGATGATATAAAGCAGTTACGTATGTATCGCAGTAATCTAAAAGACGCGCTACTTGGCAAATACAGGACCAGCGGACAAATGAAGGGTGAAATAACCAAAACACTGCAAGCTATCAGAGCCTCCAAGAGATCACAAAAAGGAACGGGTAAATCAGTCTCCAAGGGTACTCCGTTTGTCGAAACTGGTGGTATCTTTCTAATAGCACTATTTTATTACCTTTCATCCTTACTATTACCCTGATATACGTTGTCTTGCTCTTTGTCAGGGAGCATTTTTATGGTAGGATGGAAGAGATGTTAGATTAGTTTTTACATGGAGATGGGCAGGCAATGATTAGTAAAGTTAGTTCATTTATTAGAGAGAAACAATTGCTTACAGAAAATTCAACCGTTCTGCTTGGTGTTTCTGGCGGTCCGGATTCGATGGCACTTCTGCATTATTTTGTGTCTATCCGGGAAAAATGGAATTTGAAGCTTATTGTATTGTCTGTCGATCATCAGTTAAGAGGCGATGAATCGAGCGATGACCTTGATTTTGTAAAGCATATTTGTGAAAAATGGGGCGTACAATTTATTGGAACCTCTGTGGATGTTCCTTCGTATAAACAGGAGAAGCAGGTTGGAACCCAAGTTGCCGCCCGAGAGATGCGTTATGCGTTTTTTGCGAAACAAATGAGTGAGTTTAGTGCCGATTATCTGGCCTTGGGGCACCATGGTGATGATCAGGTAGAGACGATGCTGATGGGTTTAGTGCGTTCAGCCACTACAAAGTCATTAGCAGGTATTCCATTGCACCGACCATTTGAGACAGGCCAGATTATTCGTCCTTTCTTGTGCGTTACAAAAGATGAAATTGAAGAATATTGTATTGAAAATGGAATTGCACCACGAAGAGATCCGTCTAACGAACAAACAACCTATACCAGGAATTATTTCAGAAAAGAATTGCTGCCACTACTAAAAGAGAAGAACAGCAATATACATAAAACAACCCAGCACTTAAGCCAGTCACTTCAAGAGGATGAACTATTTCTGACAGAAAAAGCAACCGAATTGGTTAATAACCTTGTTGTGTTTACCGATTCAGATAAAGAAGCATGCTTTCCGATCGACTCATTCAAATCAAGCCCACATTCTTTACAAAGGCGAGCCTTTCATCTAATATTAAACTATCTATATAAAGAATGGCCTAAAAATTTGTCGTATGTGCACGAAGAACAGTTTTTTGCGTTGCTGGAAAGTAATAGTGGGAATGTCCAGATTGATTTTCCGGGTAATTTAAAGCTCAGGAAAACCTATAAACAAGTCTGTTTTTGCTTCTCTATTGAAAAATCCCGCCTTGTCTCGTATCACAAAACAGTAATTATTCCGGGTGAGGTAAATCTACCCAATGGTATAACAGTTACTGCTGATTATACGGGTTGCCCCGATTGGAACAGTGACACAGAATACATATGTAATAAAGACTGTGTCGCATTGCCCTTACATATAAGGACACGTCAAAATGGCGATCGAATGAGCTGGAGAGGGTTAGAAGGAAGTAAAAAGGTTAAAGATATTTTTATTGATGCTAAAATCCCATTGGGCAAAAGAGATATGTGGCCAGTGTTAACTGATGATAATGGGGAAATATTATGGTTAATAGGTTTAAAAAAAGGACAACCACAACAACAGACGCAAACAAAAGAGGGCACATATATTCAATTGAAATACGAAGAAGGTAACGTGTAGGAGGGGCAACATGCATAACGATATTGAAAAAATATTGATTACAGAAGAAGAGATTGCAGCGAAATGTGCAGAACTCGGTAAACAGCTTACTGAAGAATACGATGGCAAGTTCCCGTTAGCTATTGGTGTTTTAAAAGGTGCTATGCCATTTATGTCTGATATTCTGCGCCGCACAGAAACACACCTGGAGATGGACTTTATGGATGTATCAAGTTATGGTGGCAAAATGCGTTCATCCGGTGAGGTGAAAATTGAAAAAGACCTGAATACAAAGGTTGAAGGCCGAGATTTATTAATTATAGAGGATATTATCGACAGCGGACTCACACTAAGTTATTTAGTCGATTTGTTCAAATATCGGAAAGCTAAATCAATCAAAATTGTTACGTTGCTTGATAAGCCCTCAGGTCGAACAGCACATATTAAGGCGGATATGATTGGATTTGAGGTTCCCAATGAGTTTGTAGTAGGCTATGGACTGGATTATGAAGAGAAGTATCGTAACTTACCGTATATTGGAGTGTTAAAACCGAAAATATATGGAGGAGAAGAATCATAAAAATATTGCCAGGAACATAGGCATATATTCTTCACAAAAATGTAATAAATTCCGCATAGGCAACACTATACGGAATAAGGATCAAGCAGGTTGAAATTAATATTAAATAGCAAGTGGAATTAGTTGTATTAGCACTTTTTCCTATGGTAATATTGTTTGTAGTTTTTCCCGCTTGGGAGGAGGTAAGTAATGAATCGGATATTTCGTAATGTAATCTTTTATTTACTCATATTCCTAGTTGTAATAGGTATAATAGGGGTATTTAATGGACCAAACGATGAAGCAAAAGAATATAATGTTCAAGAATTTACAGATGCTTTAAATAGTGGTGAAATCGAAGAAATGACGATGCAACCATCAAATGGAATAATGCGTATTACCGGTGAACTGAATGAAGGGGAACAGTTTGTCGCACAAATTCCAGATAATACGGACATTGTCTCAACTATTACACAGCAAGCCACTGAACAAAGTGTACTTAATGTAAAAGAAGAGGAACAGCCAAGTGGTTGGGTAACCTTTCTGACGACAATGATTCCATTTCTTATATTAGGATTATTTTTCTTCTTTATTCTAAGCCAGGCTCAAGGTGGCGGCGGAGGCCGTGTCATGAACATGGGTAAGAGTAAAGCGAAAATGTATACTGAAGATAAGAAGAAAGTTCGCTTTAAAGACGTTGCTGGTGCAGATGAAGAAAAGCAAGAGCTTGTTGAAGTTGTTGACTTTTTGAAGGATCCGCGTAAATTTACAGCAGTCGGTGCACGTATTCCTAAAGGGGTACTATTAGTAGGGCCCCCAGGAACAGGTAAAACATTACTTGCTCGTGCAGTTGCAGGGGAAGCAGGAACACCATTCTTCTCAATTAGTGGTTCTGATTTCGTTGAGATGTTTGTCGGTGTAGGTGCTTCTCGTGTGCGTGACTTGTTTGAAAATGCGAAGAAAAATGCACCATGTATTATATTTATTGATGAAATTGATGCAGTTGGACGTCAACGTGGTGCAGGTCTTGGTGGTGGACACGATGAACGTGAACAAACCTTGAACCAGTTACTCGTTGAAATGGATGGTTTTGGAGCAAATGAAGGAATTATTATGATTGCTGCAACTAACCGCCCAGACATTCTTGACCCAGCATTATTACGCCCTGGACGTTTTGACCGTCAAATCACGGTTGACCGTCCAGATGTAAAAGGCCGTGAAGAAGTGTTAGAGGTTCACGCTCAAGATAAACCAATGGATAACACTGTAGACCTTAGAACAATCGCAATGCGCACACCAGGATTTTCTGGTGCTGATTTGGAAAATCTACTAAATGAAGCGGCATTGGTAGCAGCACGTCATGATCAAACTAAAATTGACATGTTAGCCGTTGATGAAGCTATCGACCGCGTTATTGCCGGTCCAGCCAAGAAAAGCAGAGTTATTTCACCTAAAGAGCGAAACATTGTTGCATACCACGAGAGTGGACACACAATTATCGGTATGGTGTTAGATGATGCAGACTTAGTACACAAAGTTACGATTGTACCACGTGGGCAAGCTGGCGGATACGCTGTTATGCTGCCAAAAGAAGATCGTTACTTTATGACGAAGCCGGAGTTATTTGATAAGATTACTGGCCTCTTAGGTGGTCGTGTATCAGAAGAGATTATCTTTGGTGAGGTAAGTACTGGTGCATCAAATGACTTTCAGCGTGCAACAGCTATTGCTCGTAAAATGATTACTGAATATGGTATGAGTGATAAAATTGGTCCGATTCAATTCACAAGTGGCGGTGGTGAAGTATTCCTTGGCCGTGATATCCAAAACGATCAAAACTATAGTGATGCTATCGCACATGATATCGACCAGGAAATGCAAAACTTTATCAACTACTGCTATGATCGTGCAAAGACAATTCTAACTGAAAACAAAGATAAGCTTGAGCTAGTTGCTAAAACACTTCTGGATGTAGAAACCCTGGATGCTAAACAAATTAAGGGACTATTTGAAGATGGTGTACTTCCTGAACCTGAAGAGGAAGACAAAGTAACCAAGGCAGAGGAAGTGAAAGATGCTAACCAAGCAAATGATTCAGATGAAGATAGTGATCTGAAAGTGAATATTCAATCCAAAAAAGATGACGATGTATCACCAGATAACTATGAAGAAGCTAAACAAAAAGCAGAAGAGAAAAGAGAAGAAGAACGCGAAGAACAAGAAGATGTAAATGATACAGATACTTCTTCGGAAGACAAAAAAGAATAAGTTATCTGGTATAAGTGGCTGGGACAAAAGTGTTTTAGTCAAAGTAAAATCCGAACTATGATTCAAATTCTTAATAGAATTCGAATCAGTTCGGATTTATTTTTGTTGTTTATTAGATATAGACTGCGATGTACTTTCTAAAAAGTTTGAGTGATATGATGCCGCTTCGGAAATACACTTCGCTTTCCTTGGGCGGCTGATGAGCCTCCTTGCTCCTACGTCGCAACGAAGTCTCATCTAGGCCTCAACTCCCACAGGAATCTACGTGTATTTCATCCGCTGTTGACTGGAGTATGAATTGTTATAGAAAAATTGTGTCACAGCTACCCTAGCCCGTAGTGACCCCGGACGGTGGGATGAGAGTTTATAGAGATTATTCCAGCAGTTAGTTTGCAGTTTATATCAACTATGTATTAGATCAAGCCATTGTAAATGGACGTTCTAAACAGCCTATCCTTTCACTATTTGTCTTTTAAGTAAAAATTATTATTTATATCCCAGCCTCACTTTTTTCGCGTAATAGACTGACGAGAATGAATAACCGTCAGGAATACTGAATTAGTCTAATCGGTCACTGTTTAAGTATTAATCATTGTTCGTCGTTTTTTTATGCATTAGAGAATTATGGTATATTAATAAGATAGAAAATAACTGCAGGCGGGAAGGTTTGGTTGGAAATGCTTTTTGTGCTCGATGTAGGTAACACAAATACTGTTTTAGGTGTATTTGAAAATGATAAATTGATCCATGAGTGGCGTATCAAAACAGATCGTTATAAGACGGAAGATGAGTTTGGTATGCTTATAAAATCTTTACTGGAACATGATAATATTTCATTATCTGATATTGACGACGTTATCGTTTCATCTGTTGTACCTCCAATTATGTTCGCACTGGAGAAAATGTGTTCAAAGTATTTTGAGCTGCAGCCATTAGTGATTGGCAAAGAAACCGTACACACCTATTTAGATATGGCGTATCCGAATCCAAAAGAAATTGGAGCAGACCGAATTGTTAATGCAGTAGGCGCAATTGAAGAATATGGTTCACCATTAGTGATTATCGACTTTGGTACAGCAACAACCTATTGTTATATCAATGATAGTAAAGCATATCAGGGTGGTTTGATTGCTCCCGGTATACATATATCCATGGAGGCTTTATACAGCAAGGCGTCGAAGCTCCCTAAAATCGAAATTCAGGCTCCAAATAATGTGGTTGGAAGCTCAACTGTTGAAGCTATGCAGTCAGGCGTTTTTTATGGATATGTTTCGCAGGTTGATGGCATAGTAAATCGTATCAAGCAAGAGAATGCAGCAGAGCCAAAAGTGATTGCTACAGGAGGATTGGCTGCCTTAATTTCGGATGCATCTGAGACAATCGACCACGTTGATAAGCATTTAACATTAAAAGGCTTGTATTTAATTTATAAGCGAAACATTCAAAAGAAAAAGTACTAAAAGGAGATTGAACACAACATGAAGGATTATTTGGTGAAAGCAACAACTTATAATGGAATGGTACGTGCATATGCAGCAACTTCAACCAATACGGTAGAAGAAGCACGCAGACGGCAGGATACATGGGCTACTGCATCTGCAGCTCTCGGGCGCACTATTACCGTTACTGCAATGATGGGTGCAATGCTGAA
This sequence comes from Virgibacillus sp. L01, assembly GCF_052246775.1. Lineage (NCBI taxonomy): Bacteria > Bacillati > Bacillota > Bacilli > Caryophanales > Bacillaceae > Virgibacillus > Virgibacillus sp. L01. Next base: position 7,253 of record NZ_JBQQCP010000016.1, on the reverse strand, counting down.
AGGTGAAGATTCAATTACGGTAAAGGTCGAAGGAGATGGCCCGCTGGGGGTCATGGTTGCTGATGGTAACGCGAATGGGGAGGTCCGTGGATATGTCACTAATCCTCATGTTGATTTTGATCTAAATGCACAGGGTAAACTGGATGTTGCGCGTGCCGTTGGAAAACAAGGAAACTTGAGTGTTGTAAAAGATCTAGGGTTAAAGGAAAATTTCACTGGTCAAGTCCCAATTACTTCTGGTGAGATTAGCGAAGACTTCACTTATTATTTCGCAAACTCTGAGCAGGTACCTTCAGCAGTGGGGGCAGGCGTATTAGTTAATCCGGACCATACGATATTGGCCTCTGGTGGTTTCATTATTCAGGTTATGCCTGGAGCTGATGAGGAAATGATTACCCGGCTTGAAGAAAAAATCCAGTCATTTCCGGCAATATCGAAGTTGATTAAGGAAGGAAACTCTCCAGAACAGATTTTGGAGCGTCTTTTTGTTGATCAGGAAGTTAATATTCATGAACAGTATCCATTTTCTTTTCAATGCAAGTGTTCAAAGGATCGTCTACAGCAGGCAGTTATTGGATTAGGAAGTGAAGAAATTCAAAACATGATTGATGAGGATAAAGGTGCAGAGGCGACATGTCATTTCTGTAATGAGGTTTATCATTTTTCTGAGCAAGAGTTAGAAACACTTAAACAATCAACTAAGATATAGTCGAAAGGAGTTACCGATGCAGAAAAAATTTTTACTGGCAGTAATAGTGGTACTGATCATCACAAATATTGCTACATTGCTTCTTTGGAATGATGATGAGAAAGTAGCCCTCGACAATAACGGTTCAGAAATAGACCAGGATAAACCTGTTGCTACTGTTGACGGTGAGGAATTCTCGTATAAGGAATGGATGAAATCCTTACAGGAAAATTATGGGGAAGAACAACTCAAGGGAATGATTGACCAAGCTGTAGTGAAACAGCTGGCGGATAAAAATAATATTGAAATAGATGATAAAGTCATTGCCAGAGAAGTAGCTATGCTTACATCAATGCAAAGTCCTATGTCTGTAAAGGAAACAAAAAAGAAAGTAAATGAGTGGCGTGAGGATATTTTATATCGGTATCAGCTAGGTGCGCTTTTAACAGCTGACACATCTATACCGGAAGAGGAAATACGAACACATTTTGAGGAATACGGCGATCAATACAATTTCCAGGCTTCACTGCAGCTATCACATATTGTAGTGCCGGATTTTGGTACAGCGGAAAAGGTTAAAAAAGAACTGGATAATGGTGCATCATTTGACTTGCTTGCTCAGGAGTATTCAACAGATGAAGAAACCAAAAAAAGCGGGGGCTACTTAGGTCTTTTTGTGAATAAAAGCCAGTTTTTGCCTGGGGGCTATTTGGAAACGGCATCTCAAATGGATGAACGGACATACAGTGAGCCGTTTCAGAGTGATGCAGGTGTAGCGATTATTTACCTGCATCAAAAGTTGCCATCTATTACATTTAAATACGAAGAAATCAAACCATACATAAAGCGTGAACTTGCTTTAGGTAAATCAAATCAAACACTGACTGCTGATCCGCTGTGGGATAAATTAGACATTGATTGGGTATTTGGGGAATAAGCTAAAACAGATGTAGGCATTTTACCAAGTTTATTGCATTTCAGTTGACTTTTTTATAATTTAAACGTACATTATAATTAAATCCTACAAAAACACTAGGAATTAGGAGGAATTGTGATGAGAGTAGCTGACAACATAACTGGTTTAATTGGGGAAACCCCGATTGTAAAATTGAATCGCACCGTAGATGATAATAGTGCAGATATATATTTAAAATTGGAATTTATGAATCCTGGAAGCTCTGTTAAAGACCGTATTGCTTTATCAATGATTGAAGCAGCTGAAAAAGAAAATGTCTTAAAAGAAGGCGACACAATCATTGAACCAACAAGCGGAAATACTGGCATCGGTTTAGCAATGGTTGCTGCAGCAAAAGGATATAAATCAGTGCTTGTAATGCCTGATACAATGAGTAAAGAGCGTCGTAATCTTTTAAGAGCTTACGGGGCGGAGCTAGTTTTAACACCTGGAGCAGATGGTATGAAGGGTGCTATTAAAAAGGCTGAAGAATTAAAAGATGCAAATGGTTATTTCATGCCTCAACAATTTAACAATGAAGCTAATACAGAAGTCCACGAACGAACAACTGGTAAAGAAATCGTAAGCCAAATGAGTGATGGTCTGGATGCATTTGTATCCGGTATTGGCACAGGCGGTACGATAACAGGTGCCGGAAAAGTATTGAAAGAAAACTTTGATAATGTAAAAATTTATGCAGTTGAACCGGAAGATTCAGCGATATTATCTGGTGGATCTCCAGGACCACATAAAATTCAAGGTCTTGGCGCTGGCTTTGTACCTAAGATTTTAAACACAGAGATCTATGATGAAGTTGTACGTATTTCGAACGATGAGGCGTTTGCTACATCACGAGAAGTAGCAAAACGTGAAGGTATTTTAGGCGGAATTTCAGCTGGGGCCGCGGTTGCAGCAGCGAAGAAAGTTGCTAAACAACTCGGCAAAGGCAAAAAAGTACTTGCGGTAATCCCTGATAACGGTGAGCGTTACTTATCGACACCATTGTATCAATACGATACTGAAAATGAATAATTTCTAAGCAGTTAAGATAGTACTGCATAAGTTTATCTGGGCTTAATGAAAAGCCGGGTTTACTAATAGAAAGGGTTAGCATCCTTGAACTGGTGCTAGCTCTTTTTTAGTAGGTAAGAAATTTGAAGCCTGATTATGTCCTCAGGTGGAACAAACAATGTCCAATCTAAAGCACCCAGCAACGCAAATTTCACACCCTTCATTACGATAAATCAACAAAAAACAGACACTTGCGCTTTTGTTCTGCTATGATACGATAGTAACCGAAATAATCATGTGAAAGTAGGTTGTACTTTGAATTTAATAACGAACTTGAAAACATATGATTTAACTAATCGAACACACATTATGGGGATACTGAATGTAACTCCGGATTCTTTTTCAGATGGTGGGAGCTATACATCCATTGACCAGGCTGTCGAACAAGCTGTAGCAATGGAGAAACAAGGTGCCGATATTATTGATATTGGCGGTGAATCCACACGTCCAAACCATGAACCGGTATCAGTCGATGAAGAAATTAATCGTGTCGTGCCGATAATTCGAGAGGTTAAGGAAGCGGTAAGTATTCCATTATCTATTGACACATATAAGGCAGAAACAGCAAGACAGGCTGTTAAGGCAGGTGCGGATATCATTAACGATGTCTGGGGGGCTAAACGAGAACCTGAAATAGCGAAAGTTGCAGCAGAGTATAATGTCCCTATTATTTTGATGCACAATAGAACAAACAAGGAATACACATCGATTATTGATGATATGAAAAAGGATTTACAAGAGAGCATTGATATTGCTTTAGAAGCTGGTGTCACAAAAGAAAATATTATTCTTGATCCGGGAGTTGGATTTGCTAAAACTGCAGCAGATAATTTACTTGTTATGAACAATCTTGAGAAATTTGCTGATTTAGGATATCCGGTATTGCTGGGAACATCGCGTAAGACGTTTATTGGTAACATTTTGGATGTACCACCAGAAGAACGTGATAATGGTACAGGAGCAACAACATGCCTTGGCATCACAAAAGGTACTCAGATTATCAGAGTTCACAATGTAAAACTGCATGTTGAGCTTGCTAAAATGATGGATGCGATGCTTGGAAAGAGAGGGGCGGAAACACTTGGATAAGATTCTAATAAATCAAATGGCCTTCTATGGCTATCATGGTCTTTTTCCAGAAGAAAACAAACTTGGGCAACGTTTTTATGTAGATATACAACTAATGCTTGACCTGAAAAATTCAAGTAAATCCGATGATATGAATGACTCCATCAATTATGGAGACGTATTTGAACTTATAAAAGGAATTATGGAAGGTAAGCCTAAAAATTTGATTGAAGCTGTTGCTGAAGATATTTCCGATGCGCTATTTCAAGCATTTGATTTACTTAGTGCATGTACGGTAAAAGTTATCAAGCCCGACCCTCCTATACCAGGTCATTATCAATCCGTAGCAGTGGAAATTACCCGGGAGCGAACAGAATGAAAACTGCATACCTTGCTTTAGGGACAAACATCGAACCCAGGGAAGAACATCTGAAATCAGCGTTAGAAATGCTGAAAGAGGACAATAGAGTCATTATTAGGCAGCATTCATCTATATACGAAACAGCACCAGTTGGCTATACGGATCAGGCTGATTTTTTAAATATGGTAATCGAAGTAGAGACATCCCTGTCACCAATTGACCTATTAAATGTTTGTCAAAATATTGAACAGCAACTAGGGAGAAAAAAGGTGATTCGCTTTGGTCCTAGAACAATTGACCTTGACATTTTAGTCTATAATCAAGAAAATAGAAAAACAGACGTTTTAACAATTCCACACCCAAGAATGCATGAACGTGCATTTGTGCTTATCCCGTTACATGAGATAGCACCTGATTTGTTATTGAGTGATAAGACAGTGTCGGATTATCTAAAAGAACAATCCGAAAGCGATATAAAGGATGTTACGAGATGGACATACAAAGACTCGGCAGAAGAATAAAGGCGTTTCGTAAATTAAAAGGATATACGCAGGTAGAATTAGCTACTAAATTAGATCTTCCAATCATTACACTGGGAAGCGTTGAACGAGGTAAACAAGAGCCTTCAGAGGAATTACTGGGCCAAATAGCCGATACATTAGCTGTAACTAAAAAAGAGTTGACTATAACGGACGAGTTCTCAAAGGAGGAATAATCCTTTTGTGATATAACAATCCAAAATCGTGTTGTCATCAATCTTGAAAATGATTTTGTAACTGAATTCGAGAGGTGTATTCGTAATTTTGAGGTTTAGCTGACGAGAGACCTTGTTTGGAAGAATTCCGTGAATTTGGTGGTGTTTGCGGACACCAGGGGCCCTACTTATCAAGGCTGGGCGATAAGCCAAAATTTCCTAATATATCTATATACAGAAGCTTGAATCAGCCGGCAAAGCTTCCTGATCCGTAAAGTTTAAAAGCATCTATGAAGAAATGCCAGTTGCTTGCTGGCATTTTTTGTTGGCAGATAAGAAAATATAAATCCTTTCTTACTGCATAAGTAGTTAAATTCCTTTAGCGAATACTAATTTCAGCTCGGGATAGATGAAAGAAATGTAGTTTTTCTATATACTTGTATATAATGTTTCATAATGAGGTCGGTTTTCAGTCGATAAAAAGAGTTATTGGAGTGATAATTGTGTCAGAAGAATTAAATGATCATATGAAAGTTCGTCGGGAGAAATTAGAAGCCTATAAAGAACAAGGTGTGAACCCTTTTGGCGAAAAATTTGAACGAACTGATTCAGCAGAAAACTTAATCACGAAGTACGATCAATTTTCAAAAGAAGAACTGGAAGAAAAGACAGATAACGTTACAATTGCAGGACGTGTAATGACCAAACGTGGAAAAGGGAAAGCAGGTTTCGCACATCTTCAGGATTTGAGTGGACAAATCCAAATTTATGTTCGAAAAGATATGATAGGTGAAGAGGCATATGACGTGTTTCAATCAACCGACATGGGTGATATTGTCGGAGTAACCGGCGTTATGTTCAAAACAAAAGTGGGTGAGATTTCAGTAAAAGCATCAGAATTCACTTTATTAACGAAATCCTTACGCCCGCTTCCTGAAAAATATCATGGACTCAAAGATATTGAACAACGTTATCGTCAACGTTATCTTGATTTAATAACAAACCCGGATAGCAAAGAAACATTTGTATTGCGCAGTAAAATTATTCGATCCATGCGTCATTATTTAGACGGACAAGGGTTTCTTGAAGTGGAAACTCCAATGATGCATGGTATCCCAGGCGGCGCTTCTGCTCGTCCTTTTGAAACTCACCATAATGCTTTGGACATCCCATTATACATGCGTATTGCGATTGAGCTGCATTTAAAACGGTTGATCGTGGGAGGCTTGGAAAAAGTATATGAAGTAGGACGAGTGTTCCGTAACGAGGGCGTTTCTACACGGCACAACCCCGAATTTACGATGATGGAGCTTTATGAAGCATATGCAGATTTTCATGATGTCATGTCCTTAACTGAGCACTTAATCGCACATATTACAAAAGACGTTCTAGGTAAAACAACTTTAATGTATGGTGATTATGAAGTTAATCTAGAACCTGAATGGAAAAGACTTCATATGGTTGATGCGGTTAAAGAACATACAGGGGTAGACTTCTGGAAAAACATGAGTGATGAAGAGGCAAGGGCACTAGCTAAAGAACATGGCATTAAAATTCAGGATACTATGACATTTGGCCATGTTCTAAATGAATTCTTTGAGCAAAAAGTAGAAGAGGAGTTAATTCAGCCGACATTTATCTATGGCCACCCGTTAGAAATTTCTCCGCTTGCCAAAAGAAATGAGGAAGATGAACGATTTACAGATCGCTTTGAATTATTCATCGTCGGTCGTGAGCACGCAAATGCCTTTAGTGAATTAAATGATCCTATTGATCAACGGGAAAGGTTTGAATCACAAGTTAAAGAAAGAGATGAAGGAAATGATGAAGCGCATTTAATGGATGAAGACTTTCTGGAAGCATTGGAATATGGTATGCCTCCAACAGGTGGGCTAGGAATTGGAATCGATCGACTTGTTATGCTGCTAACTAATTCACAATCAATTCGGGATGTATTGTTATTCCCGCAAATGCGTAATAAACAGTAAGCTCATATAGTTGAACAACTTGGCATAACTGTATTTTCTATGCGAGTTGTTCTTCTTTTTTCATTTAAATATAACTGCTGTGACAGAATTGGTTAAAATCCCCAGTAATTTTTATGTATTTTCTATTGATTTAGGGTAATAATCATGGTAAATTATTAAACGTTGCTTAAATAACAGCAACCAAAAACAAGTCTTCTTTTCAACAAGCAATCTTGAATTCTCTTAAAAAATAAGATAAAAAATGTTTGACTTTGTTATTGAGAGATGGTATATTAATTAAGTCGCCGTTTTGAGAGGCGGCAACGAAATTTGCTCCTTGAAAACTGAACAAAACAACCAGTATGTCAAGAAAACAGGTTAAAAAAGTTAAACTTTTAAACCCTGATTTCAATTTTTAAAGCTAAGACAACAATGATTGATTGGTGTCA
>NZ_JBQQCP010000015.1:0-34573 GCF_052246775.1 Virgibacillus sp. L01 | reverse complement strand
TGCAGCTGGCCGAAAATTTTGGAATAGGAGGGGGCCATGGCCCCCTCCTATTCCAAAATTACTAATATACCCTAAATGTGGTTGAAAATACTGTATTTGTATTTTACACAATATTAAGGACTTGACTTTATTTGCTTGAAAAACCTCGCTTAAAGCTTGGATTCGGATCCTCGTTCCGCTATTTGTCATTTCTGCCTCAAAATTTGCAGATTTTCTGCATTTAGCGGAACGAGGATCCGTCTCACCCTTCCTAGAGCAACTTTTCTGCTATTTAGCGGAATGAGGATCCGCTTGGATTGTTTGGCGGATCCTCAGTTGCAATATCCTGCCAGTTAAGTACAAGCAAAACATAGCCCTATAAAACAGGAACAACATATAGCACTGTAATTCAACGTCGTACATAAATCTTTGTACACTAAAAAGATTATTATTTACAATTATAATTTGGGAGCTTAACCCAAATAAGTTATAACAAAAAACAAGGGTCACGAATCGTAAATTCAAATAGTGTGTTATTTATTGTATTTCCCGATAACTGAACCCGTTAGAAAAATCCACTCTATAGTATGGCAAAAAAAGAAGGCTAACCTAGTTGCAGATTAGACCTCTCGTTGATCATTCTTTTAGGAAGCGCCCGCTTCTTCATATCGCACTTCTTCTTCACCAGCGCGACGGTATTCTTCTAGTACCGCATCCTGTATTTTTGCACGAGTATTGGAATTAATGGGATGCGCAATATCCCTGAATTCACCGTCAGGAGTGCGTTTGGATGGCATAGCTACAAACAATCCATTATTCCCATCGATGACACGGATATCATGGACAACAAACTCCTGATCCAAAGTAATCGATGCAATAGCTCGCATTCTTCCCTCTGTATTAACGCGGCGTAATCTTACGTCAGTTACTTCCATGATGTTTCACCACCTTTTCCCTTTTGAACTTATTATCAATAATTCAACAAAACTATGAGAATTCCTGCTTATTTTTAAAAAAAATTTTAAAAAGACCAAAAAAAGGTTAAAAAATAAAAATCTTCCAATTTATGAAAGATTTTTACTTTTTTCAGGCTTGGAGGTTTCCAGGCAAAACCTCGATATTTTTTTGTTTAATATCCACATTGGTAATTTTCACTAACGATGTATAATTATCTACAACACGTTCGTCTTCCTCATCGTCCGCTTCGGCTAGAACACCGATAGCCTTTACATTTGCATTAAATTCATCTAAAAGGCTAGTCATCCCCGTGATGGTACCACCAGCTTTCATAAAGTCATCAATAATACAAACATTGGCATTGTCCTGCAAACTGCGCTTTGGGAGTACCATCGTTTGAATCTTCCGTGATGATCCGGAAACATAATTGATGCTCACAGATGACCCCTCTGTTACTTTTGGATCCCTTCTGACAATCACAACAGGTACATTAAGAAAAGATGCTACTGCATAGGCAAGTGGAATTCCTTTTGTTGCAACTGTTACCACAACGTTAATTTCCAACTCAGAAAATGCTGAAGCGAGTACTCGTCCGATTTGCTTAACCGTGTTTGGATTACCGAGAATATCACTCATGTATAAATAGCCGCCAGGAAGAATTCTCGCGGGGTCTTCCAATGTATTACAAAGATCTTGGATAAACTGATTGCTGTTTTCTGATGAAAGTTTCGGGACATATCTAACACCACCAGAGGCACCAGGGAGCGTTTGCAAATGACCTATTCCTTCTTCCTGCATAACGCGATCAACAATACCCAAGTCCTCACTTATAGATGATTTGGCTGCATTATATTTAGTGGAGAAAAACGGTAGTGACGTATGTTTCTTAGGATTTTCAAAAAAATAATTTGTTAAGGAGACTAATCGATCACTTCTTTTCATAAATACACCTCTAAAACCGAATAATTTACATCAACTATATCATTATTATACGTATTTAATCAAGTTTCAGCGACGATCAAGTAGCTGCACTATAAAGACTTCATTACAGAATCCCCTTAACCCGTTATAGATACGTTTTGCTTTACTATGGTGTTCGACAAGCCCTGCAACAGTTGGACCACTTCCGCTCATTAGCACACCAGCGGCTCCTGCTTCTACCATTCTTTCCTTAATATGCTGCACATCCGGACAAAACGAAAATGTCACAGTTTCCAATGAATTACCGATATTTGCACATAAGTTCGAGAAACTTTTTTCTTCCAAAGCTCGGATGACTTCGTTTGTATCGGGATGTGAGATTTTTTCCAGATCTACTTTTTGAAAAATACTCCGTGTAGAAATTCCAACATTAGGTTTTGCCAGGATAACAAAACAAGGTGGCGGTGCAGCCAATTCACGAATTTTCTCACCATGGCCGGTACCGAGTGCAGTAGTGCTATAAATACAAAATGGCACATCAGACCCAATGTTTTCCCCTAATTCAGCTAATTCCTCTAAAGTTGCTCCTGCAGACCACATACGGTTAAGTCCACGCAATACAGCAGCAGCATCACTACTGCCGCCACCAAGTCCGGCTGACACGGGTATGTTTTTTTCTATTTCAATTCGAACGCCAAAATTTATCCGGTATTTATTTTTGAAAGCAAGCGCTGCTTTATATGCAAGATTCCGCTCATCATTTGGAACATACTGATTATCAGCAGATACCTCAATCCTATCTCCATCAACCGAATATAGTTCAACACGATCAGCTAAATCTACAGATGTCATTATCATTTCCACCTCATGATATCCATCATCACGCTTACCGAGGACGTCAAGCGACAAATTTATTTTGGCTGGTGCTCTTTCAAATAAAACCATCTCCGTCACCCACTTTATAAAACTAACCAAATTGTATCATATAAAAAAAGCGGAGGCGACTGTACTGTTGACATAGGCACTGTTTCATGTAATTTTGTTGTTGCTCCTTATCCTCTGTCTGATGTATCCGTTTCCCGCCGACGTCATTAGTGAACTTAGCTTATCGCACAGCCTTATGCTTAAAAAATGGCAAACCCTATCTTAGGGTTTGCCATTCTGATTCATACTTTGCTCGGCCATTTCCAGTGCATGTTTCACCATGTTCCCGGCATCTCTTGACTTAATACCGCCCCAGCCTTCTTGTTTTACTGTGTCGTAAAAGCCTAACTCTTTGGCAATTTCTTCTTTCAGTTGGTCTGACATTATCCCGCCACGTCTAGCCATGAAAGAACATCCCCTTTCGTATAAGAGTTTCTTCCCGACATTTATAGGTTATGTATTTATCTGCACAATACTCCAGTTATATGTATACAAAAAAGGAAATAATTTAACTTTCAAATTGGTACTGCTTCAGCATATTTTCTAATTTTAGTGCCAGACTTATATTACCATCGATTTTAAGCTTCCCTGTCATAAATGCTGTCGTACTATTTAAATTTCCAAGCAGAAACTTTTTAAAATGTTTTATTTTCATTTTCAAAATACAGTCTGGATCTTTCTCATTCGTATAATGAACTGTTGCCTTTCCGTCCCTAAACTCCAATTGGTACTTCACATCGTCGCCGTTAATTAAATGAAACTCATAAATTGCATTCGTTTCTTCATAAAGGACTTTATTTACCTGCAGCTGCTGGTCAATCAGTTCCCAAATCTCTTTCACAGATGACTTTTCCAACGATACCATCTCTGTGCTCCCCCTTTTTGAAAATAGAAAACTTAGCTTATCGCCACACCTTTATGGCAATAGCCTGCAGCAGGAAAAATTTATGCATTTGTACTGAATTAAAGATTTAGCGGACACAGGAGCCCTTATTTCCCATATATCTGGTTAATAGAGGGCATTTGTGCCAAATAGTGTCCACAAAGCTTCAAATTGGCATGCGGAAGCTCTAATACGTATTCGGCTGCCATGTTGGTTTCTTCTGATAAAAATATAAGCAGTAAACTTATGTTTACTGCTCTAGCATTAATGCTCTCTCTTCGTTAAAGTTTAATTCTACAGTTTCTGTTAACACGTCTGCATAGCTGTATGAAACACGTTCGAATGAATTCTCATCTTGGTCTAGTTCAACAATGAAAACAGAAGGATATGTTTCCGCCAATATGCCGCATCGTTCAATTGTTTTTCTTCTACCGCCATTGGCTTTGAGTTTTAATCGCTTTCCAATTTGGCATTCAAGACCTTGCTTAATTTCTATTAATGTTTTAGCCACTATACTCCACCTCACTAATATTATAATATCACAAGCTTGTATAATCGTCAAATAAAACATAACATTATAACAGTATCCCTTTTTCTATGTCAACAAGTAAATTCAGCCTCTCTGCCTATTATTTCAAAATGTTAACAAATTATGTATTAATTTTTGTTAGAATACTTTACTTATCGCTGGAAAGCATCCTGACGAAAGTATATTTAGTGATCTTAGAACATTAAACTTAGTAGTTGAAGCTTTAGTAAATTCAATAAGGAAAGCTGATGTCGGCTGCATCAGCTTTACTCTTCGGATTCTTCTTCCGCAATATATGGCATCCCTGTTCTGAGGAGTCCTCTTGTTTCCACTCCACCCATACCTTTCTCGCCAGTTAATGTATTGCGCAATGCATCCCATACACTTACCTTCTCCATAAACGGGGTGTAAGCGATTTTTGCTGCAATGTAGACTGGATCCAAGGCATGAATATTTATCCGTGACGGGGAGCTTGCAAAGTTTGCCCCCGCTCTAATCAGTGACTCAAAGTGAGACTGACACGCACCTGCAAATATTACAAGCTGATCCAAGTTTGGCACTTTCTGCCGTGCTGCACGAACAGTTTCTGCAAAATATTTGGAATGACGATAAGCACGAAGGTCATTTTTGAGACCTTTATTTTTAGAAAAGGCATCATGACCTGTTATGACGATAATATTAGGCTGGATTTTTTCAATTAAAGGGCCAATTTCAAATGGCATCTCTTTCTCGCTTACGTAAACGCCATGAACCTGCAATCCCATTCGCTTATATAAATCTATACATTTTCTTAAATAGGTTTGATCCCCATCTATATGCAGCACCTTTGCCGGCAATTGAAAAAAACTTGATGTGTTTTGATATCCGTTACTTGACTGATAGTCGCGTTTTTCTTTCATTAACTGATAGTCCTGACGAAATAGCCTATAAGAGAATTCTTCCTGTTCTTTTTCTTTCTGTTTTCTTTTTTGTAAATCCCGTTTCTGCACATGCGTTAAATCGTCCAATGAAGCATCCGCAACTAAACGAATATCTTCGCCGTGCACTACTGCAGTATCCTCTGTCAACGATGCAATACGAAATAGTAAATCATGGTTATGTGATATTCGTGTTACTAATTCACCTATTGAAAAGCTCATAAAGCCACCTCACAGCCTTCACTCGGATGAAAGCATTCCTATCCATAGACTATGAAAAAGAGGGCTCTTCTGTGCCTTTAATTAAATAAGGTAAATAATTTAAACAAGGCTGGGACACAACAAAATTCTCTCCTTTAAAGACGAATAATAACAGGATAGGTTGTTTAGAACCTTCATTATCAATGGTTGAATCTAATACGTAGTTGATATAAAATGCGAACTAAAACGGAAAAATGGTTGTGTGACAGCTACACTAGTCCGGGTGAGCGGAGGACGGTGACTCCCTGCGAGAATAGCACGTTCCGAAGACCCAGCAGAGTGACTAAATGAAGGCCGACTAAAACCGTCCTTTGCGGACAACGTCGGGACGAGAGTTTATAGAGATTATTCCAGCAGTTAGTTCGCATTTCAAACCTTATACGAATACAAGCTAACATAAAAATCCGAACTATCTTATGAATGAAGATAGTTCGGATTTTACTTTTACTAAATATTTTTGTCCCAGCCACGTTTCTGTGCGCTATTTTTATTGTTATAAACCTGTTTAAATTAATTTTCTACAACCCGGAAAAATGCATTAGCTAATACTGCAAATTCCTGCATATTCAATGATTCTCCACGCCTTGTTCCATCGATGCCAATCCGTTCAAGTATCGCAGAAATCATTTCTTTGTCGTATGCATCATTAAAATAACGCACGAGATTATTTCGCAATGTTTTCCTTCTTTGTGCAAAACACGCCTGCACAAGTGCAAAAAAGTAATCCTCATCATCTACTTGAACAGGGGGTTCATCCCTGGTTGTCAGCCTTAAGACACTTGAATCAACATTTGGTTGCGGCATGAAAACACTTTTAGGGACATTCATCAATACTTCAGCATTTGTATAATATTGAACAGCAATCGTTAATGAGCCATAGCTCTTATTGTTTGGCTTAGCGGCCATTCGTTCAGCAACCTCTTTTTGGATCATTACAGTGAAACTTGTTACAGGCAATTTATCACGTAACAATTTCGTTAAAATTGGAGTTGTAATATAATACGGTAAGTTTGCCACAACATGAACCGGTTGATCTGGTTTAAGGTGATTTATAATCATTTCAGCAACATTGGCATCCAATATATCCTGGTGTACAACCTGAACATTTTCATATTCTTTTAATGTATCTTCCAAAATAGGAAGTAAGCGCTGATCAATTTCATAGGCGATAACTTTATCAGCATGAATTGCCAACTGCTCCGTCAATGCTCCAATACCTGGGCCAATTTCAATTGCCACGGTTGATTTATCAATTCCAACTTGGTTAATGATATTTTCAAGGATATTTACATCGATTAGAAAGTTTTGTCCCAAGCTTTTTTTAAAGGAAAACCCGTATTTTTTCAATATTTCCTGTGTCCGTTTAGGGGTAGCAATCTTTTTATTTGGCATTATTTTCCTCCTGCAGTACCTGGTTTATCGATTGTTCGAATTGGTCTTTTGATATTTGAAACATGGTAAGACGCTTAAGCAGCTGTTTCCCATTGGTATGTCCTATTTGAAGTAATTCACCAAGACGATCCCTCCTGTAACTAGCTTTTGGACTTCCAATTAACCCAAACGTGATCAGATCTTCCCTGGTAATCTCACTGTCTTCCAGATTTTTCAGTTCATAAACATCCTGTAATGACTTTCGGATTGCTGCGAGTGATGCATGTTCAATCCCAAGGCTTTTGTTAGACTGCTTTGCACGTGCATTATCGCGTGTTAAAAAAGCATGTTTACAGCCAGGAACAGCATTATCAATGATTTGACGAATTCGTTCACCTGGGTAATCAGGATCGGTAAAAATAATAACGCCGCGTTTAGTCTTAGCATGCTGTATTTGATTTAGAATTATGTTATCGATAGCTGATCCATTTGTCTCGATTGTATCTGCCTCAACAGCTTGACGAATTTTAGCTGTATCATCACGACCCTCAACAACAATAACTTCTTTGATCATCAATGTAATCCTCTTTTCAGTAATAAATAATGCTCTTACCACTTTATCATGGTAAGAGCATTTTATCATGTATTAATCAAGAACTTTAACTTTAACATTATATCTGGTCCCAAAGGCTAATGCATCAGCCCTGGTTGGCAAATGGATGTCAACATGGTTACCATTAATTCCACCGCCAGTATCTCCAGCAATCGCAGTTCCATATCCTTCTACCCATACTGTTGATCCTAATGGTATTACACTTGGGTCAACTGAAACGACTTTTTTATTTGGGTTCGCATTTAAATTAATTCCTGTGGCTGTATAACCTGTGCACCCTCTACAATCAGCACTATATGCAGTTACCCGCATCGAATATACTTTCCCACTAGAATTATCACTACTGCTGGATACTGTGACTAATTCTTGTTCTTCTTTCGTACCTAATGCAACAACACGGTTTTCACTTTCCTGCTTTACCTCTTCACTGATAAGCTTGCGTTCAACTTCCTTGCCATTTTCTTTGGTAACTTTAAACTTTTTAACTAGAAGTCCTTCTTTACCTTCTTCAATAACTCGTTTCTTGCCTTTTTCAAGGTTTTTATCTTCCCGTTTTTCAGTTTTGTAAGCAATTTTTTCCTTTACAACATCTGTTTCTTTATCAACTCGAACTACCTTAATGGAGGTATTTTTGGTTACCTCACCGTCTGTTTTTGACTTAACTTTATCTAGCTCACCTAAGGAAATATCGTTTTCTTTTAATACTTGATCGACTGTTCCACCGTTAGTCCAGACTTTCTTATTCTTACCGCCGTCATTAATCGTAATTTGAAAAGCTTTATCGATGGAAAGCTCAAGTCCTTCACTAACAGCATCTTTCTTACCATGTGATAGTTCATCATGTTCCGATAGTGAAAAATTATTTTCCTCTAGGAATTCTCCAACTGTGTCCACCGTCGTATGATAAGTCTGTTCTGTTCCGTCTATCGTAACTGTTACTTCATTTGCTTCTTTGTATGTAATATTCATTTCATCATCTATTTTTGTATCCATATCGTGTGAAAGTTTATCGTGTTTGCTAAAATTAATCCCTAATTCGGCCAGTAGTTCATCTACTGTATTTGCGTGTGTCTTTACTGTTTGCTTTTCACCATTTTCTGTTACTACTACTTCTGCTTTCGTTGCTTCAAACAGTGTAACTCCAGAAAATACAACCAGTGCCAATACACCAATAACAGAAATAACCAGCTTCAATTTAGACGCCGGCAACAGCTTTGAAAAAATTTTCATGCTTTTTGCCTCCTTCTATTGCGACTTTGATTATATTAATACTTGTATGCAAATTCAACGATATTCCGTTTACGGTTTGTTTACATTCAAATTACAAATAATTACCCCTGTATAACAATCACCCTCCATACCCTGGCATGACTTGATTTTTTCACAAAAAAAAGAGACTAACATTAGTGCTAGTCTCAAAAGAATATCCATAATCTTATTGAGTTATTACATTTATATTTCATCAATTTTCATGTTTTTTTTCAATATTAAATAAAGAAAAGGCGTTTTCTGTCGTAATCCGACTGAGTTCATCGAAAGGAACATCCCTTAGTTCAGCAATTTTCTCCGCCACCAATTTAACATATGAGGGCTCATTACGTTTCCCTCTGTTTGGATGTGGTGCAAGGAATGGTGCATCCGTTTCTACCAGTAATCGATCTGAAGGTACTTCTACAGCTACCTCTTTTGGCATTGCCGCATTTTTAAATGTCACCGGCCCTCCAAGTGATATGTGGAAATTCATATCCAGGCATGCTTGTACATAATCAACTGAATCATTATAACAATGCATGATTCCGCCAATTTCCTTCGCGTTTTCTTCCTGTAAAATCCCAATAATATCTTCTGTTGCCTCTCGATTATGAATAATAATTGGCATATTTACTTTTTTAGCTAGTTGAATTTGCTTGCGAAAGACATCCTTTTGAACTTCTTTTGGGGACTTATCCCAATGATAGTCTAAGCCCATCTCTCCTATAGCGACTACTTTTGGATGTGCAGCTAATTCTTCAATCCAAGCTAAATCTTCATCTGTCATATCAACTGCATCTACCGGATGCCAGCCAACCGCTGCATAGATTGTTTCGTATTGTTCAGCAATTTCAAGTGCTGGCGGAATTGTTTCACGGTCAAAGCCGACCACAACCATATATTTCACCCCAGCATCAAATGCCCGCTGGATAGTTTCATCACGATCCTCTGAAAACTGTGTTGCATTCACATGGACATGTGTATCAAATAGCACATAAATCACTCCTTCACTAAAAAAACTAGTCATTCCTTTATTGCACTTGTGCAGTAAGAAAGTATTTATACTTATTTGCTAAATAATAGAAAAGGCCATACTCATTGAGCTGACCTTTTCCTAAAATCACTTCACAACTGAGCCATTTGGCAGTGTTTGTTCAACTGAAGCAAGAACTAACTTCCCTGTATTATCTTCACCACAGAGAATCATTCCTTCTGACATTTCTCCACGCAGTTTAACGGCTTTCAGGTTCGTTACACAGATTACCTTTTTTCCTACTAGATCTTCAGGTTTATAGTGCTCTGCTATACCCGATACTACTTGACGTTTTTCAGTCCCGATATCCAGCTGCAGCTTTAATAGTTTGTCAGCCTTTTTTATCGAATCTGCTTTAAGAACTTCAGCAACACGCATATCAAGCTTCATGAAGTCATCAAACGCAACTTCCTCTTTTTGCTCTGGTTCCTGATTTTCTGCCTTCTTTTCTTCTTGGGCGGGTTTTTGCATCATAGCCTTAATTGTTTCTACTTCTTTTTCTACTTCTAAACGAGGAAAAATCGGTTGTCCTTTATTAACAGGCGTCCCCGCTTTAATTTCCCCATTCAGGTGAACACTATCCCACTCTTTTAGCGAATCATCTGTAACACCTAGCTGTTTGAAAATTTCTGTTGGAGCTTCTGTCAAGAATGGCTGAAGCATAATTGATACTTTACGTAATGATTCAACAAGGTGGGCCATAACATTACCTAAACGATCTTTTTTCGTTTCATCTTTAGCTAATTTCCATGGCTCCGTTTCATCAATATATTTGTTCGTACGACTTATAAGCTGCCACAATGAGGATAACGCAACAGAGAACTGCATATTTTCCATTGAGTCTTCCACTTTCGCAATGGTTTCTTCTTGTAACGTTTCAAGTGATTGTTCAATCTCTGTCTCGGATGCCATGTATGCAGGGATTTCACCATCAAAATATTTATTAATCATCGCAACCGTACGATTTAGTAAGTTTCCAAGATCATTCGCAAGATCATAATTTGTCCGATCCACAAAGCCTTCGGGCGTAAATACACCATCAGATCCAAATGGAACTTCACGTAGTAAATAATAACGCAGTGCATCTAGACCATAACGATCCGTTAGCTTAATCGGATCTACTACGTTCCCTTTTGACTTGGACATTTTACCGTCTTTCATTAAAATCCATCCATGAGAAAAGACTTTCGTCGGCAACGGCAGATCCAACGCCATTAGCATAATTGGCCAATAGATGGTATGGAATCTAACAATTTCCTTACTCATTAAGTGAACATCAGCAGGCCAGAATTTCTGATATAGACCATCATCATCCGTCCCGTAGCCAAGTGCCGTGATATAGTTTGTAAGTGCATCGATCCATACATAAATAACATGTTTCGGATCACCAGGGACCTTTATACCCCAATCAAAAGTAGTCCTGGATACAGCTAAATCCTCTAATCCTGGTTTAATAAAGTTGTTCAGCATTTCATTCTTGCGGCTCTCCGGTTGAATAAATTGCGGATTCTCTTCATAAAATGCAAGAAGTCGGTCAACATACTTACTCATCTTGAAGAAGTATGATTCCTCTTTTACTCTTTCAACAGGGCCACCACAATCCGGGCAATGGCCATCATCCAACTGGCGCTCTGTAAAGAAGGATTCACATGATGTACAATACCACCCTTCATATTCATCCAAATAAATATCACCTTGTTTTAAAAGCTGATCAAATATTTGTGCGACAACTTTTTTATGACGCTCCTCGGTAGTACGAATGAAATCATCGTTTGTTATTTTTAATTTTTTCCAAAGGTCCTGAATACCACTTACAATTTCATCGACATATGCTTGTGGCTCCATATTTTTTTCTTCCGCTTTACGCTGGATTTTTTGCCCGTGCTCATCAGTTCCAGTAAGGTACATTACATCATACCCGCGTAATCGCTTATACCGGGCAATTGCATCACCCGCCACAGTTGAATATGCATGTCCGATATGTAAATTGCCACTTGGATAATAAATTGGTGTGGTTATATAAAATGTTTTTTGCTCTTTTGGCATTATTTCTTACCTCCTCAATCACTAATTCTATTGTAGCGATTTTATCATAAGTTTTCCACTTACGTGATATTAAACCTTTAATACGAACGATTATTGCCAATTTAATCCGCTCTTGTTTAAAAATAACGATACTTAATGGAATAATTAACTAATTATGTAGTTAACCAAATTTTCACAATTTAATCTTAAAATTTGTTGACACTCCTGGCAATGGTTGGTAGTATATATTTAATGTACATGTCGAAACATGCCGAAAAAAATTTATTAAAGTAAGTAATAGAAAAGCTAAACATCACTAAAATTTGGTGATTTGTCATGTTTTTCTATCCGTTAGAGGGGAGAATGGAATTTGAAATCTACAGGAATTGTACGAAAGGTTGACGAACTAGGACGAGTAGTTATTCCAATCGAATTACGCCGTACACTAGATATTCATGTGAAAGACGCTTTGGAAATTTATGTTGATAACGACAAAATTGTGCTACAAAAATACAAGCCAAATATGACTTGTCAGATAACTGGTGATACTTCTGACGAAAACTTTTCATTAGCTAATGGTAAAATTGTTCTAAGTCCTGAAGGGGCACAAGAACTCATCAATGAAATCCAATCACGACTAGATTAGAAAACTTAGCATTCGTTAAAGGGATTCTTATGAAAGCGTATTTTGCTTTCTTAGAACCCCTTATACTCTGGAGTGCAAGCCTTTGGGCGAATTGCCTTAGTTGCACTTATGCAGTAAGAAAGTAGTTATACTTTTCTTATCTGCCAAATAATAGGTGATAAAAGTGGTTGACGCGAATCAAATCGTCAACCACTTTTTTAATGCTGTTTTGTAAAAGTTTGTGGCAATTATCTACAAATTGTGGAGAAAAAACGCAGAACGGTTCGTAAACCTGTTTTTAACAATCGAAGTGGATCCTCGTTCCGCTAAATAGCAGAAAAGGTGCTCTCGGAAGCGTAGAGACGGATCCTCGTTCCGTTAATTACAGAAAATCAGCTAAATTTGACGCAGAAATGCCATATAGCGGAACGAGGATCCGTACCCAAGCTTAAAACGAGTATTTTCAAGGAAATAACGGAATGAGGATCCGCCCAAATCAGTGAACCGGATCTTCATTCCGTTTAAAAATGTATTCTCCAACAACAAGCGAAATTGTGCTAAGTATTATCAACATGAAAAGCCTGATATACATCTCGTTTTGCCATGTTCCTATCAGTCGCAGCACGTTTAATTGCATCCTTACTTGATAGGTGATCTTCGTCTATATAATGTGTTACATGATCAGTAATGGAGAGGTGACTCCACCAAAGCTCATTTTCAGTAATTGATGTCTCACTCGTTCCCTCAACAACCAGACAAATCTCACCTTTAAGCTCTTTTTCTTCAGTCCACAACAAAAGTTCCTCAACTGTTCCACGTGCATACTCTTCAAATTTTTTGGTAAGCTCCCGTGCTACAACTATTTGCCTGTTACCGAGCTGTTCATGCATTACTTTCAGAGTGTCCTTTAATCGATAAGGAGATTCATAAAAAAGTATCGTTGCTTGCAGAGTCTTTATCCGCTCCAGTTCAGCCACTTTATCTTTCTTTTTTCGTGGCAAAAATCCGTAAAAGTGAAATTCCGAAGCGGGTAATCCTGACCCAACTAGCGCACATAATGCTGCATTTGCTCCAGGTAAAACAATGACTGAGTGATCAGCTTCAATCGCTGCTTGTACCAATTCATACCCTGGGTCAGAAATAGCTGGCATACCCGCGTCACTTACAATCGCAACCAGCTCATCATTATCTACACGATCAAGCAGCTGTTTTTCACGACTTTCTTTATTATGTTCGTGATAGCTCACAAGCGGTGTTGATATTTCAAAATGACTGAGCAGTTTTCTCGTGTTTCTTGTATCTTCTGCAGCAATGACAGAAGCACTTTTCAATATTTTTAATGCCCTGAAGGTAATGTCCTCCAAATTTCCAATTGGAGTTGGAACAACGTAAATAGCACCCTGAACCTGTTTGTCAAAGCTTTTCTGTATGTTCATATTGAATCACTTCTTTCAGCTTGTCCCGAATTAGTTGAAATTTCCCCTTACGTGTAAGCTGTTTGACCTGATATTCCTTTTGTAATGCTTCCTCTTTTGTCGAAAATCTTTCCACAAATACAACTTGAAAAGGGCCGCGACCTCGTGTGTACTTAGCACCTTTACCCTGTTCATGCATCACTACCCTATGCTCCAAATCGTTTGTATAACCAGTATATAGTGTATTATCGTTACATTTTAAAATATAAACAGTATGTTCATTGGCGTCCATAAATAATATCCTCTGCTTCCTTCGTATACGTATTATCATCGTTATAAATATATAATGGTGAAAGAGTAGTTAAATCTGCTTTTCCATCTCGGGTCGCCTCAATTAAAAGCATATTCGCATCCCTGCCCCATTTAGGGTAAACAAATTGTATGCGTTTTGGCTCAAGCCTGTATTTACGGAATAACGCAATAATATCCACTAGCCTTCCTGGTCGATGTACCATGGCGACTTTCCCGCCAGGACGCACATGTAACTTGCAAGCCTTAACGACATCTTCCAACGTACAATAGACTTCATGCCGGGCAATCGTTAGGAAGTCATTATTATTGTGCTCGGTTTTTTCTGGGGTAGGAAAATATGGCGGATTACAAGTTACCACATCAAATTTACTGTGCCCTAATTCGGCTTGCATTTCTTTTAAATCACCTTGAATCATCGTAAGTTGGTCACCTAAATCATTCAGTTTAACATTCCGCACTGCCATATCAATTATTCTTTCCTGAATTTCAATACCAATAATCGATGCGTTTGTTCGCCGGGACAGTAAAAGTGGAATAACTCCATTCCCTGTACAAAGATCCAATATATTCCCTTTCTTAATCGGCACATATGTAAAATGTGCAAGCAGAACAGCATCAAGTGAAAAAGAAAACACAGTAGGACTCTGGATAATATGCATATTCTCTTTCGCTAATAAATAATCAAGTCGTTCATCATCATATAATGGCATCATTCTCAACTTCCATCCTTACTATGTTAGAAAAGCTGTCCCTAATGCTAGAGACAGCTATCCAAACTATTTCCTATTTCGTTTTGTTCAGAAATAACAGACAGAACAAACAGTCTTCATCCTGGCGCGGACTTCCAAAATGGACATTACAAATATGAAATCCTTCTTCATACAGTCTCGCCAGATTGTCATAGCCCTCACCAGGAATATCTTTAGAATGGTCCACAATCTCATCTTCCTTAAAATCTTCATCGGTACTTTCTAAACGATTACGTAAATGATGATTCTCCATGGAAAGACGATGATTTTCCTCCAAAAGATCACTCAGCCTGCCTTTTAAATCCCCAAGCTGCTCGTATAACTCACCTATCTGTTTTTCCATATCAGATACCTGATCAAAAATTTCTCGTTTCTTCACGCCTCTTCACCCCACTATTCTGTGGCTTGCGCAATTATTCCTTCATCAATTAGTTCATCTAATGTATATTCAATGACACGTTCCGCTTCAGGCATTTCTATGTGAACGATGCGTTCCAGGATGTTTAGACCAACTACTTTACCAGTACCATATGGTGTGGTAATAGCCTGCCCAATATCAGGTAAATCACGCTTTGCTGTTTCATAATCATCATTTTCATATTTTAAACAGCACATGAGACGGCCACATAAGCCAGAAATTTTTGCAGGGTTTAATGAAAGGTTTTGGTCTTTAGCCATTTTGATAGAGACTGGTTCAAAGTCTCCTAGAAATGTGGAGCAACAGAGCATTCTGCCACAAGGTCCAATTCCACCTAACATTTTTGCCTCGTCACGCACACCAATCTGTCTAAGTTCAATTCGGGTTTTGAACTGCGCAGCAAGATCTTTTACTAAATTACGGAAGTCAACCCGACCGTCTGCCGTAAAATAGAAAATTATCTTATTACGATCAAACGTGAATTCTACCTCCACTAGATTCATATCAAGATCATGCTCGATGATCTTTTCCGTACCTGTTTTAAAGGCTTTATCAGCAAGTTCCTGATTCTCAACAACAGTACGTTTATCTTTTTCATCAGCTATTCGAATGACTTTCTTTAATGGGAGAACAACATCCTCCTCATCGACTTGCTTGTTCGTGATAACGACTTTTCCGAATTCAATACCACGAACCGTTTCCACAACAACATAACTATCTACTTCTATGTTGTTATCTCCTGGATCAAAATAATATATTTTACCCGCTTTTTTAAAACGGACTCCTATAACTTCAATCATTAAATCACCTCTGTATTTGAACGGTAAGTTGTTCCATTACCAGTGTTGGATTGACATTCTGCTTCAATTTGCGTTTAGCATCAAGAAGCTTATTTAGGATGGTCAGCAACTCTTCCTGTGAAAAAAACATCACAAGTCCCTCTACTTTTTCGTCATCCTTCGCAAAGACTACCATTGCTTCTTCTCTGCCGATATGAAAATAAAGTATATCTTTAAAGGCTAGCATTAATAAATCAAGCCCTTGTTCCTGCTGTTTTCTTTCCTTAAAATGTGGCATCCAGTGATTATGAATAAATAAAAAAACCTCATCTGGATTTTTAGAAAACATTTCTATTAATTGTACCATTAGTTTTCGCGACTGCGCAAACCACTCATCTTCATTCAGGGCGATTGCATCATCCAAATTATTTGTCAAAGCGCTCATTAAAGTGGCACTTCTCTCAGACATTCCAGAATCGAGCAGTTGCCTCTGAAAAGCCTGAGGATTCAACGGCTGCAAATCAATCACCTGACAACGTGAGCGAATAGTGGAAATAATCGACTGACTATTTTCGGTCATCATAATTGCCGTAGTCTTTTTACTGGGTTCTTCCAAAAACTTCAGAATGCGGTTTGCCGCGTTTAAGGTTAACGTATCGGCACCTTTAACTACATATACTTTCTGACTGGATTCAACCCCTGAATACGTAAATTCTTTTTGCAGATGTTCAATTTGTTCTTTCTTAATCGATTGTCCCTCAGGTTCAATCCAGTGCAAATCTGGATGATTCCCAGACTCTATACGTTTACACTCATTACATTCCTGGCAAGGTTCCACATCTGATTTATTCATGCAAAAAAGACTTTTTGCGAGTAACAAACCAATTGCTTCCTTCCCTGTTCCTCGTTCGCCTTGAACTAGGTAGGCGTGTGATATGCGGTCTTTTTTTATGCTATTGGTAATAATTTTACTTGCTAATGGCTGGATTTCAGCTGCTTCAGACCACGTTTTCATAATTCCCCGCCCTTACATCAATCTTTACGTATATAAGTTAACCAGTAAACCCTTTATCTCTCCAATTAGTCCAAGCAGATCTACTGTCTTTTTTTCCTGATTCATAATATCTTCGGTTAGTTCAATTAATTTTTCGTCGACTTCCTTGACGATTGCCAGTTTACTGTTGTTCCCATCCATACTAAAACTATGTGATTTCTGTAAATCAAGTCCATTATAGACTGTTTCCTGTAAAAATCCCTTGACCATCCGTTTAAACTTTACCAAATCCCGAAATGAACGAAAACGAGCAAGTTTGTCTCCCTGAAGCGTAATGTTTTTCATTAATTGCTGTACTTCTTGCTGCTTTAATTTATGTGTTTGGGACTGAACCATTCCATCAAAGGATGGGCGACCATCTGCAGTTGCTTTCTGGTTTTTAGTTGTCGTTTCCATTTGTGACGGAATTTCCTGATTTATTTTCACAGAATCAGCCCCTTTCTGTCGTAGTGAGTTACTTTAGATTTCAGGCTTTTTTCAGTAAGCATTGGTGCTTTTTCATCTTCATAGTTGAATCAATTTCATTATTCAAAAATAAAGCAGTGAATGCAACTATTTGTAAAAGTGCTAGACCGGTTGATTTCCACTGCAGGCTGACGCTTTCCGCGGGAGTCGCCGCCCTACACTTACCCGGACTAGTGTAGTGGTGTCACACATTTTTTTCTATAGCGATTCCTACTAATACACGTAGACTCCTGTAGAAGCTGAGGCCTAGATGAGACTACGCAGCGACGTAGGAGCAAGGAGGCTCATCAGCCACCCTAGTTGCGCGAAGTGTATTTCCGAAGCGGCATCATACACTCAAACTTTTTAAAAAGTACTCCGCAGTTTATATCTATTCTTTCAAAAGCAACATTCTTTACTAGAAGAGCCAAACCTTAAAACTGCATAAATGATTCAATTGGCAGGATAAATACTGTGGCACCACCAACTTCGACTTTGACAGGCTTCGGAATGTACGAATCTGCATTTCCACCCATCGGTGAAATAGGTGCTACCATCTGTTCACGTTGAGAGCAATTATCCCGAATTATATTTAAGGCTTCATCGACATATTCATCCTCACAGCCAATCATTAGAGTGGTATTGCCTTCTTTCAAAAAACCACCAGTTGTTGCAAGTTTGGTTGTCTTGAAGTTTTCCCCGCCCAAAGCATCAGTAAGACGGTTAGTGTCTTTATCCTGAATAACAGCAATAATTAACTTCATTATTCTTACCTCCCTTACGCTTTATTTGTTAAACGGGAAACTATAAGATTCATTGCATCTGCTTCAACTTGTTCAAAAGGCTGATTAGCATCTATAACTTGGATACGCTCAGGGAACTTATGCACAAGCTTTTGATATGCCTGATAGACTTGTTCATGGAACTGAATATTTTCCAAATCCAAACGGTTCCTCTCTCTATCTTTATTCGCCGAAATTCGCTCTAAACCTTTTTTTGGTTCAATATCAAAAAATAATGTCATATCAGGCATGCAATCCTGAATGGCAAATTGATTAATCATAAAGACCTCATCCATCCCAAGACCCCTTGCGTATCCTTGATAAGCCAGACTGCTATCAATAAAACGGTCACATAATACGATTCTCCCACTATTTAAGGCTGGTAATACCTTTTCAGCTAAATGTTGCCGGCGCGCGGCCGCATAAAGCAGAGCTTCAGTTCTTCCGTCCATCGTTGTATGTGTTGGATCGAGAATTAATTTTCGTATCTTTTCGGCTATATCGATTCCACCGGGCTCACGTGTAGTTAAAACGTCATAGCCCATCGCTGTTAGTTTGTTTCCAAGAGATTGGAGAATGGATGATTTACCTGCACCCTCGCCACCCTCAACTGTTATAAAATATCCGCTCACGTAATTTTGCTCCTTTATATAAAAACGCTAATTCCGTTCGTTATATCACGATGCTGAATCGTAACCCCTTGTTCTATTAAATGTCCAATGACATTGACATGTTCATCTGTGACCAGCTCACCTTTTAAAATAAGCGGGATACCAGGTGGATATGGGATAATCGCTTCTGCTGCAACATATCCCGAAGATTTATTAAGTGGAACTTGTTTGGTTTCTTGTTGTAGCATTGTTTGATAAGAAACAGCAAGCTCCTGAATATTTTCTGTAAAAAGATTGTTCCCCTCTATTGTAGCATGATTTGGGTTAATTTTTAATTGTTCCTTTATTTGTTTTACTGCTTTTTTCAGATAATCGGTATTTTCAAAAGGAGCAAGACCATGAATAAATAATACCTGGTTGTGCGTAACAAGTTCCGGAAATACTTTCTGATTTTCAAATAGACTTGCTACATCTTTTGCGGAAACCCCCTGTTTCATATGCAGTGTTAACTTTAGTGGATCGTTTGCCGGGAGGATATCCCAAAAATCCGGAGCATTTAGAATTTCCTGGACTATTGCAACACTATCCATAATGTTATTAACCTCTTCTGTATGCATTGTTGCTAAAAACGAACGGGCGATATCCAATGATGCCATTAGCGGGTAGGATGGACTGCTCGATTGAATCACCTGTAAATAATGCGTAATTTTCTCCTTAGATACAAGCTTTGAACCCAGATGTAAAAAAGAACCCATCGTCATTGCTGGCGCCATTTTATGTGCTGAATGGACTACTACATCTGCTCCAAGATCAAGTGCTGACTGCGGAAATGCTTTATCAAGTGAAAAATGTACACCATGAGCCTCATCAACAAGCACTGGTATATTATATTCATGTGCAAGTTCAATCGATTCTTTAATTGGAAATGTTTTGCCGAAATAATCCGGATAAGTTAGTACAACCGCTTTTGCATCGGGATGCTTTTTCAGTGCATCTTTTAGCGTAATGGTGCTTGGGGCTGTATAGCGATCTTCTGAATCATCGAATTCCGGTGCAATAAAAACAGGGCTCGCCCCACTTAGTTCCAATCCGTTGAAAATTGATTTATGACTATTGCGCTGCACTATTATTTTTTCATCAGTTGAACATACAGCTAAAATCATTGCAAGGTTGCCAGCAGTACTTCCTCCGACAAGAAAATAAGTGCCATCTGCACCGAAATATGCGGCAGCAAGGTTCTGTGCCTCCGCTATTGCACCTTGTGGAGCATGTAAGTCATCGAGACCTGGCAGTTCAGTCATATCCATTTTTAATACTGAACTAAAATAGGCTTGGGCATTTTCCGGGAAGATTTCACCGTTCTTATGACCTGGCACATGGAAGGAAATAGGGTTTATTTCAGAAAACTGTTGAAGTGCATCAAATAACGGTGTTGCTTTTTGTTTCATGACAATCCATCCTCTTTATTCATCTTCTTCTATCCTAACAAAAAAGGCCTCTGCACGTATAACTGCAAAGACCTTACTATTTATGAATATAATGTTGGTTGATTCATATTTTTTAATTTTTGTAGATAATAATGATATTTTTCTTCTCTTGGCTCCGTGTGAATCATATTTCGTTCACATTCACAACAGATAAATAGTTTGTATAAATGAATTCCTCTTTCTTTCTCCTCTTCACAAATGCCACAGCGCTCGTTTAAAATTACTTGTTTCATCTCCCCACCTCCGTTAGCTTAGTATCTCCTAATCTAACGAAATATATACATAAAAATCTTTGAAACAACAAAACTTCTTATTCATAACTATATGTGCTAGTAGCCTGTATGTTTCCACATTTAAGAAAATATTTCTTTCACACTTTCCTTAATTCATCAGATGATTGTCCAAATCCGCTAACCTTATCTTATTATGGGAGTTTTAGGTCGCAGTTGATATAAACTACTAAGTAACTGCAGGAATAAAATCTATAAACTCTCGTCCTTCCGTCCGGGGTCGCTACGGGCGGACGCTTTCCACGGGCAACGCTTCAGCTTCCTCGGAAGCAAAAACCGCTTCCTGCGGGATCTTCAGCTGTTGCTATTCCCGCAGGAGTCACCGCCCTCCGCTCACCCGGACTAGTGTAGTGCTGTCACACATTTCTTCTATAGGGATTTCTACTCCAGTCAACAGCGGAGGAAATACACGTAGACTCCTGTGGGAGCTGAGGCCTAGATAAGACTACGCAGCGGCATCATTGCACTCAAACTTTTTTAAAAGTACTTCGCATTTTATATCTTTTTAGCCGTTAGGAAAAGATACAAGATCTCATACTGCAACAACACCAATCCTTTAGAAAAACAGCCCACAAATTAAAAACGCACGTGGATTCAACTAGATTCCACATGCATTTAATACTTATTGGTTATATCACAAATAGATGAATAGCTGCGAGAGAGGTTACACCAAACAATCCTAAAAACCCAGAGATAACTACGGTAAATAGATTGATAGGAATATGCAGCCCGATAGCCCCTCCGAATACATTAAAGAAAAATAAAAACAAAATGCCAATTCCCAATTTAATGGTACTGCTTCCAATAAAGCGCATTGGTTTCACAGGAGCACCTACAAATAATAGGATTACTATTAAAGCAACCATAATCGATATAACAATTGTTGAACCCACGTCAAATCACTCCTTTAACTTGTCCCTTACTACTTACATATGAAAAGAGAACAAGAAAAAGAACTTTAAACTATTTATTATATCGAATTGCGCTAATTTTTCTTCGTCGTGCTTCACGTAGTAAAAACAAGTACTTTGCCTGGGAAATGTTCTTTTTAAAATAACCATCTTCTGTTGGCTCGATACTTTTTTCAACAATTGATTGAATCTGTTTCCATTCCCGCTCTATTGTAAAGATAGACTCTAATAATTGCTCATCTACTGATTGTTTCAGCTTCTTGTTTTTTCTAGCCATGTTGTCACCTAACTTTTATAAAACTTGGCCTATCGCCAAGTTCGGCGAAAGTCACGTTTTCCTTTTTCATTGTACTCTCTGAAAGTGCTACAAATCTCTTCTGCCTTCCAGTGCTTTTGATAAAGTTACCTCATCAGCATATTCCAAGTCGCCGCCGACAGGTAAACCATGCGCGATTCGGCTTGTCTTAATCCCTGATGGTTTAACAAGTCTGGAAATATACATCGCTGTTGCTTCCCCTTCGATATTCGGATTTGTTGCAAGAATTAATTCTTCAACTTCTTCATCCTTTAACCTATTAAGCAAATCAGGCACATTTATATCTTCTGGACCAATTCCGTCCATTGGGGATATAGCACCATGCAGCACATGATATTTACCATGAAACTCCTTCATTTTTTCCATTGCAATAACATCTTTAGGATCTTGAACAACACAAATAATCGCTTGGTCTCTTGAAGTATCCTGGCAAATCGAACATGGATCCTGATCCGTTATATGGCCACAAGTCGAACAATGTGTGAGTTCACGCTTTGCATTTACGAGTGACTTTGCGAAATCCAATACGTCATCATCTTTCATATTTAACACAAAAAACGCCAGCCGAACAGCAGTTTTAGGTCCGATACCTGGCAATTTTGTAAAACTGTCAATCAGTTTAGAAATCGGTTCTGGATAATACATCAAAGCGCCCCCTAGAACATTCCAGGCATATTCATTCCTTTTGTGAATTCTCCCATCGTGTCATTTGTTTTGTCATCAATTTGTTTTATAACGTCATTTGTTGCTGTAAGAATTAGGTCCTGCAACATTTCCACATCATCTGGGTCAACTACATCTTCCTTGATCTGAACATCCGTAATTTCTTTTTTGCCGTTTGCAACTACGGTAACCATCCCGCCGCCTGCAGATGATTCAAAGCTCAATTCATGTAATTCTTCCTGTGCTGCCATCATTTTCTTCTGCATTTTTTGCATTTGCTTCATCATGTTACCCATATTTCCACCTTTCATGGAAATCGCCTCCTCAAAATTTATTATTCATATCGCTTATTAATCGTGAACTTCCAATAGGTCATCACCAACAAGTTTCCTTGCTTCTTCAACTAGCGGATTCTCTTGCTGATCATCCTCAGTAGTTGCTGCTTGTTCCTGCTTACTTATATATTCATTACGTAATTCCTGCCAATTATTCGCTGGAATTGGAATAATTGTTAATTTTTTACCCGTAGTACTGGTCAGCACCGATTCAATTGTTTCACGGTTATCCATAAATAAAGAACAATGGATTTCGTACTTAAATTGAACCACAAGTGCCTGATCTGATGCTGCTGCAGGCTTACTATCCTGGATAGTTGCATGTGCAGGGGCGCTGGTCGTCTTCAGTTTATTTAAAAATGAAGCCCATTGTGATTGCACTTCTTTTAATGCTGGTTTTTGTGCCTCCAGCAGTACATGTCGAATTTTTTCATATGGAACTTTAAAGCTATTCTTTGTTGTTCTGGGCTGGGATTGCTTTCGCTCGTTTGACGGAGCTTGACGAGCTGGATTTGCAGGAGCTTCTTTTAATGTCGCCAGTTCTTTTTCTAAATGCTCCAGCCTGCTTACAAGTTTTGTAACCGCTTCGGAATCAGCAGTATTACTTGCTTCATTTTCCCTATTATCTTTATTCGTAATCGTAAGTAAAGCAATTTCGATAAATACTTTCGGGCTGTTTGTCCATTTTATTTCCTGCTGACAGTGGTTAAGCTGCATGATTGCATCCTGAATCCAATCGATTGAAACATTATCGGCCAATTGTTTAAAACCATCATCGATAATCGCCCGCTCCAGAATACCTTCTAAAGATGGCGCACTTTTGTAAAGCAATAAATCGCGTGAAAAATAAATGAGATCATATACAAATCGTGCCGGGTCTTTTCCATGTTGAATTAGTTGATCCAACAATGATAGAGCACTTTGTACATTTTTTTCATGCATTGCTTTAACAATATCTGTTAGAATTTCCTGCGACACACCACCAGTTACAGCAAGGACGTCTTCCAATTCAACCCCTTCATCACTGTAAGAGATTGCTTGATCAAGAATGCTTAAAGCATCACGCATACCGCCCTCAGCAGCTAATGCAATCGTCTCTAAAGCTTCTGACGATACTGTTATTCCTTCTGCTTCAATAATGGACTTCATTCGTTCTACAATCGACTGACTGGAGATTGGTTTAAAATCAAAGCGCTGGCACCTCGAAACAATTGTCAGTGGTATTTTATGTGGTTCGGTTGTCGCTAAAATAAACACAACATGCTTTGGTGGCTCCTCTAATGTCTTCAGCAATGCATTAAATGCATTCGTCGAGATCATATGAACCTCATCAATAATGTAAACCTTATAAGGCACAGAACTTGATGCATATTTAACCTTATCACGGATATCTCGGATATCTTCAACACTTGTATGTGAAGCAGCATCCATCTCAATAATATCAGAAATGGAGCCATCCTGGATTCCACGGCATGAAGTACACTCATTACATGGTTCTTTCACAGGGGCATTTTCACAGTTTATCGTTTTTGCGAAAATCTTCGCAGCACTTGTCTTCCCCGTTCCACGTGGTCCGGAAAAAATGTACGCGTGTGAGAACTTCTCCTGTACTATAGCATTTTGCAAAGTTCTAGTAATATGTGATTGTCCCACAACATCCTGGAAGTTTCTCGGACGCCATACACGATATAAAGCCTGATAACTCATAATGAACGTCCCCCTTTGTGAATTCTATCTAAATTATACTCCATTATTGGGGTGAATGTGAACCTTAACGAATAATTCATTTAATTTTGTACGAATACGTGCTCGACCGTCCAAAATAATCTGTTATGAATAAAAAGGCTGTATCAAACATCACATTGGATATTGATACAGCCTTTAATTATGTAACCGTGCACCCATTGTCGATAAGGCGTCCCTAAGCGTTACTCAAGTTCATGGCTCGGCCTAGGCTTCCCCGCGGCACACTGAGATAACCACTTACTGCTGCTTCCTTCCGGACCTGACAGAATTCATGGGTCTCTGTTGCGCAGGACCTCGGCGTCAACACCAATCCCTTAAGGCAGACCCTAAAGTCGTCTTACCTCGAATGGGAATTCAGCCTCGCTATAGCGGATTGCGAGTACAGGGCACCGCTACCTCCCCACTTAGCACGGCAATAACAATTATAACGATTTTACAGTAATAATGCAATCAGAAATTGATGAGATTATTTGGAAGTTACTGCTTTTTCCTTTTCCGCAAATCCTTAAAAAAATCAGTTAGCAGATTTCCACATTCCTCTTCCAAAACACCACTTGAAAGTTCAACTTGATGATTGAAACGTTCATCATCCAATAAATTCATCAGCGTTCCTGCACAGCCTGCTTTTTGATCAACTGCACCATATACGACACGCTTGATTCGTGATTGTACGATTGCGCCCGCACACATCGGACAAGGCTCAAGCGTTACATATAACGTACAATCCTCAAGCCTCCAGCTGCCTATTTTCTCATTTGCCCTTTTTATAGCGATTAGCTCAGCATGGGATAAAGTTTCCTGTGATGTTTCACGTACATTGTATCCAGCCGCAATGATTTCATCCTTAAATACGATTACAGCTCCTATTGGAACTTCACCAATTTCTTTTGCTCTTATCGCTTGTTTGATTGCATCACGCATATATATTACATCATCCAAATCCATACACCTCGCAAAGTTTGAAATTATCCAGTTAGGTAATAATGAAAAATAGAAAGGAGCCTGATATGAACTCTCATCTTGATAGTAGTGCGGTTATATTTATAGATATTATTAACGATTTTAATTTCGATGGTAGTGAAAAACTTCTTAAGAATACGAATGAAATTTTACCACATTTAAAGAACTTGAGGGATTTTGCAAAAAGAAGAAAGATACCAATTATCTATATAAATGATCATTATGGCTTGTGGCAGGCAGACTTTCGTAAAATTATTAAGCATTGTGAAAATAATCTCAGTCAACATATTATTCACGATCTAAAGCCCGATGATGATGACTATTTTCTAATTAAACCACAACATTCAGCTTTTTTCCAAACTCCCCTTCATGCTTTATTAACGGATCTTGGCAAAACCAATTTAATTATGGCAGGGATTGCTGGGGACATCTGTATTTTGTTCACCGCTAAAGACGCCTATATGTACCAATACACGATGCATATCCCTGAAAATTGTATGGCATCTGAAGAAAAAGAGGGAAACGAGTATGCACTATACTTAATGCAATCTGTTATGAAGGCAAACACTAAACCAATCTAAAGGTATATCTATCCCCTCCTCCTCATAAAGTGTAAGTAGGATGAAATCCGGGGGAGGGATTTTTTTGCAAATTTATGTTGTTCAACAAGGGGATACACTAAACGAAATCGCGAATACATATGGGGCTAACCCAAGTGATGTCATCGATGCCAATGAACTGGACACACCAAATAACCTTGTTGTAGGTCAATCACTGGTAATTCCTATTTCTGGTGAGTTTTATGCTGTTCAACCAGGTGACAGCTTGTATTCCATTGCTCAAAAATTCAATATGTCATATCAGCAACTAGCTCAAATAAACAACATACAGGTTGGAAACATTTTATCAGTTGGTCAACGCCTGTATATACCCGCCAGACCACAGCGTGAAATCACTGTGAATGCTTATATTGAGCCAACTGGTGATGAAGTCTCACAAACGTTAGTTAATTCTGCACAAAAAACAGCACCATATCTTACGTATCTTGCTCCTTTTAGCTATCGGGTTAATCGTGATGGAACTCTTACAGCACCACCACTCGATAACTTTAAGCAAATTGCAGCTGCTGAAAATGTTTCACTAATGCTTGTTGTAACCAACTTGGAGGAAGGATCATTCAGCAGAGAATTAGGTCATATTATCCTGACTGTTCAAGCAGTACAAAACACGTTGCTTGACAATATCGTTAATGTAGCAAATGAGGTTGGATTTACTGATGTTCACTTCGACTTTGAATTCTTGCCACCAGATGATAGAGATGCGTATAATAATTTTTTACGTAAAGCAAATCAGCGACTTTCAGAAGCCGGCTTATTAATGTCGACTGCACTAGCACCAAAAACCAGTGCAGAACAAGAGGGAGCATGGTACGAAGCCCATGACTACGCAGTGCATGGTGAAATAGTGGATTTTGTTGTGCTAATGACCTATGAATGGGGCTATAGTGGCGGACCAGCAAGGGCAGTCTCACCAATAAATGAAGTTCGCAAAGTCGTTAACTTTGCCTTGAGTGTAATGCCTGCAAACAAAATTTTATTAGGGCAAAATCTGTACGGCTATGACTGGACACTACCTTATGAAGAAGGTGGTGAACCTGCTGAAGCACTCAGTCCGCAACAAGCAATTGCCAGGGCTCGAGAGCAGAACGTAGCTATTGAGTACGATACAGAAGCACAGGCACCATTTTATACGTATACAGATGATCAGGGGAATCAGCATGAGGTATGGTTTGAAGATGCCAGATCAATACAGGCGAAATTTGATTTGATAAAACAATTAGGATTACGTGGAATAAGTTATTGGAAACTCGGGTTGGCGTTTCCACAAAACTGGCTCCTGCTGCAGGATAACTTTACAATTGAAAAATTGGAGTGAAGATAAAAACCCCTTAGCGTACGAGCGCTTAAGGGGTTTTGTGTTTATTTATTCAAAAGCTTAAGGGACTCCCGATTAAATGCGGGAATATCATCTGGCTGTCGACTTGTAACAAGCTGGTTGTCACAAACAACCACTTCTTCGTCTTTTACATTTGCACCAGCATAATCCATATCCACTTGTATAGATTTAAAACCTGTAGCTTTACGTCCTTCTAAAGCTTTAGCTGTAATTAGTAACTGTGGACCATGGCAAATTGCTAATACCGGTTTTTTCACATCCATAAAATGCTTGGTGAACGTCACGAACCGCTCATCTGCTCGTAATTGGTCAGGTGAAAACCCACCCGGTATAAATAATGCATCAAATTCTTCTGGACTTGCATTATCAATTGATTCATCAATAGTGACAGTTGCCTCGTTATTTTTACCAGTTACTTGTTTTCCCTTTTCTTTTTCTATTGTTACCACTTCATGTCCAGCATCCTTAAATTCTTTTGCTGGGTCTGTAAATTCTACATCCTCAAACATATTTGTTAATACTGCTGCTATTTTTTTACCCATTTGTAATCCGCTCCTTTTAAGAAGATGATACATAAATGAGTCTACCCGCATTATACAAAATAAAACATGGGTGCCGATCAATAAGATGCGGCACCCTTTAACTTTCTATTCTTCCAACGTTGATGTATCTCCTGTCGGTAATCCTAACTCCCATGATTTTAAAAGGCGACGCATGATTTTACCACTGCGCGTTTTGGGAATGGTATCCTTCACTTCTAGCTCACGAGGTGCAGCATGTGCACTTAAGCCAGTCTTGATAAATTGACGTATTTCTTCAAGTAGTTCCGGTGAATCTTTATAGCCATCGTTTAAAGTAATGAATGCTTTAATGATTTCCCCACGCTCCGGATCCGGTTTGCCAATTACACCAGCCTCAGCAACAGCAGGGTGTTCTATCAATTTACTTTCGACTTCAAACGGCCCAACACGCTCACCAGATGTATTAATAACATCATCCAAGCGGCCCTGGAACCAGAAATAGCCATCTTCATCTTTATAGGCACTATCTCCAGACACATACCAGCCATTTATAAAGTAACTTTCAAACTTTTCCGGTCGTTTCCATATTGCACGCATCATAGCCGGCCATCCTTCTTTAATAGCAAGGTTACCCATTTGGTTTGGCGGCAGCTCATTTCCTTCGTTATCAACGATTGATGCTTCAACACCTGGTATCGGTTTACCCATTGATCCAGGACGAATTTCCTCTGTTGGAATATTAACAATAAGCTGAGCACCTGTTTCTGTCATCCACCAAGTATCATGAATTCGTAAATTAAATGCTTTCATACCCCATGTAATAACTTCTGGATTCAATGGTTCACCGACACTCATAAGATGACGTAATGATGTTAAGTCATGTTTTTTTACAGCGTCTTCACCTGCACTGACAAGCTTGCGCAATGCTGTCGGAGCTGTATACCAAACAGTTACGTTAAATTTATCCAAGGTTCCGTACCAATTGTCTGGTGAAAAACGTCCACCACGAACAACATTCGTAACACCTTTTAGCCATGGAGCAAAAATCCCATAACTTGTACCTGTAACCCAACCCGGATCAGCTGTACACCAATACACATCATCTTCCTTTAAATCAAGAACCCACTCAGCAGTTGCAAAGTGCTGTATCATTGCGTTGTGTACATGGTAAACACCTTTAGGCTTACCTGTAGATCCAGACGTATAATGAATCAACATACCATCCTCTAAACTGACCCATTCAATATCAAAGTCAGTCGATGCATCTTTCATTTCCTTTTGATAATCAACATATTTATCAGATGACTCACTATGGTCACCAACCAATACAATTTTCTCAAGATCAGGTAGATCCTCTTGCGGAACGCGATCCAGTAAATCTGGTGTCGTGATCAGCATTTTTGCTTCACTATCCTGCAAACGATCGCGTACAGCTTGCTCCATAAACGCTTCAAATAACGGACCAGCAATTGCACCAGTTTTTAATATCCCAAAAAACGCTGCGTAAAATTCAGGACTCCTTGGAAGGAATAAAAACACACGATCTCCTTTTTCAATATCATGGTCTTTTAATACATTTGCAAACTGGTTACTTTTCTTACTCAGTTCATCAAATGTCATTTTCTCTTCACGATCTGGTGAAGAGTACAGCAAAGCAACCTTATCTTTTTTGGCAGGATCTTCTGCATGGCGATCAATTGCCTCATATGCCATATTGACTTTACCAGTATCATTCCAGCTAAAGTTCTTATTTACCTCTTCCCATGAAAACGTTTCGCGCGTTTTTGAATAATCCTGTAGATTGTAATCTCCGTCTTGTGCAGGTATACGCTGCATGTCCATATAATCACCTCATCATAAAATTTTGGAATCGTTTTCAAATCCTCTTACTAAGGAATACGATTAAGTTGCATTAAATATGCAATTCTGTAAATAGTTTAAACATTTTGGTAACTTAATTCTATTTTAGAACATTCTGTGACAATTTAAAAGTAATTTACTTAAAATATTAAAAACGCAATTATAGGAAGGAGTATAAACTCCTACTATAAATTGCGTTTATTCTGATGCCCCCGGCAGGACTCGAACCTGCGACACATAGTTTAGAAAACCGACAAGGGACGCTTTAATGGTTTTTACTTATTTTAAAATGTTTAAAATAAATATTTCCAGTGCAACTGACTGTAGCCTACAGAAGTGTCATGACCCCCTATTTGACAAAAAGAAATAAGTAATCAATTAGCACTTAAGATAAATAACGAGGAGGTATTATAACCTGTGAATTAAATTTTATAAAACACGGAATGCTCTAGCTGTTTTTCTTGCAAATTCAAGTGGTGGTTCAACGGATTCCCAATGAATGTACATTAATCGTGGGTCTTCAAATAACCAGTGGTTGTGTAATGCTGTGACAATTAATCCTTCTTCACGAAGTTTACTAATAAACTCCTGAGTTTCATTTTGTAAAATAACGGTTTCTCCAAGATTTAACGCGTCTCCACTACTATCAATGTCTTCAAAAGAAAATAAAGCCGCAATAGCTAAAGGCGAGTTCGTTTCACGGTTTAAGATTGTTGGATTTAACTCGCTTCTAAATCTTGTCGCTACACAAACATCATTAACTATTTGATGACTGTCTGCACCTAGAATCTCAGCAAACGGTTCACATAAGCTCTCGACATCATCACGGCCGTGTTGTTTGTCATGTTTAAGATTTTGATGACGCTTATGATGTCTACCTGATCTATCATGGGCATGACGGTTTTTCATAAATTCATTTAGGTCCTTGTTTCTTATTTGCCTCTTCATAAAAAACTACTCCTTTCATTTGTTTGGTATATAATACGAAAATATATAATTCTTGGTTGTGTTATAAACTAAAGTGTGGAAAAAAGGCAAAATGGTATCTTTTTGTTTGTAATTTTAGGTAAAAATATTGAATTATTTTTAGTCCAAAAATTCATTAATGTTTTTAAGCTAGAATACTAATTAAAAACCCCCATATTTAAGTAACGGGTTCAGTTTTGGGAGGGAAAAACATTAATAACTATGCAACTAACACACTAATCAGCGTATGGTTTAATAACAAATTAACAATATAAATAGCAAGCAAAAACGCCCAGATTTCTGAGCGTTTTTATTTGTTATTTACTGTCCTTGTTCCACTAAAGCACCCTTTAGCTTAACAAACACTTTATTTATTATATTCAATTGTCGTATTTTCTAATGGAATAACTTCTTCTTCGTTTCCCCATTTAATAACTATTCTAATTTCTGCATCTTCTGGAGTGTAAAATTCACTAGCATTCGTTTCCGTCAAACTACCTCCAGGAGCATTACCAATCCAACTTTGGAAATCAGAATATGTACCACCATAATCCTCTACATCATCCTCACTTTCAATATGCCATTTAATACCTAAATCTTTGGTCCTTTCTAATTCTTCAGCGTCGTCACCAATATATTCAGTTCTCATGCTTAAGCTGTAATTGTATTCACCAAAGTCATTTTCGTCTTTGGATTGTTTAATCTCCAACTTTGGATACCAATGTTCACTCTTCCCTTCAAATACAAGATGGTTAGCTATCTCTTCATTAGAGCACCCAACCAACAAAAGAATCGATAGCCCTAACAATGATGTAATAATCTTTATCAAAACCAAATCTCTCCTAAGACAAATTAAAATTTCCCATTTACTTTAATCTGTCCGTTAATTAAAAAGGCATATCTGCTTGTTGTAGATACGCACCCGTTAGCTTAAGTACAGCTTTTCACAAGTAATTAAGTAAAAGGTAATTTAAAATTTTTCTATATCGGCTACTATACCTTTTAAAACATCTATTGAATTAGTTATGTCTTCATCGTAGTCGAGACTATGATTAACCCCAGGAATTAATTTAGAAATAATATTTTTGTTTGTTGTTATTTCATTAAACCTTTCCTCTGTATAGAAACGGTCTTTATCACCAATAAAGCACAAACCTTTGTTTTTACTATCTACCATAGATGTGAAAACTTCATCTAAATCTAATATAGGTGTTAACCAAATAGTTTTAGCATCTCTGAAACAATTTCTTTTCAATTCAGAACTCATTGCAATTGTCCCTATTGATTTACCAACAATATAAAAATTCATATACGAGTTAGTGTTTAGTACCTTATCTATGACTAATTTTGAATCACTTTTAACCGCTTCATATAATTCATTGCGAGTGAAATTGTTGTAAAACCCATCATTATAAGGATAATTAACTTCTAAGATATCTTTATATTTATTAAAAAATACTCCAGTAGAATAGTGAAAAACTGGACTGTTAACCGTATAACCTGCACCTGGAAGTAATATCACTAAATCCTGTGAGTTTTCACTTTTGCCGTATAAAGTATAAGGTATTTTCTTTCCTTTGTACCCTTCGATACTTTCATTAATGTATTTCATTTTTAATCCTCCCTAAAAAAAACATATGTCCTTATTAAACTCTACTGCACCGTTAGTTCAATAAGAACAAGGAGCTTTCGTACAAACTCCTTGTTCAACTCTTGCACCAGTTTGTTTAATAAGATTAGTTATATTATTTTTTCCTTTCGTGTTCCAAAACACTATATAGTAAAGAATCTCGCCAACCATCTTTTATTAACAAATCTTGACGGATTTTTCCTTCCTTTGTCATTCCAACTTTTTCCAATACTTTTGATGAACCAATGTTTACAGGGTCACAAGTAGCATATATACGATGAAGTTTAAGTTCTTCAAAACCAAAACCAATCAATAACTTAGCAACATCTGTTGCTATGCCTTTTCCCCAATAATCTGGATTTACAATATAGGCGACTTCTCCAATTTTGTTAGTAAAATCTCTAATGTTAAACTCCCCAGCACCAATCATAATTAGGTCCCCAAGGTTGATATTGACAAACAATATCTTGTGATGCGTATTTATGTACATCAATCCAATCGCTATTAGTAAATTCCCTTAATAACAGAGGAAGATTCGAGAAGTTTTGTTAATCAAGTGATTAAAGATTCAACCAAAGAACCAAGAACAAGATTTGTTTTTGCAATTGTATTGAATGCAAATAGTCACACATGCAGCGCAAGACCAGCACTGCACCACAGAGCATGAAAATGTATATCTCTGTCTATACTTTATTGTACGGCTGGCGAAGAAGGTCGATGAACTATGGTGCCATAAAGCCCATCCGTTAGTCTGACTCCAACGACCACGGTGCATCACTAACTGTCGCGCCCTTTACGGGTAGCACTCATGGGAGATTAATCCTAATCTGGTTTTTGCACCAGCCTGCTTATTTATTTCTATTAAACATAGAAGGAAGCGATCAATTACATTCAATACATTTTCACAAAGGTTACTTCAGGCTCAGCTTTTTTTTAAAAAACATTTTGTTGGGTCAATTTAAATATACACTTTTTTAGATTTTCAGTAGTTTTTATTTTCATGGGAGTTCAACAAGGGTACTTCCCAATCCTTTAATAATCCCCAAGTAATTGTTGGTTCTCCTTTTAAAGATTTCATCGAACCTACAAACATCTCTCCAGTAGAATCACCTATACCGTTGTAATGTTTAACTATTTCTTTTGTAGTCGCTGAAACATCTTGGTTTGCAATATCTTTAAATTTGACCCATTCTAAAGACCCTTCATCACTTTCAATTAAAGTAGAATTTTTAGATACAGTTCCAAAGAAGACATATTGTATTCGGATTTCTTGATGTTCTTTTGTC
Source organism: Virgibacillus sp. L01 (assembly GCF_052246775.1). Lineage (NCBI taxonomy): Bacteria > Bacillati > Bacillota > Bacilli > Caryophanales > Bacillaceae > Virgibacillus > Virgibacillus sp. L01. The sequence continues at coordinate 793 of NZ_JBQQCP010000015.1, read as the reverse complement.
CTAAGTACAACATATCGAAGCGATAAATTATTTATGTAGTTGCCTTTCAAGCCTGTTTCTTCCTCTATCTCTCTTAAACACGCCTTTTTAGGTTCATTGATTTCATCACTTTCAATATGTCCGCCTATTGGGACTAAAAAGCCTGCAAACATTGTATCCTTTGGCTTCTTCTGAAGAAATAAAACTTCTTGTTCCTCATTTAAAAGAAAAGCGACAGCCATTTGTCTAAGTTTCATAGTCTTCCTCCTAATTTTGTTGTTGCGACTTTCGAATTTATTATGATAACCCTTCTTAAAGTAATCTTCCAAATATATATAATCGGACAAGCTATTCAATTCCTTATTCAACTCTTGCACCCTTTAGTTTAATAATCTATGAGAAGAGTTTTCCCTTTTCATGAAGACATTTTTTACTTGTAAGCCAAGCCATAACATCAAAGCAGGAACAATTGCGAAAATCAATGGATAATCAAAATTAGCAGGAATACCTGTTATATTTAAGAATGGTTGAATAGTTACAAAATATAAAAAGTTAAAAGAATTTAACATTGAACCTTCAAAACCAGTGGCAGGTAGTAAAGTACCTAGATATAGTAGCAAACTCAATATTGGGATTAAGAAAACAGTCTGGATATTTTGACCAATGGAACCTTTATTTGTCAAAAATAAACCTAAACTGAAATACAGAACCAGAGAAAATATTAAGACAGCCAGAGATAAGTTTTTATTTTCAATTCTGCTCCAAACTTCCAAATTTAAAATTCCAGCGATACCTATAACAATGAAATGAAAAA
>NZ_JBQQCP010000014.1:0-70969 GCF_052246775.1 Virgibacillus sp. L01 | reverse complement strand
GCATGTATTAGGCACGCCGCCAGCGTTCGTCCTGAGCCAAGATCAAACTCTCCATAAAAGTTCGTTTGATTATGATTGACACCAATCAATCATTGTTGTCTTAGCTTTAAAAATTGAAATCAGGGTTAAAAAGTTTAACTTTTAACCTGTTTTCTTGACATACTGGTTGTTTTGTTCAGTTTTCAAAGATCAATTTTTCCGTTTGTCGTTTTTTTGCGACAAGATATAATTTATCATGGCTGCAGATGAATGTCAATAACTTTTTTAAATGACTTTTTTTCTCTGCAAAATTTGTTGTTTTCTTAACTGACAACAAAAAATAATATAGCATAATATGTTGATAAGTTCAATAGAAAAACCAAAAAAAGTATAAGAATTACTTGGCTAATCGTTAAAGGGGTTCTTATTGAAAACGTATATTGTTTTCTTAGAACCCCTTATGCTTTGAAAGCCAAGGCAAATTGAATATAGCCTTTTAGTTACACCTTTTAAAGAAATAAAGCTATTGATTCCCAGTACGTTTAGGAATATATTTCATGCATTCCTGCTCATTTGCTACACGACGAAACAAATTAAACAAGATTTTATACCTTTCTCTCATTGCACGTTTAACCATATTATCTATACGGTGATCCTCTAAATCCATCAATAACTCTTCTAACTCACGTTTCAGCAGATATTCCATTTCTTTCTGTTCTACGTCATTAATTAACAAACCTAACATTCCATTCACCTAACCTTCTTTACTAATCAGTAAAAACGTACGCATGCTAATGTATCGCTACAACTGTTCGTACTTATTATCGAAATCTGTCGGTTACATATTCTGAGGCCAATAATAATTAAAGGAATTCCTGATAAATTTCTTTTGTAAAATTACTATTCCCCATATTTATGTATTTTCATCCCTTTTTCGCAACATTTTTGTCTTTCCCATTAAAAGAACCACAGCTTGTTCATATTATAGACTGCCATTCATAGAATTAAATATAAGGAAATTGAGAGGAATGATATGATGGATCATTTTTACGTTGTACGGTTTAATAAATGGAAACGCTGGCTAATTGTATTAATCTTTGCTTTATTTACCGCTACATTTTTATGGTTTGAAAGTGAAGGGGAACTTTCTGTATTTTCAATGGACGAGCCTGTGGCAATGACAAAAGGAAATGCGGATGAGTCAAATATTGCATTAACCTTTAATATCAGCTGGGGTGAGGAAAAAGTCCATGCTATTTTAAAACAGTTAGAACAAAAAGAGGTGCAGGCAACCTTTTTCGTAAGCGGGGAATGGGCAGAACGTCATCCTAAGATATTAGAAAAGATAACTAAGGCAGAGCACGAATTGGGTATGCTTGGATACCGTTATGAGAGTTATTTGGATCAGGAGATTGATCAAGTACGCAAAGATTTACTGCATGCGAAGGAAGTGTTCAAGAAGAATGGTTATAAAGATATAGAAATGCTACGCCCCCCAAGCGGAAAATTTAACAAAGAAATCATTGAACTTGCCGAACAATTAGGTTTCACCGTAATACATTGGAATGTTAACCCTAGTGATTGGAAAAATCCAGGTACAAAGAAAATTGAGAACACCGTTATGAAACAGACATCAAATGGCGATATCATATTAATGCATGCATCAGACTCCGTTAAGCAGACAGCTGATTCGTTAAAAACAATCTTACCTGGGTTGATGAATAAGGGCTTTACGTTTGTCACTATTTCGGAACTGGTTAATCAGGCACATTCAAAATCAAAAATTGTAGAGTAAAAAACCCTGATGTGTTTTTACACATCAGGGAAGTGATCAACTTTATGCTTTATTTGAACTTGTCTTTGGGTCAATTATTTCTTTCCCTTTTGAAGCATTTTTTGTTATTCGGTGCAATACAAGTAACTGATATGTATTACAGGCAAGCAATGATATTATCATGAGCCATGCATAATCGGTCCCGCTTGTACGCAGACCTGGAACCCATTCGATAGCCGTCATAACAACCATTAGGAATAATGCCGGAATAAAAGCCCGCTGATTCGTCTCGCGTGCTTTTATTTTGGCTATAATCCAACCGTAACCCAGTATTCCTGCTGCTATTAGAATAAACCAGAATAACGAAACATCACCATCAACTGCATTATATGGGAAATAAACTAAATCAAATACGACAAATGCAATTAACAATACCTGAACGGTCGGCCAAAATGTCCGAAACAAGCTAAGGCCGAATTGGTTAATGAATAAATAAACAAAAAAGCCAGTCTGACTGATAATACTAAATAACAAACCTAATCCTGTGAAATAGATAATTAACCCAGTTAGCTCCATAAAATTAAATGGATTTAAAAAATCAGTATATAATGAGGCCTTCACAAAAAAACTAGTGATTAGCCCTACAATCCCGCCGATTAATAATGTTTTTAAAAATAAACCTACCCACTTACGACTATTCAATCCTATTTCCTCCTACAACTATGTTGAGCATCCAGTGATATTTTATCATGAACGATGTCTTTTTTCCTCTATGAAGCGAATATTTTTTTGTTTCATAACTCATATTAAATATGAGAGGAAGGAGGATCATAAATGCTTCGTATGATTTTAACTTCAATGATAATTTTGCCCATCATTTTTATATCAGCATGTAACGGAGGCGGAGGAGCTTCCGGCAAAGAAGCTGATTACGACGCTACGAAAAAAATGGTGGTTGATATATTACAGACAGAAGATGGAAAGAAAGCACTTAAGGAAGTTTTAGCTGATAAGAAATTAAAGCAACAGCTTGTAATTGAGTCAGATGTAGTTAAAAAATCGATAAATGAGGTACTTGTTTCTAAAAAAGGAAAAGAAATGTGGAAAAAGTTATTTGAAGACCCGGAATTTGTTAAAAGCTATGCAAAGTCAATGTCTGAAGAGCAAAAGAAACTGATGAAACAATTAATGAACGATGCCGAGTTCCAGAAACAGATGCTTGAGCTCATGCAAAATCCTCAGATTAGCAAACAAATGCTTAGTGTCATGAAAGGTCAGGAATTCCGCAAACATCTCGAAGAAACTATTCAACAAACGTTACAAACACCACTTTTCCAAGCTAAAATGACGGAAATACTGCTTAAGGCTGCAGAAGAGAAAAGTAAAAAAGAAGGCGGTCAACAGTCAGGCGGTGGAAGCGGCGGCTCTGGTGGAGGCGGAGGTTCCGGCGGTGGCTCTGGAGGCGGATCCGGAGGTTCAGGCGGAGGTTCCAGTGGTGGATCAAGTTAATAATTGTTTAGAAAACTTGGCTTGTCGCCAAGCCTTTATGGCGAAAGCCTTAGTTGCATTTATGCAGTAAGAAAGGATTTATACTTTCTTATCTGCCAAAAAAGAGGTGACGTACGCCACCTCTAATTTTTTATTCTTCTATTTTTGCTACGATTTTTGAAGCAATCTTGTGATATTCTTTTCCAATTGGATGATCCTGCTGATATACAGATGGAGCAAACTCATCCTCTTCTTCATATGGCTGTTGTAAAGGTAATTGGCCAAGTACTTGCGTTTGTAAGACCTCGGCAAGCTTTTTACCGCCACCTTTACCAAATACATATTCTTTCTCACCAGTTTTTTTACTTTCAAAATAGGCCATGTTCTCCACAACGCCTAAGATTTCATGATCTGTTTTCAATGCCATTTGACCAGCACGCGCTGCCACAAATGCTGCAGTTGGATGTGGTGTCGAAACAATTAGTTCTTTACATGACGGAAGCAATTCATGGACATCCATTGCAATATCACCGGTTCCTGGTGGTAAATCAAGCAGCAAGTAGTCTAAATCGCCCCACTCTACTTCTTTAAAGAAGCTGTTAAGCATTTTACCAAGCATTGGGCCGCGCCAGATGATTGGAGAGTTGTCCTCTACAAAGAACCCCATCGAAATGACCTTTACGCCAAACCGCTCAACTGGGATTATTTTTTCGCCACGAACAGCAGGTCTTTCTTCAACACCCATCATATCCGGAACGCTAAATCCATATATATCTGCATCAATAATACCAACTTTTTTGCCTAGTCGCATTAATGACATGGCCAGGTTAACCGTTACGGTAGACTTACCTACACCACCCTTACCACTTGCAACAGCGATAAAGTTAGGTTGTTTCCCTCCGCCCATTAATGTTTTTTCCTGTTCTGCCTCAGCAGCAGGCTGGAACTTTTCGATAGTCTCATCAGGTAACTGTTCAAAACGTAAACCGACAGTTGTCGCTCCATTCTTTTTCAGAATGCCAACAATCTCCTGCTGTAACTGCATTTGCTCACCAGTGTTCGTTTTTCCAATTCCTATTTTCACACTGACATGCTTTTTCTCTTCTTTTATAGTGATTTCATTAATACCGTCTGTTTCCTCGAGCGTTCTATGTAAAAATGGATCCTTAACAGGGTGAAGTAGTTCCTTTACTTCTTCTTTTGTTAACACGGTAGTCACCATCCCTTTTCTAGAGTCGTATATATACAAAATAATATCATCTTATTTGCACACAACGCCAGTATAACACAAATCACGTAAAATCTAAGTGATATGTATCATAGGATGTTTGTATAGATGTTACTCTTTTTCAGGTTCTTCTGTGACGTACCGGAGAATTCCTTCATAAATACTCCCGGCAATTTTTCGCTGATAAGATTCTTTCTTCAAATGTTCGCGCTCATGCTTATTTGACAGAAATCCAATCTCAACCAGGGATCCAGGTACTTCAGCATATTTCAGGAGGTACACACCATTAATAGGCAGCGGTTTCCTTGTTGTATTTTCCAAATTACGAATGATTTCAGATTGAATCATTGTAGCTAAATGCTTACTCTTATCGTACTTTGAATAGTAAAATGTTTGCGCACCACTCCATCTATTGGATGGTAATGCATTTAAATGAAGCGTAACAAAAAAATCAGCTTCCTTATCATGGATAAACTTAAGGCGCTTACGTATATCTTCAGCTTTTCGCCTTGATAAACCTTTTGTGTCTTCTTTTGCCAAATCCTTATCTTTTTCTCGTGTCAAGTAAACAAGAGCGCCTGATTGCTGCAAAAAGTCCCGTGTCTTTTTGGCAACAGCTAATGCAATATCTTTCTCCAGCGTCTCGTCCTTCCCAACCGCTCCACCATCTACTCCACCATGACCTGGGTCGATAACTATTGTTTTACCTGAAAGTGGTAATGACCATGTTTTCCAAGTGGTTTCCGTTTTTTGAATTGGAAATTGAATAAGAAAGGCCAAAATGACAAAACCTACTCCCCAGGCAAACACCTTCCCAAACCGTCCCATAACATTCGCTCCTTATTAATTCTACTTCAACTATTGTATGGGACAAGGTTGTCGATTATGATTAAACATAATGGCAAGTTTAGCCAAAACACAGCAGTGGTAATTAAAAATTAGTGAACTTATTTTCGGAAGGAGACGAACACATGGATTGGCTTGGAATTGGCGTACTCATTATTGGAATTGCATTTATGGTATTCGTAATAATGTTAATTAAGCCGCTAAACAAATTATCAGGGGTATTCTTAAGCTTGAAATCAACAACAGATGCCCTGCCACAACAGGTTACTGATATAACTACCGAAGCAAAAGATACGCTCAGCACCGGAAGGGAAACAATACAACAACTTAATAACCAAATGAGTGAATTGAGCCCGTTATTTGCGATTATAGGAAATGTTGGAGAAACGACAAATAAACTTTCATCATCAATGGTTGATATCACAAAGGAAATGAAAGAAAACACCGAAGAAGGTAGCACATTTATTGAACGAAACAACCTTGAAGGACTATATGGTGCAATAACTCTAGGATATTATGTACTGCAGCGAAAGAACCCCCAACAATAACAACGGATGTGAAATGACGCTGGGACATAACTAAAATTTTCTACTTTCAAGAAGAATAATAACAGGATATGATATTTAGAACGTTCATTTTTAGGATATGTTACGTATTTGATATACACTGCGAAGTAACAGTGGAAAATAGCTGAGTACTTGGACACGGCTTCGGAAATACATTTCTCTTTCCGCTGGCAACGCTTCAGCTTCCTCCGAAGCAAAAACCGCTTCCTGCGGGATCTTCAGCTGTTGCTGCGACGAGCAGGACGCTCTAGTGCCGGCGTTGGTCACAGGTCGTGACCGGTTTTAGCCGGTTCCCGCAGGAGCCTCCATGTATTTCCTACGCTAGGTTTTGCTCACTTTATCCTGTAAATTAATCAATGTTTTTTGACAGTGATTCTTATCCATAGAGAACACTCCATTCTCTAACTAGGAAATCTTTATCAGTGTAGGCAGAATACGCAGACTCCTATGGAAACAGCACGTTCCGAAGACCCCGCAAGAAGCAACTAAATGAAGGCCGACTAAAACCGTCCTTTGCGGACAACGTCGGCATACCCCTTGCCGGGGCAAGGAGGCTGAGGTCGTGCCCATGGAAAGCGAAGTATTCTGCCGGAACGGATCTAAGCACTATACCATCTTAAGAACTAGATAAAAGGCTGAAAATTGCTCACTATTTCTCAGTTTATATCGAATAAGCAACCAAAATAAATCCGAACTACTTCGAATTCTTTCTCAAGAATTTCGAATCATAGTTCGGATTTCATTTTGACTAAAACACTTTTGTCCCAGTCTCATTTTTTGGTGTAATCTTGTAATTTGGAACAATAACCAGTGCCGCTTGACTTTTGAATATCTATGTTAAAATAACTACAAAGATTGTGAACGATTATTTTAAAACTAATAACAGACCGAGTTAAAAAGTTCACTTTTAAGCTTATAGTGGGTTAAAAATTAAATAGGAGTGAATGAAATGTTAATCGGACATATGAAGGAAATTATTCGTCATCCTGTAAAATCTTTCTCCGGAGAAAGTGTTCAAAAATCTAAAATAATGGATTATGGTTTATATGGAGACCGTGGCCATGCTTATTTAGATGAATCAAAAAAAGGAAATTTCTTAACAATAACACACTTTCCGGAAATGGTTCGATATAAAGCAAGATATGCAGGAGAAGAATTGCTGGAGGAATATCCGAAAGTAGAAGTCATAACACCTGAAGGGGAGATTTTTGACTGGGAAGATGAGGAATTAATTAAAGAAATGGAAAACAAATCGAACCGAAAAATTTCTACAATTGAATACCCCCCTTCACACGTGCCTATTGGACCAATTGCAGTAGAAAATATTCAACTTGTAACGGACGCTTCAATAGATCATTTGCAAGAAATATGGGGAGAAGCCGAGGTTGACTTTCGACGTTTTCGTCCTAATTTATTTATTTCATTAAAAGAAAAAAAACCGTTTATTGAAGAAGAATGGATTGGTAAACGAATTAAAATAGGAAGTGAAGTAGAAATTGAATTAGTGGGACACTGTAAAAGGTGTATGATTATTACTGTAAATCCTGATAATGCTGAGCGAGATTCAAGTTTGCATAAAACGGTTATAAAAGAACGAAAAAACAATTTTGGCGTATATGCGTCTGTGATAAAAACAGGTGATATTCATGTGAATGATGAAGTTCATCTACTTGATTAATTTTTATTAAACAATTTAGACATAATAATTACTCCCCATCAGGAGACCAAATGGGGAGTATATCGTTTAGTATAACTATTAAGTTTACTTACTCTGCTGGTTTGAGATCTTCAGTCCATATATTATGATACAGAGCTCATTTCAGTAACAGAGTTTGTTTTCATAAATATCACTACCAAAACAAAGAATAGCTACAAAAGATTAGTTATAATATAAAGTTTCCACTAATTCTTTTCTTCCGTTTTCTTTTTCCTCGATATATCAAAGTTTGCTAGTGGTGTGGTCAGCTTTCTCGACATCTCACCAACATCCTCGACAATATAAAATAAAGGACTTAACGTTTTTAGCTTTTCATTAACGTCAGAAAGCGTACTGTTTGTATGATTGATAAGATTTCCAGTTTCTTTAAAAATATCGTTAAGCTGATTCGGTAAATGCTCAACTGTCTTCTCAACTCCACGCAGTACGTGTGCTAAATTATTCAATGTCCATGATAAATATACAGCTAATACTAAAAAAGCAATTCCTATTAATAATACACCTATTCCAACTAAAGTCATTCTTATCCCTCATCTCATTTTTTTACACTTTTTTTAATCTTCGCAATTGATATAAACTGCAATGTACTGCGAAAAAATAATTGCAGTGCTATGACCTCGCTACGGAAATACATTTCGCTTTCCGCGGGCAACGCTTCAGCTTCCTCGGAAGCAAAAACCGCTTCCTGTGGGATCTTCAGCTGTTGCTTTCCCGCAGGAGTCTCCATGTATTTCCTACGCTAGGTTTTGCTCACTTTATCCTGTAAATTAATCAATGTTTTTTGACAGTGATTCTTATCCATAAAGAACACTTCATTCTCTAATCAGGAAATCTCTATTAGTGTAGGCAGGATATGCAGACTCCTATGGAAACAGCACGTTCCGAAGACCCCGGAAGAAGTAACTAAATGAAGGCCGACTAAAACCGTCCTTTGCGGACAACGTCGGCATACCCCTTGCCGGGGCAAGGAGGCTGAGGTCGTGCCCATGGAAAGCGAAGTATTCTGCCGGAACGAATCTAAGCACTCTACCGTCTTTAGAACTAGAGGAAAGACTGAAAATTTTTCACTAGTTCGCAGTTTATATGTTCTGTCAACTACAACAATCCTTTTTAAAACAGCCTTATTTTTTTATTGGCAAGTTTTCATCTTGAGCCATTAATTCGTTCTTATCATTTCGATGTTTCCACTTCTTAGCTATCCGATATGCTACTTCTCCCCACCTGATACACTCCGCAATTCGATTCATTGATTGAGGTGATGTATATTCTGGTAGTTTATTTGCTTGTTGAGCCAACATTTCACTAGATGAATTTAAAGAAGTTCCAACATTCTCCAGCGATTTAAATACACTGTCAGTTGCCTTGATCTTATCACCAAAATCATCGACCATCTTTTCAGTTTCATGTAAGGTATTTCTTATTTCAGGCGTGATATAATGGAGTTTCTCTTCTACTTCTCCTAAGGTATTACCCAGTGTTTCCATGGTGCTTGATACACGTTTTAATACGAAGGAAATATAGATAACTATTAAGGCAAATGCCAATGCAAATAATAAAACTCCTACATAGACTAGTTCCATTTGGATATGTACCCTCCTTAAAAAAGGTTTACCACTAGCAGGTTGCACTGAAACTTATCTTGATAACAACCCGACAACAAAGTATTTTTCCCAATTCACATTATCATATTTCCCTAAACGTTTCCAATTTATGTTACCCAGTTTCAATGGCGTAATAAAAGTTGCTGCCTCTCGAAATTGTGAGCGATCTTCTTCAGCTATCCATTCACCAGGTTTGGCACCTTTTGTTACCTCAACTGCATCATTCATGTGAATCCCTGTTTCAACTATTTGCTTATGCATGGTTCCTTCAGTTGTCATTTTCCACAAATTTTGATTGAAAACCTGCTTTTCCAGGACGGCTGTCGCACCTAGCGATTTATTAGTTGTAATTGCTAAACCTGCATGGAATCCTGGCAATAATCCTTCCATTTCAGTGTCCTCAGAAAAGCTGACATCAAACGGATAGATACTTGTTCCATGGACGTTCACTTTTTTTGGTGTATCATTAACTTCACCCAGATTACCTTTTAATAATGCTCCATTTTCCCTAATAGACACTTCAACAGGCATGTCCCTTTTTACTTCCATCCGCTCCGCTTCCGTAAATTCTCCCTCTGCTTGAAGCTGCATATCACGAATGGTAATAACCGGATTACTTAATGTTTTGGATATCTCAGTTACCTGCCCTTGGTAAGAGCTTTCCACTGTAACGGTATCCCCAGTCGATTCAAGGTCCGATATTTGTGCCTGAATGCTTTGCAGTTGTGCATTCTTCTGATCAAGTTCTTTTTCTTTTTCCGCCAGGTATTGTTCTTTCATATAATTAGCAGTTACAGAATTACTCGTAATATCAAGATTACTGTTTTCATCCTCATATTCAGCCGTTAAATCGGTTTCCGGTACTTGATAAAAGGAAATAGAATCTATTGCTTGCTCGATTGCACTAATTTGATCAGTAAGTTTACTTCTTTCATTATCAAGATAAGATTTTGTTTCATAATAATCCTCTACTTCATATGTGAACAACCCATCACCAACATCTACTTGTGTACCTTCATTGATTAAAAACTCCTGAAAGCTCCCTCTGTCTTCATCAAAGTATACACGTTTCTCATTTGTTGTCGCTAATACTCCTGAGGTTTCAATTTTTTCAAACATATCCATTTTAATTATTTCCGACCAATCTTCAATATAAGACGAGCGTGCTATTTTTTCTTCATCGTCTAAATAAACAAGTAAACTATTAATTGCAATAAACAGAATCACTAATGTCCAAGTAAGCTTCCTACGATTCATTCAAACCACCCACTTATCATATGAATATCCATAAAAGCTAACGCAGCAACAACAGCCCAGTAGATAATATGTAGAAAGATGACACTAAACCATATCCAGCGTTTTCTAATTGTCGATAAATAACTTAAAAACCTGACTTGAAACCAAATGATCCATAGTTGAAATAGTGAAATGGCACCGAAGAAGAAAACAACCCACGGCAGATCCGTAAAGTAGGATGCAATGATCCCAAATGATAGTGGTGATACAAACCAATCCAGACCTAAATAAACAACTAATGGTACCCAGATAACTCGTTCAATCAGCATAGCCAGAAGAACAATTTCCTGCATGATTAATAGTTTTCGATAAGGTATACCTGTAATTATGTAAAATATGTAGGATGGCACAAATAAAATCAGAAGAGCAAACAGTACAGCAAAGCCTATCCTGCCTAGAACAAACCAGAACTTACTTTCCTCGTATTCTAGCGGATTAAATGCTGTTGCATTTCCTGAAATAATATCCGACCCGATTCCTAAAATAGCCATCCAGGCGTATACGACCGCACTAAACAACACGAGCAATGAAGCTATTTTCCACAGATTTTTCAACGTTTCTGCCTTGTGGACACGATATAAGTGATCATCTATTGGAAATAGAAACTTTAGAATGTTAATTTGATAGAGCATGTGCGACCGTCCTTTTTTATTTTTTCATGTGCTATCTATTTTAACGTAATTTATTAAAATATCCTACTTATTTTAATACTTTGTTTCGAAAGCAGGGATAATTCCCTATTTGTTATAACTCAGCTTTCGCATTTATAGAATAAGCTCAAACAGCTATATTGATAATCTCAGAACGTTTTTAACTGTTGCCTTGGCAGTTAAGAAAGTACTAAATCCTTTCTTACTGCATAAGTACAACTAAGGCACTCGCCATTAAGGCTTGGTGAATGCCAAGTTTTCTAAACAACATTGATAATAGTTTTTGTACACATAAGATATAAACTGTAAAGTAGTTTTTAAAAAGATTGGGCGCTATTATACCGCTGCGGAAATACACTTCGCTTTCCGTGGGCGGCTCTGAGCCTTCTTGCTCCTACGTCGCTGCGTAGTCTCATCTTGGCCTCAGTCCCCACAGGAGTCTACGTATATTTCCTCCGCTGGGTTTGCTCACTTTATCCTGTAAATTAATTAATACTTATTGTGACATTGCTTCTTAGCCATGGAGAAACTTCATTCTCTATACAAGATACTTCTTCCAGTTGAGGCTTTCTGATCAATGCGTAGTTATAAAGTCTATGAGTTCGTTGAGTTATTCTAAGCTGCGGAAAAATGCGAGACTCCTATGGGAAAAGGAACAGTCTGAAGACCCCGCAACGAGCGTTTTTTGCTCGTGAGAAGGCTGATGATTACTGTCATTAAAATGTACCACTTCTGTCATGTTTTTTACCAGCGATTGCCACGCATTTACCAATAGAGTGACGTCAAGGAAGTGCGAATTTACAAAGATAAGTAATCTGGAAGATAAAAAGGCTACTTTATCAGTGCTTGACCGATAAAGTAGCCTTTCGCTATTCAACAATTGCACCAGTTAATGTAACAATCTATCCCTTTTCATAATACCGATACTCACCAAAGCAATTCCTAACCAAAGAAAAATTAAACTCGCAACAATAAAGCCCATTCGATAGCTTGATGTATAACGTTTTCATTATATAAGTTCTACTTTAGAATAGCATCTTTGGTTTTCTTTCTGGGTTGCTTGTTTCCATTCTTATAAAATCTTTCGCCAACATATTTATTTTTTCACCATCTATTTGTTTCCAATTTAGGAAGTTAACAAATTCCCTAAGATCTTTGTTGCTTAATCTAAATAATCACTTTTTAACTCTTTTTAAGTGAACATATTGCTGAAATAAATATACTTGTAAATATAACAATTAAAAATGTGAATAGATTAAAATAGACTGTATTAGTATACTGATTAAGGAAAAAACTCTGATCAGCAACGTTGATTTGTGTGTAGAAATCTTCTGCAAGTTCAATTTCCCCCCATGTAAAAATAATAATAAAGAAAATTGATAAAGCCATAAAAACATAGGATTTAAACTTAGTACGTAGCAGGGTATAAACGTGGATACCTAAAAATAGATTGAATATAATAAACACAGGCACTAAGGGTATTATGATTAACAACGCAGGGTTCCCATTTCCTGAAACAACATCGGGGTCAATTGTAAACACATTAGTTAGGAAAAAACCCACAACACTTAATATAAAAAGAACCGATATTATAAGAAAAAGACGACCTTTTGGGTATGTTTTAGATTTAATACTCAAGAGGACAGGATATATCCCTTTGAATATAAGAATAGCAATAGCAATCACTAATAACATAGTTACTAAATTTATAAAAATATCATCCATAGTGCACACCCTTTCTACCTTAAATATAAATTATGGATTCAAAAAAACCAAAACTTACATTTGGTTTTTTTGAATCACATTGTTTTTATTGCATATAGGCAAACGTAAAATCCTGATCATTTACAGTCCAATCTATCCAATGTGTTTCATCATTGTTTTTTCCACCATCCGGGTTCTTATATGCTACATGAAGATCTCCAGTAAAACTACCGTTTTTATTATAACCAATACCTGCTACAAAATGGTATTGATGTTCTGTACTATCTTGTACAAAATAATCGAATCTTAAAGCAGCAGGATCATAGCTGTCAATCGCTTGTACGAATAGATTACCGTGACCTACCCCGCCCCACTGACGAGCTGACCAAGCGCTGTAACTAGAATCATGCCTCACATGGTACAACATACCCTCTCTCCAATTATTCATAGAAGTACCCCAAGCTCTTGTATCCATCTCTCGGTATAAGTGGTTAGTGAGCTCTGCCCAGCTACCATAAGTTGCATTATCCCTAACTGAATAGCCAAGAACATCATGGTAATAATCAGCAATCATCGCCCCTGTAGCAGGACCACATGAAGAATCTGGATGATCTGTACCTGATCTCCTTTGCCCAATTCGGTCAACGCTTAGAACCTTCCAACTAGTACTAGCAATCGTTGCATTACTAGTGGAATCTATATTTTTTAGTAATGCTTCCCATCCAGGGCTGCGATCTTTTCTTTTTTCTAATCCCTGAAGTTTATTTTCTTTTATTTCCTTATAAGCTTCTGAGCTGTGTTTTAAACTTTTCTGTTTTGCTTTCTTATACTTATCTTTTAGTCCAGTAGAGTTCTTTGCATACATATATTGAAGACCGCCTAAGTAATAAATTTTGTTACCTTTATTTATTTCATTGCCAAAATTTGCTCCAATATTATCACCATATCCATATTGTAGCATGGGATCAATATTCTCACGGGCGGAAGTTACAAAGTACCCAACATTTTCACCATTTTTTTTCACAGTAAAGTAATAAGCGATCACAGTATCGTCAACATCATATAATTTATATCTGAACTGAACATTTCCTTCTCTTAATTTACTTAGATATTCATTTTTTACAATGAAATTCTCAACAGCTATACTTCTTGTCATTAAGTGGTAAAAAAGATGTCACTGTTGGTACATTTCATTGGCTGTAATCAGCTGAAGCGTTCCCCATGGAAAGCGAGTATTTTTCCGCAGCGATGGTTTAGCACTCATCTTATAAAGAATGCAAGGAATTTACGATAAAGTTAATTCGCATTATATATCAAAGACGCACCGTTGATCCAAAGTCAACTCAAGTAGTTATTTTCAGCCTTTCTTATTCCTTGAAGGTTTGTGCGTTCATTTTACGCTGCGAAGGTTGAATTAAAAGAAATCCGGAAAAAAGGTTTGCCGCTTCGGTATAATTTGATCCAGCTGCTTAACTTGTTCCTGATTACCTTGGATTAGCCCAAGATGATATAGCTCCATTGGCCGTTTATATCCTAACAGCATCGATGTAAGGTACTGGACTGTGCAATGAATTCCATCCTGATTCCTCCACTCTTCATCTAACTGATGGGTTACTTTTGTTTCACTGCCGATTTGTCTCAGCTGATATACCCCGCTGTTTTCCGGAAGAAAAGAATCTACTGCATGTATGGAAAGTAATTGTGTGTCACCATCATGGAACGGGTATTGCTTCAGGAATTCCAGTATATCCACAATACGAGCCATAAAATAAGCTTCCGTCTCTTGAGTGAATCTTGGCTCATCGAGTAAAAGAGGGAGGCTATCATTTTCCGGTACAACCATCTCTACTGTTTCGGCCATCGAATCATGATTGGCAATGAACTGGAGCAGTAGCTTTTGTGCATTCAGAGTGTTATATACCAGTTCATGGACGGTTACTTTTTCTTCTTTCACTTTGTATAAGATATAACCTTCTGCCTGGTCATTTTCATTATAAGCGATTGCTTTATGCCAATCCCCCCTAAATACACGCTGCTCCCACCACTTCTCGTCACGGACAAGCGTACCGTTAAATTGTTTGGCGTAATCTGTGTAAATCTTATGTAGCATGGATACTTCTGAATCAACACGTCGTATATATCCATTAGCTCCCCAATTGCGTTTTAACTTTTCCAGTGGAATGGTGTATTTTTTTTCCGAAAAAGTATGTTCCCAACCATACTTCCGATAAAAGGAAAAAGAAAATGGATGCAGAAACGATAAAACCTGTCCCTGTTCCCTCATGTGTTTAAGTGCATGGTGAAGCAAGTGTTTCACTGCACCTTGTCTGCGATACTCCGGCCATGTTGCAACAGAACTTATCCCGCCCATTTCAAACGCTTGGCCATTAATATAACAGGACAGTGGAATGAGGTGGAGCTTTGCCGCCAACTGATCATTCTCCATCCAGCCCCATATAGTGTGCCGCTTTGCTTCCTCCTGCTTTTTGATTAAAGCTTCTTCAGTCAGATCATGTTGGAATGCATATTGCGACAATGAAAATACCTTATCATAGTCCGTTTCAGTTAGAGTTTTTATCTTGTTCAATGATTTTTCCTCCTTACTCTTATCCATATATTCATAATACTAGAGTTTCACGGTAAGCTCTATCAAAAATCAAAAAAGCGCTCTTCCGATAAAGGAAGAGCGCTTTTGAATAAAAAATATTAACGTTTTGAGAATTGTGGTGCACGACGAGCGCCTTTAAGACCGTATTTCTTACGTTCTGTTTCACGTGCGTCACGTGTTAGATATCCTTCGCGTTTTAGGGAACCGCGGTATTCAGGATCTGCTTTTAGAAGCGCACGAGCGACACCGTGGCGGATAGCACCAGCTTGGCCAGTAAATCCTCCACCATGCACGTTTACTAAAACATCATAAGTTCCTTGTGTTTCAGTAGTTGCAAGTGGTTGATTTAAAATTAATAGTTGCGTTTCATATGGAAAGTAGTCATGTGCATCACGGTCATTTATCACTACACGACCAGTTCCTGGAACTAGACGTACACGTGCAGTTGATCTTTTACGACGACCAGTGCCGTAGTATTGTACTTGTGCCAATTGATTAACCTCCTTTTAATTATCCACGAAGCTCGTAAACTTCTGGTTTTTGTGCTTGATGATTGTGTTCAGAACCTCTGAATACGTGCAATTTCTTACCCATTTTACGGCCTAAAGGACCTTTTGGAAGCATGCCTTTGATAGCAAGCTCGATCATTTGTTCAGGGTACTTTGTACGCATTTCATTTGCATTGCGTTCTTTTATTCCACCTGGGTGGCCTGTATGACGATAGTACATTTTGTCATTCAATTTATTACCTGATAGTTCTATTTTTTCAGCGTTAATAACAATTACATTATCACCTGTATCAGCGTGTGGTGTGTAGGTTGGTTTATGCTTCCCGCGAAGGACTGCAGCAACCTCACTTGCCAACCGGCCTAAACGTAGACCTTCAGCATCCACAACTAGCCATTTACGTTCAATGTTATTTTCATTAGCCATGAAAGTTGTGCGCATGATGGTTTTCCCTCCATATTTCAATAATTCGTTTCAGTTGTTATTCCTATATATTCATCACAATTAGATTCCGGGGCTAATCGCGGTTTTAGAAATAAAATGCCAATAATCATCATATACTATAACTGATGCATTTGTCAAGCTTTAGAAGTATTTTTTAAAAGAAGTTCTTTTCGTAGATTTGATTGGTTTTTAACCGCGCATCTAGAAAATTCTCCTTTCACAATGTCATTGCTGCTTATGTGAGGAGTCCAATAATTAGCGGAATGAGGAAGCGATAAATCTGCGGTGCGGATCCTCATTCCGTTAATTGAAGGAAAAGTCGCCCCAAAGAAGATGAGATGAATCCTCGTTCCGCTAATTGCTCCAAACAATGAAAAAATAAGGGTGTGAAGCACAAATAGCGGAATGAGGATTACATAACGTGCTTCAAACACCCGATTTATTGAAAATAACGGAATGAGGATCCGACAAGTAAAATTGATCCCGGTTCCGCTAAATGTACTTAGGCAATACGGTCGCCGAAGTGTTTAGCTTCACAAGGATAGAACGCTCTGAACAATACTGAATCCTTTGCTTACTGGTAAGGTTCTTCATACTTGACCTGCCATAAATATAATCCTTGTGCTGGCACAGTTTCACCTAGTAGCCTCCGATCCTTTTTTTCCAATAGATCAATAATATCTGATGGTTCACGCCTTCCCTGTCCAATATCCAAAAGAGCCCCGATGATAATCCGTACCATATTATATAAAAAACCACTTCCACGAAAGATAAACTCGATCTGACTTCCTTCTTTATTACAGGTTACTTCATACATATGGCGTATTTTGCTTCCTTTTATAGTTGCTTTGGCTGATGAAAATGTAGTGAAATCATGGGTACCTTCAAAATAACGGCACGCCTCTCGCATCGCTTGAATATCAAGGGAATATGGAAATTGGTACAAATAATTTTGCTTAAAAACATCTTTCTCCCGTTCATTCCAGACATAATAACGATACTCTTTCTCGGCGACATCATAGCGAGCATGGAATGAATCTGGGACTACCTCAACTTGATATACGTTTAAATCGACAGGAAGAAGGGTGTTAAGCGCCTGTTTCCAATTATCGATAGGTAGTGTGTAGGGTGTTTGAAAATGGATTGTCTGACCCTTTGCATGCACTCCTGTGTCTGTACGTCCAGAAGCATGTACCCGGATATGCTCCCCTTTATGAATTTTAGTTAATGCTTTTTCCAGTTCTCCCTGAATAGTACGTGTCCTTGGCTGGATTTGAAAGCCTGAAAAGTTCGTACCATCATAGCTTATAACACATTTGATTTTCTCCATGCTTCTTCCAACCCTTCTTGCTGTCTAACTCCAGTTTCTTGTAAAAAGCAGACCGGCAACTACAATGATAAACAAAATATAAATAAATATATCACGTTTTTCGATTTTTAACTCCCGTAATTTTGTTCGGCCTTCACCTCCATGATAGCCACGTGCTTCCATGGCCATTGCAAGGTCTTCAGCACGCTTGAATGCACTGACGAAAAGCGGAATCAGTAAGGGAACAACTGCCTTTACACGTTCTTTTAGCGGACCCGTCCGAAAATCCACACCTCGTGATGCTTGTGCTCTTGATATTTTTTCTGTTTCCTGCATAAGCGTCGGAATAAATCGTAATGAAATAGACATCATAAGTGCAAGCTCGTGGACAGGGAACTTTATTTTTTTCAACGGATGAAGTAAGTTTTCAATTGCATCTGTTATTTCAATCGGTGTTGTTGTTAAGGTCAGGAGTGATGTCACTAGAATAAGCAGGAAAAACCGCATCGAAATAGCAAAACCTTGAATAAGTGCACCTGAGTAAATTTTAAAACCTAAAAATTCAATGAGTACTGATCCTTCTTTTGTAACGATCAGGTGCAATAGGAACGTAAACACTATTAGGAACCATACAGGTGTTAATCCTTTGATAATATAGTACATCGGAATTCGAGTCGTAAACATGCTTGCTAACGCAAAGGCGGTTAGAACACCATAGCTTAAAACAGAGTTTGCAAAAAATACGATAAACACAAAAAAGAAAATAATGATAATCTTTGTGCGCGGATCCAACCGGTGAATGATAGATTGACCGGGGACATACTGCCCGATGATCAGTGAATTGCTCATGATGATTCAGCTCCCTCTATAACTTGCTGAATCTCACTTGCAATTTCCTCAATTGATTGCCGCCTGTATGGTATAATTTCCCCAAATTTTTCCTCGAAGGCATTCAAAAATTGGATTATATCCGGTACTTCGAGTTGGACCTTTTGAAGTGCTTCTTTCTGAGTAAACACTTCTTCCGGCTTCCCCTCCATATATTTAGTGCCTTTGTTTAATATTATTACATGATCGGCATATGTAAGGGCATCTTCCATACTATGAGTTACAAGAATGGTCGTGAGTCCTTGCCGATTATGCATTTCATTGAACATATTCATCATTTCTTTTTGGCCGCGTGGATCAAGTCCTGCAGTCGGCTCATCCAACACAAGAACCTCAGGCCTAATGGCAAGAACCCCTGCAATAGCTACTCTTCGCATTTGCCCGCCACTCAATTCAAATGGTGAGCGTTTTAATAACTCTTCCGATATTCCTACTTCAGGTGTTATCTCCCGAATCCTTTGTTGAATTTCATCCTTTTCAACATCAAAGTTTTCTGGTCCAAATGCTATGTCTTTTTCGACGGTTTCTTCAAACAATTGGTGTTCCGGATATTGAAAAACAACGCCAACGCGACTTCGTAATGCTTTCATATTTTTGACTTTTGCATCACTTGTTAAATGAAAATCACCGATCGTAACTTCTCCAGAACTAGGACGAACTAAACCATTAAGATGCTGAATAAGTGTCGACTTACCAGAGCCAGTGTGTCCAATTATTGCTACAAATGAACCTGATGGAATAGTAAAAGAAAGGTCTTCAATTGCTTGATGTGCAAATGGTGTGCCTGGTTGATAAATATAGTTTACGTTCTTGAATTTGATGTCCATAGTTCCTCCAGAAGTTCTCCCTGATTTAAGGGTTCATTTGTAATCGATACCCCTGATTTTACTAACGCATCTGACAAAATCGCAATGAATGGCACATCTAAACCAATTTTCCGCAGTTCATCTTTTTTTGCAAAAACTTCACGCGGTGATGCTTCATCCCATATTCCACCTTCATTCATCACAATTACACGCTCAGCTCTAACTACTTCTTGCAGGTCATGCGTAATCATGATCAATGAAAGTTGATGTTCTTCCTGGACACTTGAGATTGTTTCCATAATTTCTGTTCGACCTTTTGGATCCAGCATGGCAGTAGCCTCATCCAATATGAGAACCTGCGGAGAAATAGCTAAGACACTTGCGATGGCCACTCGCTGCTTTTGTCCTCCAGAAAGTTTATGTGGTTCAGTCATAAGGTAATCCATCATACCTACTGCAGAAAGCGTTTCATTGATCCGTTTAACCATTTCCGGACGTGGTATCCCGCGATTTTCCATGCCAAATGCAACATCATCCTGTACAGTTGTTCCAACAAACTGATTGTCAGGATTTTGAAAAACCATGCCAACATCTTTCCGAATTTCCCAAATAGAATCTTGTGTTACTTGTTTTCCGTTAATAAAGATTGTGCCCTCTTGCGGAAAAAGTAAGCCATTCATTAACTTGGCAATAGTTGATTTACCAGAACCATTATGGCCTATAATCGCAACTTCCTCATTTTCATAGATTTCGAACGTGCAATTTTTCAACACCCAGGGAAGTTCTTCCGTGTACCTAAATGACACATTTCTAAATTCTACTAGCTTTGTTCTCATAGTGATAGTACCTCCTGCTCTGTTTCATGCTGGGTGGAGCATAGGTTATATTCGGATTTTCCAGTAGATGTTTGGCAGTTTTATCGACGTTCCTGCTCTTCTGTAGATGTTACTTCGTTCTATCGAAGTCTCCACGTGTCCACCTATAAACAGTCCTCTGCTTAATTCTGCATACAAAAAAAGGGCTTGGATTCACCTCATGGAAGAGATTCAGTCCTGCCCCTTAAGCGCACGTATTCATTAAACTAGTTCAATGATTGCCATTTTTGCTCCGTCACCTTGACGAGCTCCTAGCTTAAGAACGCGTGTATATCCGCCTTGTCTGTCTTCGTAGCGTGCAGCGACGTCATCGAAGAGTTTTTGCATAACACTTTCGTTTTCGTTCGCTTCTTGATTATACAAGAAAGCTGCTGCTTGACGACGCGCGTGAAGATCGCCGCGTTTCCCTAGTGTAATCATTTTCTCTACCGCTGATTTTAACTCTTTCGCTTTTGCTTCTGTTGTTTCAACCCGTTCGTGAATAATCAAATCAGATGCAAGGTTGCGAAGTAGTGCCATACGAGCGTCTGTTGTACGACCTAATTTTCTAGCCATGGACTATCCCTCCCTTATACTGTTACATAGATATTAATTACTTCTAGTAACCTTGATTATTGAACATTTGCGCAGGGCCACGTCCAGCTCCAGCGCCTAACGTCTAGTGAACTTCCCTCCCTGTACTTCAATAAGTCAATCACAAAAGAAAACCACTTTTGGATTTCCTTTATCTTGAACAGGTCAGTCCAGTTCATACGCCGTTGAACAGGCACTTCCGCTTTTGTTCTATTCTAAAGGTGTCTGTATCGATCAGTCGTCGTCACGTAAGCCTAAGCCTAAATCTTCTAGTTTTACTTTTACTTCTACTAGTGATTTGCGACCCAAGTTACGCACCTTCATCATATCTTCTTCAGATTTATTTGAAAGCTCTTGAACTGTATTAATTCCAGCACGTTTTAAGCAATTATAGGATCTGACAGATAAATCGAGTTCTTCGATTGTCATTTCCATAACTTTTTCTTTTTGATCTTCTTCTTTTTCAACCATAATTTCTGCGTTTTGTGCTTCATCTGTCAAACCTACAAAAATATTCAGATGCTCTGTAAAGACTTTTGCACCTAAAGAAACTGCTTCTTCAGGGCGAATGCTTCCATCTGTAGATACATCCATTGTTAATTTATCGTAGTTTGCAACTTGCCCCACACGGGTATTTTCGACTTGATAAGTTACACGTGATACTGGTGTAAAGATTGAATCAACCGGAATTACTCCGATTGGTCGCTCATCATGATTGTTTGCATCGGCTGGACGATAGCCGCGGCCTCGTTCTGCCGTAATCTTCATATGCAATTTACCTTTGCTGTTTATTGTAGCAAGTGGTAGGTCAGGATTTAATACCTCTACGTCACTATCATATGTCAGATCTGCAGCCGTAACTTTTCCTTCTCCCTGCACATCAATCTCTAAGGTTTTCTCTTCTTCTGAGTAAATCTTTAGAGCAAGCTTTTTCAAGTTCAAAATAATTGTTGTTACGTCTTCAGCAACCCCTTCGATTGTTGAAAACTCGTGATGTGCTCCATCCATTTGAACTGATGTAACAGCAGCACCCGGAAGTGAGGATAATAGGATACGACGCAAGGAGTTTCCTAGAGTGGCACCATATCCACGTTCAAGCGGTTCCACGACGAACTTTCCAAACTTAGCATCATCGCTGATTTCTACCGTTTCTATTATTGGTTTTTCAATTTCGATCATTCAATAAAACCCTCCTTTAAAACGTCGAAACCCCGGTTAGACTTTTCGCGTCTAACCGAAATTCCTCAAATAGGCAGTTGGCGTTTCTGCGCTATTAAATTTCATTCGTACTCTTTTTCTCTGTCATGTTGTATAGTAAAGTCTGTTCAAAAGGGAATTCCCCTTATGCTTTATACTTTTAGCTATCATAACCCATTATAGACAGGGTGACAAATTCTATACAGTACAATTATACACGACGACGTTTTGGTGGGCGACAACCATTATGAGGTACTGGGGTTACGTCACGGATAGCCGTAACTTCCAATCCTGCTGCCTGTAGTGAACGAATTGCTGCTTCACGTCCAGCACCAGGGCCTTTAACAGTTACTTCTAATGTTTTCATACCGTTGTCAACTGCAGTTTTCGCTGCCGATTCAGCGGCCATTTGTGCAGCAAAAGGTGTAGACTTACGAGAGCCTTTAAATCCTAGCGCGCCAGAAGAGCTCCAGCCAATAGAATTCCCTTGAACATCCGTAATTGTAACAATTGTGTTGTTAAATGTAGAACGAATGTGTGCGACACCCGTATCAATATTCTTTTTCACACGACGCTTACGAGTATTTGTTTTACGAACCATTGATTAGCTTACCTCCTTTACGTTACTTTTTCTTGTTTGCCATCGTACGACGCGGACCTTTACGAGTACGCGAATTGTTTTTCGTTTTTTGACCACGCAACGGCAATCCGCGACGGTGTCTGATTCCTCGATAAGAACCGATTTCGATTAGACGTTTAATGTTTAGGGATACTTCACGACGAAGATCACCTTCAACTGTAAAGTCATTAATTGCTTTACGGATATTGCCTAATTCATCTTCTGTTAAATCACGTACACGAGTACTTTCTGAAACGCCTGCTTCTTTAAGGACTTCCTGTGCAGTAGTTTTTCCAACACCATAAATATAGGTTAATGAAATAACTACACGTTTATCACGGGGAATATCTATACCTGCAACACGTGCCATATCTCAATGCACCTCCTTGTTTATTAGCCTTGTTTTTGCTTGTGTTTAGGGTTTTCACAAATCACCATTACTTTGCCTTTACGTTTAATGACTTTGCATTTTTCACATATTGGCTTTACAGATGCTCTTACTTTCATCATCTTTACCTCCTTTTATATCGGAGCTCACTCGTCTATTTATAACGGTACGTAATTCGTCCTCTTGTTAAATCATACGGGGAAAGTTCTACCGTCACTTTATCACCAGGTAAAATGCGGATGAAATGCATACGGATTTTGCCAGATACATGGGCTAAAACCGTATGGCCATTTTCAAGTTCGACATTAAACTGTGCATTCGGCAATGTGTCAGTTACGGTACCTTCCACTTCAATTACATCGTCTTTCGCCATCGTGTTGATCTCCCTTCATTAAATCAGTCACAATTTCTTTGACAAATTTATCTATGGCAAATCGTAACTTACCATTTGTGACACGACCAGTTTCTAGAAGGCTGTTTTGGACTTCCGGAGAAATATAATCCATAACTTCAATATGATGCAGATTCTTTTTCTTTGGTCGATCATATTTACGTTTTTCCCCATCTGCAAGCAAGACAAATCGGTCATCTAACAATTTTAATATTATCGCATATTGCCCTGCTTCTCGCCCTTGCTTTATACGAACAACTTGACCTATCCGCGGAATCGAATCAGTTTCGCTCAACAACGATCACCTTCACTTAGGCTTTTATTTAAATCCTGCCAATCACAGGCACACTACCAGTTGCTATTCTGTGTCACTGTTATATCAAGTAATACGCATGCTGCCGCATAATATACGACTTCCATTATAACTTTAACAAAAAAGAATTGCATCTATCCTGTGCTGGTAATACAGCCAAAAATACTTACTTTTCTATTTTCGTTTGAATATCCCGAAAGACTTGATCAATTTCCTGATCACCGTCAACAGTTACAAGATATCCTTTTTCTTGATAAAAATCCAATAACGGTTGCGTTTGTTTCATATTAACTTCCAAACGCTTTTTCACCGTATCTGCTTGGTCATCTTCACGTTGTATCAGTTCAGAGCCATCATTATCACATATTCCTGACTGTTTAGGAGGATTATACATGACATGATAGGTTGCTCCACAATTCGGACAAATTCTACGACCCGTTAGACGCTCCACTAAATTTTCTTCCGGTACATCTACATGCAGGACATAGTCAATTGATTCCTTCAAGTCGGTTAAAAGAGATTGCAATGCTTCAGCTTGTGCAATAGTTCTTGGAAATCCATCCAATAAAAAACCATTTTTACAATCATCTTTTCCTAAACGCTCTTTTACAATTCCTATTGTTACTTCATCCGGAACAAGTTCACCTTGGTCCATAAATTCCTTAGCCTTCTTACCAAGGTCTGTTCCTTCTTTAATCGCTAACCGGAACATATCTCCTGTTGAAATATGAGGGATTTGATACTTTTCGTTTATTTTTTCTGCTTGTGTACCTTTACCTGCACCAGGCAGACCCATCAAAATTAAATTCAACAACTTTCCCCTCGCTCTCATTGGCAGCAATCTGTTTACTTAATAAAACCTTTATAGTGTCGCTTTACTAACTGACTTTCCAATTGTTTCATGGTTTGCAGTGCAACACCTACAACGATTAGTAAGCTTGTGCCACCGATTTGTACTGCTTGCGGCAGATTTGCAAGACCACCTAAGAGGATAGGAAGCACAGAAACAGCTGCTAGGAAGATAGACCCTACAAATGTTAAACGATACATAACGCGTGTAAGATACGTTTCTGTATTTTTACCAGGACGAATACCCGGTATATATCCACCTTGTTTTTGCAAGTTCTCTGCCATTTGTTCTGGATTTACTTGAACAAACGTATAGAAATAGGTGAATGCAATGATTAATGCTACATAAATGACCATGCCAATTGGCTGGGTATAATCAAATATCGATTCAATTGTTGCAGCAAACTCATTACCTTCAAATAACCCTGCAACCGTTCTTGGCGCGATAATAAATGCTATTGCAAAAATTACCGGGATAACTCCGGCAGCATTTACTTTTAACGGTAAATGTGTTGAGTGTCCACCTACTGGAGAACGATTTACAAGCTTTTTAGCATATTGAATTGGAATTTTACGCAGTGCTTGCTGAATAAAGATAACTCCGACAACTACTGCTACTACCACCAATGCAATTAATGCAACAATTATAATGTTAATAAATAACTCATCACCAGGATCTACAAAATACTGGCTATATAATTGATTTACTCCATTTGGAACCGCTGCTACGATACCAGCAAAAATTAAAATAGAGATTCCGTTTCCAACACCATTTGCTGTGATCTGTTCACCCAACCACATCAAGAATGTTGTTCCACTTGTTAGTACGAGAGCAATGATAATAAATTTTAATACGCTCGGGTCAGCTATTAATAATCCACCAGCCATTGCATTAAAACCAATTGACATCGCGATCGCCTGGACAAACGCAAGTGCAACTGTGCCGTAACGAGTAATTTGTGCTAACTTCTTGCGGCCCATTTCTCCTTGCTTTTTCCATTCAGTGAACTTTGGTACAACATCCATTTGCAGTAATTGCATAATAATCGCTGCAGTAATGTAAGGCATAATCCCCATCGCGAAAATGGAGAAGTTTTGTAATGCCCCACCACCAAATGTGTTTAAAAAGCCGAATACGTTTTGTTGATTCATAAAATCAATAGCTTCTTTATCTGTATATGGCACTGGAATAAATGTACCAAGACGGAAAACAACTAACATTAATAGTGTGAATATGATTTTCCGTCTAATGTCACCTACTCGCATTAAATTGGAAATCGTACGGAACATTAAATCACCTCTGTTTTACCGCCCGCTGCTTCGATAGCTTCCTTCGCTGAAGCAGAGAACTTATGAGCTTTTACAGTAAGTTTCTTTTCAACAGCACCCTTACCTAGTACCTTGATACCAGCTTTAAGATTGCTAACGGCACCTTCTTCAAGTAATAGCTCAGGTGTGATTTCTGTGCCTTCTTCAAATTTATTTAATGCATCCAAGTTTACAATCGCAAATTCTTTACGGTGAATATTTGTAAATCCTCGTTTAGGCAGACGTTGGAATAATGGCAATTGGCCACCTTCAAAGCCCGGACGAGTGTTTCCACCTGAACGTGCTTTTTGTCCTTTATGTCCTCTTCCGGAAGTTTTTCCGTTACCAGATGACATCCCACGACCTACGCGATTACGCTTTTTGCGAGTTCCTTCTGACGCCTTCAATTCATGAAGTTTCATTCGAGCACCTCCTCTTTACGCTAATGTTTAATTAAACTTCTTTAACCGCTATGAGATGAGATACTTTGTTGACCATGCCGCGTACAGCTGGAGTATCTTCACGAACTACGGATTGATGAATTTTTTTCAGACCTAGTGTTTGAACAGTTTGGCGTTGTACTTCTGTCCGACCAATAACACTTCGCGTGAGGGTGATTTCTAATTTTTTAGACATAGTATTTCCCTCCTTATCCTAACAGTTCTTCTACAGACTTTCCACGTAGTTTTGCTACGTCTTCTGCACGTTTTAAGTTTGATAGTCCACTTAGTGTTGCACGAATCATGTTGATTGGTGTATTTGAACCAAGTGATTTTGTTAATATATCGCCGACACCTGCAAGTTCTAGTATAGCACGAACAGGTCCTCCGGAAATAACTCCAGTACCTTCAGTTGCAGGCTTCATTAACACGTTACCTGAACCAAATCTTCCATTAATTTGATGTGGAATAGTTGTTCCAACGATTGGTACTGTGATTAGATTTTTCTTTGCATCATCAACAGCCTTTTTAATTGCTTCTGGTACTTCCTGTGCTTTACCTGTACCAAAACCTACATGGCCGTTTTTATCTCCAACTACAACCAATGCAGCAAAGCGGAAGCGACGTCCACCTTTAACAACTTTTGCTACACGGTTGATTGTAACAACGCGTTCTTCAAGATCTAATTTGTTCGGATCAATGCTAGTATGCATCTATGTCCCTCCTTTATCTATCGATTAAAATTCAAGACCTGCCTCGCGGGCAGCGTCAGCTAATGCTTTCACACGTCCATGATAAAGGTAGCCTCCGCGATCAAACACAACCGATTTGAAACCTTTATCGTGGGCACGTTTTGCAACCAATTCTCCGATTTGCTTAGCTGCATCTACATTACCTGTTGCTTCAATCTTCAAATCATTTTCTTTTGTAGAAGCACTTGCAACAGTAACTCCTTGCGTATCATCAATTAATTGTGCATAGATGTGTTTATTTGAACGGTACACATTCAGACGAGGCTGTTCAGTTGTTCCAACAACGGATTTACGAACACGCGCATGTCTTCTCTTGCGTACAGCGTTTTTGTCAGGCTTTGTGATCATCTAGGTCACTCCTTTCTGCTCCCTAACTAACCTTACTTAGCAGTTTTACCTTCTTTTTGTCGTACATATTCACCTTCATAGCGAATACCTTTACCTTTATAAGGTTCTGGTGGTCTGATTGCTCTAATATTTGCTGCAACCTCACCGACCAATTCTTTACTGATACCTTTTACGATAATTTGAGTGTTTTTAGGAACATCAATCTCGATACCATCAATCGGGTCAAGTTCAACCGGATGTGAATAACCTGCGTTAATAACGACTTTATCGCCTTGTTTTAAAGCACGGTAACCAACACCAGTGATTTCAAGTTTCTTCTCAAAACCTTTATGAACTCCTTCAATCATGTTACCAATCAGACTACGAGTCGTACCGTGTAGAGCTCGGTATTCTTTATGGTCACTTGGACGTCCAACAGTTAAAACATTGTCTTCTATAACGACTTTCATATCCTGATGAAAATCTCTTGTTAATTCACCTTTGGGGCCTTTTACTGTAGCAGTGTTTCCATTAATGTTTACTTCAACACCTTCTGGAATTTCCACTGGTTTAAGTCCTATACGAGACATCCCATGCACCTCCTGTCTTTAAAAGTATAAATTACCAAACGTACGCTAGTACTTCGCCACCAACAGCTTGTGTGCGCGCCTCTTTATCAGAAAGCACTCCATTTGATGTTGATACAACAGCAATACCCAAGCCATTTAGTACACGAGGTACTTCGTCAGCTTTTGCGTAGACACGCAAACCTGGCTTACTAATACGTTTGATACCTGTAATTACTCGTTCGTTGCTTGCACCGTACTTAAGGAAAATACGCAGAACGCCTTGCTTATTGTCTTCAACAAATTCATAATCACGTACAAAACCTTCACGTTTAAGGATGTCGGCGATTTCTTTCTTGATTTTTGAAGCCGGAAGCTCTAACTTTTCATGGCGCACCATGTTTGCATTACGAATACGAGTTAGCATATCTGCGATTGGATCTGTCATAACCATTACTACATTACCTCCTTCCCGAATCGGGGTTTACCAGCTTGCTTTTTTGACACCAGGAATTTGACCTTTATGGGCAAGTTCGCGGAAACAAATACGGCAAAGTTTAAATTTACGAATTACAGAATGTGGGCGTCCACATCGTTCACAACGTGTATATTCACGTACTTTGTACTTTTGTGGGCGTTTTTGTTTCGCAATCATTGATTTTTTAGCCACAATTTTCCCTCCTTGTATTAGCTCCTAGCTTACTTACGGAAAGGCATGCCAAGCTGAGCTAAAAGTTCACGTGCTTCTTCGTCAGTATTGGCACTTGTTACAATAACAATATCCATACCACGAACTTTACTTATTTTATCATAGTTGATTTCTGGGAAAATTAGCTGTTCTTTAACACCTAATGTATAGTTACCTCGACCATCAAATGCTTTCTTTGAAATACCACGGAAATCACGAACACGTGGAAGCGAAACTGCAATAAGCTTTTGCAAGAATTCATGCATACGTTCGCCACGAAGCGTTACTTTTGCTCCAATTGGCATTCCCTCACGTAAACGAAATCCGGCAATCGACTTTTTAGCACGAGTCACCATCGGTTTTTGCCCAGAAATTAGTCCAAGTTCTTCTACTGCATTATCCAATGCTTTTGAATTCTGAACTGCATCACCAACACCCATGTTTACTACAATCTTTTCAACAGCTGGTGCTTGCATTACAGAATCATAGTTAAATTTATTCATTAATGACGGCAGTACGTCGTCTTGATACTTTTGTTTAAGTTCATTCATCATGTCGCCCTCCTTTCGTCGCTAAACTATTTATCTAATGCTTCACCGGATTTTTTAGCGATGCGGACTTTTTTTCCGTCACGATCTTCATATCCAACGCGAGTTGGTTCACCGGATTTTGGATCTAATGGCATTACGTTAGAAACATGAATTGGTGCTTCCTGGTTAAGAATTCCACCTTGTGGATTGTCTTGAGAAGGCTTTGCGTGCTTTTTAATCATATTGATTCCTTCTACCAAGACACGTTCTTTCTTAGGATATGCTTCTAAAATAGTACCTTGTTTGTCGCGGTCTTTACCGGATATTACTTTGACTTTATCACCTTTTTTTACATGCATGCTTTACGCACCTCCTTGACAAGGCTTTTCATTACTCTTTATAGAACTTCTGGAGCTAGAGATACGATTTTCATGAATTTTGCATCACGTAATTCACGTGCAACTGGTCCGAAGATACGAGTACCTCGTGGACCTTTATCATCACGGATAATTACGGCAGCATTTTCATCAAAACGAATATATGATCCATCTTTACGGCGCATTCCTGTTTTTGAACGTACGATAACGGCTCTTACAACCTCACCTTTTTTAACAACGCCACCTGGTGTTGCATGTTTTACGGAACAAACAATTACATCACCAATATTAGCTGTCTTACGTCCAGAACCACCCAATACTTTAATGGTTAATACTTCACGTGCACCAGAGTTATCTGCAACTTTTAAACGAGTTTCTTGTTGAATCATATCGCTGTGACCTCCCTTCGGATACCTTCCGAGCGAACTTTGTTATATTATTACCGCTTCTTCAACGATTTCAACTAGACGGAAACGTTTAGTTGCTGATAGCGGACGAGTTTCCATGATTTGAACAACATCATTATTTTTAGCTTGATTATTTTCATCATGTGTTTTGAATTTTTTAGAGTACTTTACACGCTTACCGTATAAGGAATGAAACTTGTAGGTTTCAACTAAAACAGTAATTGTTTTATCCATTTTGTCTGAAACGACACGGCCTGTATATACTTTACGATCATTACGCTCAGTCATTGAGGTTATCCTCCTCTCTTGTTTCAGTTATTCACGCTTACTTCACGTTGACGTACAACTGTTTTCATACGAGCAATAGACTTTCTTACCTCACGAAGACGTGCGGTGTTTTCCAGTTGGCCTGTTGCTAGCTGAAAGCGTAAATTAAATAGTTCTTCTTTTAACGATTTAACTTTTTGTTCAATTTCGGCAGTGGTTAGTTCTCTAATTTCATTAGCCTTCATTGATTTCACCACCAATTTCTTCACGTTTTACAAATTTAGTTCGAATCGGCAGTTTGTGAGAAGCAAGACGCAACGCTTCACGCGCAACTTCTTCTGGTACACCAGCGATTTCAAACATGATTTTTCCTGGTTTAACTACTGCTACCCATCCTTCTGGAGCACCTTTACCGGAACCCATACGGACCTCTAGGGGTTTTGCAGTATATGGTTTGTCAGGAAAGATTTTAATCCAAACTTTACCGCCACGTTTCATGTAACGAGTCATTGCAATACGAGCAGCCTCGATTTGACGACTTGTAATCCAAGAAGCTTCAAGTGCTTGTAGACCATATTCACCAAAAGCTACTGTAGTTCCACCCTTAGCACGGCCATTCATTTTACCACGATGTTGCTTACGATATTTTACACGTTTAGGCATTAACATAATGCATTTCCCCCTTCCTTACTTGTTAGTTTTAGTTGGAAGGACTTCTCCACGATAGATCCACACTTTAACGCCCAACTTACCATAAGTTGTGTCAGCTTCTGCTGTGCCATAGTCAATATCAGCACGTAATGTGTGTAGTGGTACTGTTCCTTCGCTATAATGTTCCGCACGAGCGATGTCTGCGCCGCCTAGACGTCCGGATACTTGTGTTTTAATTCCTTTAGCTCCTCCGCGCATTGCACGTTGGATAGTTTGCTTTTGTGCACGACGGAATGAAATACGATTTTCTAATTGACGAGCAATGTTATCAGCAACTAATGCAGCGTTTAAATCAACTTTCTTGATTTCAACGATGTTAATGTGAACACGTTTGCCAGTCAAACTGTTTAATGATTTACGTAGAGCTTCTACTTCGGAACCGCCTTTACCAATAACCATACCTGGCTTACCAGTGTTAATGGTAATATTTACACGGTTTGCTGCACGTTCGATATCGATAGAAGAAACAGCAGCAATGCGTAAGCGATTTTCAAGATATTCTCTAATCTTGATATCTTCATGTAGTAAGTCTGCATAGTCTTTACCTGCATACCACTTTGACTCCCAGTCACGAATGATACCGACGCGAAGACCTTTTGGATTTACTTTTTGACCCACTGACTATCCCTCCTTCTTTTCAGTTACAACCACTGTAATATGGCTTGTGCGTTTATTAATTTTACTTGCACGTCCTTGTGCACGTGGACGAAAACGTTTCAATGTAGCACCTTCATTTACAAATACTTCAGAAACTACCAGATTATCTGCTTCCATTTCGTAGTTGTGTTCCGCATTCGCAATTGCAGAATTTAGTACTTTTTCTACAACTGGAGAAGCACCACGTTGTGTATGGCGTAGTATTCCTACTGCTTCACCAACTTCTTTTCCTCGAATCAAATCTACGACTAAACGAACTTTACGAGGAGCAATACGAACAGATTTCGCAACGGCTTTAGCTTGCATGTGGAGCGCCTCCTCTCATTAGCGTTTTGTTTTCTTATCATCGCCACCGTGTCCTCTAAAAGAACGGGTTGGCGCGAATTCACCTAATTTATGTCCGACCATATCTTCTGTTACATAGACAGGCACGTGTTTACGTCCGTCATATACAGCAATCGTATGACCAACAAAAGTAGGGAAAATTGTTGAACGACGAGACCAAGATTTAACAACTTGTTTCTTGTCAGATTCATTTAACGTATCGATCTTTTTCAATAGATGGTCATCTGCAAAAGGTCCCTTTTTCAAGCTACGACCCATGGATAAACCTCCTTTCGTAATTGAACGACGGATCTCATTGCCCGTCGTCTCATCCGTTTATTTTTTACGCTTACGAACGATATATTTATCTGTAGGTTTGTTACGCTGACGCGTCTTGTAACCAAGAGTAGGTTTACCCCAAGGTGACATTGGTGATTTGCGTCCAATTGGCGCACGTCCTTCACCACCACCATGTGGGTGATCATTAGGGTTCATAACAGAACCACGGACAGTCGGGCGCTTGCCTAACCAACGGGAACGACCAGCTTTACCTATAGTTATAAGCTCATGTTCAAGGTTTCCAACTTGACCAATTGTTGCGCGACAAGAAGATAATACCAAGCGAACTTCGCCTGATTTCAAGCGTACTAACGTATATTTATCTTCACGACCAAGGATTTGTGCTTCAGCTCCAGCTGAGCGCACAAGTTGTCCGCCACGTCCAGGCTTCAACTCAACGTTATGGATGATGGTACCCACCGGGATGTTTTGAAGTGCAAGAGCATTACCTAATTTGATATCTGCTTGCTCACCAGACTCAATTCGCTGTCCTACTTTGATTCCTTTTGGCGCTAATATATAACGCTTTTCTCCGTCCGCATAATGAATTAATGCAATATTAGCTGAGCGGTTCGGATCATATTCTACTGTAGCAACGCGTCCAGGTATTCCATCTTTATCACGCTTAAAGTCGATGATGCGGTATTGGCGCTTATGACCTCCGCCTTTATGACGAACTGTAAGCTTACCTTGGTTGTTACGACCGCCACGCTTGTAAATTGAACTTAATAGAGATTTTTCCGGAGTATCCGTAGTAACCTCTGCAAAGTCAGATGAAGACATGAAACGTCTGCCGTTTGTTGTTGGTCTGAATTTTTTAATAGCCATTTTGTTTTCCCTCCTTCACTAGTTTCTCTATTTAACCTTCAAAGAAGTCTAGGTCTTTACTATCTTCTGAAAGCTGCACAATAGCCTTTTTACGATCTGAACGGTATCCGCCGTAACGGCCCATTCGCTTGAATTTACCTTTAATATTCATAGTGTTTACTTTTTCTACCTTCACACCAAATACTAGTTCAACAGCATCTTTAATCTCTGTTTTATTTGCCTTTGGAGTTACTTCGAACGTATATTTTTTTTCTGCCATTAAGTCAGCAGAACCTTCTGTAATGACAGGGCGCTTTATAATATCACGTGGATCTTTCATTATGCAAGCACCTCCCCTGCTTTTTCAGCTGCATCCTTGGTTATGATCAGCTTGTCATGCGTAAGCAAGTCTAGTACATTTACTTCTTCTACAGTAAGTACATTTACTTTCTGAAGATTATTTGCAGAGCGAACTACTGTTTCATCTCTGTCAGCTGTAACGATTAATACTTTTTTATCTGCATTAAGCGCATTTAGCATCTGTACTACTTCTTTTGTTTTTGGAGCATCAATTGCAATGTTTTCCACTACAATTAAGTCCTCTTCCTTTGCTTTTGAAGAAAGTGCAGACTTAAGAGCTAGTCGACGTACTTTTTTCGGTAATTTGTAGCTATAGCTACGTGGTGTTGGACCAAAAACTGTTCCGCCACCTACCCATTGCGGTGAACGGGTTGAACCTTGACGTGCACGACCTGTTCCTTTTTGTCTCCACGGTTTAGCACCGCCGCCGCGAACTTGTGAACGATTCTTAACAGCATGTGTGCCTTGACGTAGTGATGAACGTTGCATTAGTACTGCTTCATTCAAAACATGTTTGTTCGGTTCGATACCGAATACGGAGTCATTTAATTCAAAATCTCCGGCTTTCGATCCGTCTTGTTTTAATAGTGCTACTTTAGGCATGACATATCCTCCCTTCGTGTATATGATTAGTTAGCCTTTAATGCACTCGCAATTCTTACGAATGATTTTTTTGCACCAGGAATATTACCTCTGATTAAAAGAAGATTGCGTTCAGTATCTACTTTTACAATATCAAGGTTTTCAATAGTGATTTGTCTACCACCCATTTGACCTGGAAGTTTCTTACCTTTGAAAACACGCATTGGGTCAATTACACCCATTGCACCTGGCGATCTATGGAAATGGGACCCGTGAGTTGACGGTCCGCGTTGTTGTCCGTGGCGTTTGATAACCCCTTGGAAACCTTTCCCTTTAGAAGTTCCGGTAACATCTACTTTATCGCCAGTCTGAAAAATATCAACACTGATCTCTTGACCAACATCATATTCATCAAGATTTGCGTTACGGAATTCACGAACGCAGCGCTTAGGGGCTGTGTTTGCTTTATCAGCATGGCCTTTTTCCGCTTTGTTTGTACGTGATTCCTTTTCATCTGCAAAACCGATTTGTAGTGCTTCATAGCCATCATTTTCAAGTGTTCTTTTTTGTAATACTACGTTTGGCTCAGCCTGAACAACTGTTACCGGGACTAATTCTCCCTCGTCAGAAAATAACTGAGTCATGCCGATTTTACGACCTAAGATTCCTTTCGTCATCCGTTACACCTCCTATATAATTCAATAATTTATAATTTAATTTCAATATCCACACCAGATGGTAAGTCAAGACGCATTAGTGAATCAACCGTTTGTGGTGTTGGATTAACAATGTCGATCAAGCGCTTATGAGTACGCATTTCGAACTGCTCACGAGCATCTTTGTATTTGTGCACGGCACGTAATACAGTGTAAACAGATCTTTCTGTAGGCAACGGAATCGGTCCAGAAACATTTGCACCAGAACGTTTCGCTGTATCTACAATCTTTTCAGAGGACTGATCTAAAATACGGTGATCATATGCTTTTAATCGAATTCTAATCTTTTCTTTTGCCATTATTTTCCCTCCTTTTCGCCCATTTTATAACAGACATTCTCCGTGAAAATTTCTTGACCATCCGCCATGGCAAAGGGGCCGGGTGTGTCAACAACCTTTCACTTCATCGCCTTTTTTGGACCAACATTAATATTATAAAGAAAAAACGTGGTCAATGCAACCTTTTTTTATAAATAACAATTTGATTGCACATCTATGTATTATACAAACATATTCCACTGATTGCAAGGAGTTGAGGAAATTTTTTTGTAGAAATTTGCTGAAACCGGAAATCGGATTCCAATATGGTCTAATTAAGTTCTGTTGAGCGGGTTTTGGGTGCGTGACCACTCAACTTAATCTCTCATTTTATTATTGAGTTATCATTTGATGTATCTCGAGAATTACCGCAAATGCCAGGCACTTTTACCAACTCATAATAACTCGCCGGAAATTTACTACGCGTACCTTGAGGTATGAAGTTTGCCACTCGGAATGATGGTCTGAACCCAAGCTTAAACGAGGGTTTTCGCTGAAATAACGGAACAAGGATCCGACAGAACAATTGAGATGAATCCTCATTCCGCTAAATAGTATAAAAGGTACTCTTGGGGGAGTGAGACGGATCCTCATTCCGCTAATAGATGGAAATCAGCAAATTTTGAGTTGAAAATGACAAATAGCGGAACGAGGATCCGAACCCAGACTCGAAACGAGGGTTTTTAGGGAAATAACGGAATGAGGATCCGCCAAACAGTCGAAACGGATCCTCGTTCCGAAATGGTATACCAATTTTTACGTAATTTTCTATTGTTGGAAGAAAGAAGCCTGTGATTTAGAAATCTGTACTATTGAATCATATATCATGATTATTTAACTGTTATATGTGTGAAATTAGGTCCTTGGTGTCCGAAAACACCACCATTTTCGTGGGCTTTGCCAAATAAGGTCCCTGGTGTCCGTTAACCTCAAATTGGCTATATAAAAAATAATTTTCATGACAAATGGTTGCTGCGCATTCGACAGCCAAGTTACTTTCTTACCTGCCGAAAAGAGCGTAACTAAAAAGCAGACAGCGTCGTCACGCTGTCTGCTTTTAATCTAAACTATAATTATTTTTGAATTGAAGTTACGACGCCTGACCCAACAGTACGTCCGCCTTCTCGGATTGAGAAACGAGTACCGTCTTCAATAGCGATTTTTGAAATTAGCTCAACATCCATTTCGATGTTATCACCAGGCATTACCATTTCTACTCCTTCTGGAAGTTGAATAACTCCAGTTACGTCAGTTGTACGGAAGTAGAACTGTGGACGGTAGTTAGCGAAGAATGGAGTATGACGTCCACCTTCTTCCTTAGATAGAACATAAACTTCTGCTTTAAAATTTGTATGTGGTGTGATTGAACCTGGTTTAGCTAGTACTTGACCACGGTTGATATCATCGCGTGATACCCCACGTAGAAGTGCACCAATATTGTCACCTGCTTCAGCGTAATCAAGAAGCTTACGGAACATTTCAACACCAGTTACAGTACTTTTTGATGGTGCTTCAGCAAGACCGATAATCTCAATATCGTCACCAACTTTAATTGATCCACGTTCAACACGGCCAGTTGCAACTGTTCCACGGCCAGTAATTGAGAATACATCCTCAACTGGCATCATGAACGGCTTGTTATTGTCACGTTCTGGAGTTGGAATATACTCATCAACCGCAGCCATAAGTTCGAAGATTTTTTCTTCGTAATCTGCATCTCCTTCAAGAGCTTTAAGTGCAGAACCTTTAATTACTGGGATATCGTCACCAGGGAAGTCATATTCTGTTAATAAATCGCGAACTTCCATTTCAACTAGTTCTAGTAATTCTTCGTCATCTACCATATCTGTTTTGTTAAGGAAAACAACAATTGCCGGAACACCAACGTTGCGTGAAAGCAAGATGTGTTCACGTGTTTGTGGCATTGGACCATCAGCAGCAGATACAACTAGAATTGCACCATCCATTTGCGCTGCACCTGTGATCATGTTTTTAACATAGTCAGCGTGTCCTGGGCAGTCAACGTGAGCATAGTGACGAGTTTCTGTTTCGTACTCAACGTGAGATGTTGCGATTGTAATACCACGTTCTCTTTCTTCTGGAGCATGGTCGATTTGGTCAAATGCCATTGCAGTACCCTCACCAGATTGTTTGTGCAATGTAGTAGTAATTGCAGCAGTTAATGTCGTTTTACCATGGTCAACGTGTCCAATTGTACCAATGTTAACGTGACTTTTTGAGCGATCGAACTTTTCTTTAGCCATTTATAGTTCCTCCTTAAATAAGTAAAAGTTTATTTTATTTTATATGTCCAGCTAAGAAATAACGATTAATGTTATCTCTTAGCCTTCAATAAAAGTTATACTTCAGAATTACAAAAAAATCAATTATTCACCAGAATTTTTCTTGATTATTTCTTCTGAAATGCTTTTTGGTACTTGTTCATAGTGATCAAAGTGCATTGTGAATGTCCCACGGCCTTGCGTATTTGAACGTAATGCAGTTGCATAACCGAACATTTCTGAAAGTGGAACAAATGATTTAACAAGCTGTGCTGGTCCACGTGGTTCCATTCCTTCTACACGTCCACGACGAGAAGTAACATCACCCATGATATCTCCCATGTATTCTTCAGGGATAACAATTTCCACTTTCATCATAGGCTCTAAAAGAACTGGCTGACATTTATTTTTAGCAGCCTTTAAAGCCATTGACCCAGCTATTTTAAATGCCATCTCGTTCGAGTCTACATCATGATAGCTTCCATCATATAAAGTTGCTTTAATATCGATTAATGGGTAACCAGCTAATACACCATTCGCTGTTGATTCTCTAATACCATGTTCAACAGATGCGATGTATTCACGTGGTACAACACCACCAACGATTTTATTCGCAAATTCGAAGCCTGCACCCTCTTCGTTTGGCTCAAATTTAACCCAAACGTGACCGTATTGTCCACGACCACCAGACTGACGTACAAATTTACCTTCAACTTCAGCTGATCCTCGGAATGTTTCACGGTATGCTACCTGTGGCGCACCAACTGTTGCATCTACTTTGAATTCTCTTTTCAGACGATCAACGATAATGTCAAGGTGAAGCTCACCCATACCAGATATAATGGTTTGACCAGTTTCTACGTCTGTTTCTGTTCTGAATGTTGGATCCTCTTCAGCAAGTTTACCTAAAGCAATTGCCATTTTATCTTGGTCAGCTTTTGTTTTAGGCTCAATTGCAACACCGATTACCGGTTCCGGGAAGTCCATTGACTCTAAGACTACAAGATCCTTTTCACCACAAAGTGTATCCCCTGTTGATGTATCTTTCAAACCAATTCCGGCGGCAATCTCTCCGGCATATACAGTCGATATCTCTTCACGGGAATTTGCGTGCATTTGCAGGATCCGTCCTACACGTTCACGCTTATCTTTTACTGAGTTTTTAACATAAGTACCAGCAGATAATGTCCCGGAATATACGCGGAAGAATGTTAACTTACCAACGAATGGGTCTGTCGCTACTTTAAATGCCAGTGCAGAAAAAGGTGCGTCATCAGATGACTCACGAACTACTTGCTCTTCCGTACCAGGTATTTTCCCTTCAATTGGAGGTACATCAGTTGGTGCTGGCAGATAGTCAATTACACCATCCAACATTAGTTGAACACCTTTGTTTTTAAATGCTGAACCAACAAATACAGGGTAAAACTCAATGTTTAGTGTAGCCGTACGAATTGCTTTTTTAAGTTCCTCATTGGAGACTTCTTCTCCTTCTAGATACTTCATCATAAGCTCTTCGTCAAGCTCAGATACAGCTTCTACTAAGCTAGCACGCAGTTCTTCTGCTTTTTCTTTATATTCTGCTGGAATTTCGCGCGATTCTGCACGAGTACCAAGATCATCAAGATAATAGTAAGCTTCCATTGTAATGAGGTCAATAATACCCTCAAAATCATCCTCAGCACCGATTGGTAGCTGAACTGGATGAGCATTAGCACCTAAACGTTCTTTAAGTGTATTAGTGGAGTAAAGGAAATCCGCGCCCACTTTATCCATTTTGTTAATGAATACCACTCTAGGCACACCGTAAGTCGTTGCCTGGCGCCATACAGTTTCGGTTTGTGGTTCCACACCTGATTGCGCATCAAGAACAGTTACCGCCCCATCAAGTACACGCAGTGAACGTTCCACTTCTACTGTGAAGTCAACGTGTCCTGGAGTATCAATGATGTTAATACGATAACCTTTCCATTGAGCAGTAGTTGCTGCAGATGTGATTGTGATTCCGCGCTCTTGTTCCTGCTCCATCCAGTCCATTTGAGAAGCGCCTTCGTGAGTTTCACCAATTTTATGAATACGTCCTGTATAGAAAAGAATACGCTCAGTAGTAGTGGTCTTACCTGCATCAATGTGTGCCATAATACCAAGATTACGCGTCTTTTCCAAGGAGAACTCTCTAGCCATGTATTCTTCTCCTTCCTGTTAAAATCTTTATTTTGTTTTATTACCAGCGATAGTGAGCAAATGCTTTGTTTGCTTCAGCCATCTTATGCAATTCTTCGCGTTTTTTAACTGATGAACCTGTGTTGTTGGAAGCGTCAAGAATTTCATTAGCAAGTCGCTCTTCCATAGTTTTTTCTCCGCGAAGACGTGAGTAATTAACAACATAACGTAAACCTAGTGCTTGACGGCGTTCTGGGCGTACTTCCATCGGTACTTGGTAGTTTGAACCACCAACACGACGTGCACGAACCTCAAGTACTGGCATTACATTCTTCATTGCTTGTTCAAAGACTTCCATTGCGTTTTGTCCACTTCTTTCTGCAACAAGTTCAAACGCATTATAAAGAATTTTTTGTGCTTTACCTCTTTTACCGTCTATCATGATTTGATTGATTAAACGTGTAACTAGCTTTGAATTATAAAGCGGATCTGGCAAGACATCGCGTTTAGG
This sequence comes from Virgibacillus sp. L01, assembly GCF_052246775.1. Taxonomy (NCBI): domain Bacteria; kingdom Bacillati; phylum Bacillota; class Bacilli; order Caryophanales; family Bacillaceae; genus Virgibacillus; species Virgibacillus sp. L01. Next base: position 30,922 of record NZ_JBQQCP010000014.1, on the reverse strand, counting down.
TACTGGTCCTTTACGTGGCATATGTCCCCCTCCTTTCCTATATCTATATTATAATATTATTTCTTTTTAGGTTTTTTTGCACCATATTTAGAACGACCTTGTGCACGGCCTTGTACACCAGCGGTATCAAGCGCCCCACGTACAATGTGGTAACGAACACCAGGTAAGTCTTTAACACGACCGCCACGGATCAATACTACACTGTGCTCCTGTAGATTGTGTCCAATTCCAGGAATATATGCAGTTACCTCCATGTTGTTTGACAAACGAACACGCGCATACTTACGAAGTGCAGAGTTCGGTTTCTTCGGAGTTAATGTACCGACACGTGTGCAAACGCCACGTTTGTGTGGTGAATTTTCATCTGTAGCTCTTTTCTTAAAGCTGTTGTACCCTCTATTTAGTGCAGGAGAGTCAGACTTTTTTGGTTTGTTCACACGACCTTTACGTACAAGTTGATTTATTGTAGGCATAATTGTTATCCTCCCTTCTTGTTTATAAACTAGTAAAAACCAGTTGCCACCCAATTTTTGGTTATTTGTAATCCCACATATCCAGGTGGTTCATCCTTTAGCAAAAAACAAAGCCTTCGCGAAAATCTTCGCCAAAACCTCTATTGTTTTACTGCTACTGTCGATGCACCAACGTCTATGCCGCAAGCAGCGCCTAGTCGTTCCATCGAATCAACACGGTGACAAGGCACATCCAGCTCATTAGCTAAACGCTCTACCTTTTGTGTGATTTGTTGGTCTGCATCATCAGCAATAAAAACTTCACTTACATCACCATTTTTCATAGCTTTAAGTGTTTGCTTCGTTCCGATTATCAACTGTGTTTGAACCTGAGTTACTTTTTCATAAGACATTAGCATATCCTCCAAAGTAACAAGTAGAATCGGAAACACCTTAAATATAGTATCATTCTCGTTTTTTAATGTCAACTGAAATTTTACTATTTTTAAGTGCTTCCGAATTTTAGTCACTTGTTTTAAAAATGGTTATTTTACCGTTTCTGTTTCTTCTTGCTCTTCTTCATTTTCTTTTGGCTGATCTAAAGATGATTTGATTTTTCGGTAACGGTTCATCCCTGTCCCGGCAGGAACCAGTTTACCAATAATAACATTCTCTTTAAGTCCTAGCAGTTCGTCACGTTTACCTTTAATAGCAGCATCCGTTAACACACGAGTTGTTTCCTGGAAGGATGCAGCTGATAAGAATGAATCAGTTTCCAGTGACGCTTTTGTGATTCCCAGTAATACAGGTTTACCAACAGCTGGCTGTTTTCCTTCCTGTAATACTGCATTGTTTGCTTCTTTAAATTGGTGAATTTCGAGTAATGACCCAGGAAGTACATTTGTATCTCCGGATTCAACAACACGAATTTTACGAAGCATCTGGCGAACCATTACCTCTACGTGTTTATCCCCGATTTCAACACCTTGCATGCGGTAAACACGCTGCACTTCACGTAACAAGTAAGATTGAACACCCTGAACGCCTTGTGCACGAAGAAGTTCTTTTGGATCAACAGAACCTTCTGTAAGTTCTTGACCGGCAGCCACTTCATCACCAACAGTCACTTTCATGCGCGCATTGTACGGAACAGGATAGGAACGTTGTTCTACATCACCTTGAACAACAATTTCCTGCTTATCTTTCACTTCTTTTATTTCATGGACAGTACCGTGAACTTCACTGATAACTGCCTGCCCTTTAGGATGACGCGCTTCAACCAGTTCCTGAATACGCGGTAGACCTTGAGTAATATCGTCTCCTGCAACCCCACCTGTGTGGAATGTACGCATAGTAAGCTGTGTACCTGGCTCACCAATAGATTGTGCAGCAATAATACCTACCGCTTCACCAACTTCTACCTCATCGCCAGTTGCTAGGTTACGACCATAGCATTTCTTACAAACGCCATGTTTTGTATTACATGTGAAGGCAGTTCTTATTAATACCTGCTCGTGCCCTGCTTCAATAATTTGTTTCGCTTGGTCTTCTGAAATAACTTCATTGGTATCGACAATGACTTCGCCTGTTTCAGGATGACTAACCTTTTCAAATGCTGTACGTCCGATTAGGCGATCCAACAGTGGTTCGATTAATTCCGTTCCATCTGTCAATGCTGAGACAGTTAATCCGCGGTCTGTACCACAATCATCTTCGCGAATGATTACATCCTGCGCTACATCCACCAGACGACGGGTTAAGTAACCAGAGTCAGCTGTTTTTAGTGCTGTATCGGCAAGCCCTTTACGAGCACCGTGTGTAGAAATAAAGTATTCCAATACTGTTAACCCTTCACGGAAACTTGATTTGATCGGTAATTCAATGATTTTACCAGCCGGGTTGGCCATTAAACCACGCATACCTGCAAGCTGTGTAAAGTTAGATGCGTTACCTCTTGCACCTGAATCACTCATCATAAATATTGGGTTTCTTGGGTTAAGTGATTGCATTAATCGTTCCTGAATATCGTCTTTTGCTTTAGACCAAATAGCTATAACTCGGTCATAACGCTCTTCGTCAGTAATCAAACCACGTCTGAACTGTTTAGATACAGTATCAACTTTAGTTTGTGACTTTTCAATTATAGTTTGTTTTTCAGCTAATACAACGATATCAGATACACCAACAGTCATACCCGCTTTTGTGGAATAACTGAATCCAAGGTCTTTCATGCGGTCAAGCATTTTCGATGTTTCGCTAATTTTAAACCGTTTAAACACTTCAGCAATTATATCTCCAAGTATTCCTTTCTTAAATGGAGGAATAATTTCACGTGTTTTAATTTCTTCTCCAATATTTGTTCCTTTTTCAACAAAATACTTTCCTGGCGTCTTAATTTCCAGGTTGTCATTTGTTGGTTCGTTAATATACGGGAACGATTCCGGTAATATCTCATTAAAGATAAGCTTACCTACTGTCGTTATTAACAATTGGGTCTGCTGTTCATCAGTAAATGATTTTTTGTTCAAGCTGGATGCCTGCACGGCAACTCTTGTGTGTAAATGAACATAGCCATTTTGATAAGCTATCAGCGCCTCATCGAGATCTTTAAATACGCTTCCTTCTCCGATTGCATTCTCACGTTCTAGTGTCACGTAATAGTTTCCTAATACCATATCCTGTGATGGTGTTACAACAGGTTTACCATCTTTTGGATTCAAAATGTTTTGAGCAGCAAGCATTAGAATACGTGCCTCGGCTTGTGCCTCAGCTGATAGTGGCACGTGGACCGCCATTTGGTCACCATCAAAGTCAGCGTTATAAGCTGTACACACTAATGGGTGAAGGCGAATTGCCCGCCCTTCTACCAATGTAGGTTCGAACGCCTGAATACCCAAACGGTGCAATGTTGGAGCACGGTTAAGCAATACAGGGTGCTCTTTAATTACTTCTTCTAATACATCCCAAACATCTGGATGCACGCGTTCAATTTTGCGTTTTGCTGATTTAATATTATGAGCTATTCCTCTTTCAACGAGTTCTTTCATAATAAATGGCTTAAATAACTCAAGCGCCATTTCTTTCGGCAAACCACACTGATACATTTTCAGACTTGGACCTACAACAATTACCGAACGACCGGAATAGTCTACACGTTTACCAAGTAGATTCTGACGGAAACGGCCTTGCTTACCTTTTAACATATGAGATAAGGATTTTAACGGTCTGTTTCCTGGGCCTGTAACAGGACGGCCGCGACGACCATTGTCAACCAATGCGTCAACAGCTTCCTGCAGCATACGTTTCTCGTTTTGCACAATAATACTTGGTGCACCAAGATCCAATAAACGTTTCAAACGATTATTACGGTTAATAACACGACGATATAAATCGTTCAGATCGGATGTGGCAAAGCGTCCACCATCAAGCTGTACCATTGGGCGAATTTCTGGTGGAATAATTGGAAGAACATCAAGAACCATCCATGAAGTATCATTACCTGAATGGCGAAATGCCTCTAAAACATCTAAACGTTTGATCGCACGGGTTCTGCGTTGTCCTTGAGCTGTTTTCAGCTCTTCCTGCAATGTTTCAACTTCTTTTTCAAGGTCGATATCCTGCAAAAGCTTGCGAATCGCTTCAGCACCCATTTGCGCCTTGAATGTTTTGCCATATTTGTCATAATATGCACGATACTCTTTTTCAGATAGAAGTTGTTTTTTCTCTAATGGTGTATCGCCTGTTTCTGTAACAATATATGCAGCAAAATAAATTACTTCTTCTAACGCACGTGGTGACATATCTAATACAAGACCCATTCGACTCGGGATTCCTTTAAAATACCAGATATGTGAAACGGGTGCAGCTAGTTCAATATGACCCATACGCTCACGACGTACTTTAGCTTTCGTAACTTCTACACCACATCGATCACAAACAACGCCTTTATACCGTACACGCTTATATTTCCCGCAATGACATTCCCAGTCCTTCTGTGGGCCGAAAATCCGTTCACAAAATAAACCATCTTTCTCTGGTTTTAATGTGCGGTAGTTAATCGTTTCTGGTTTTTTGACCTCGCCGTATGACCAAGAGCGTATTTTTTCTGATGAAGCTAAACCTATTTTCATATACTCAAAGTTATTTACATCTAGCAAGGGGCCTACCTCCCTTTTAGTGTCCGATTTTACCATTTACTTAGAATTATATAGATGGAGGTGCTGACCCGGCATAGAGTCAGCACTCCGTTATTTTTAGTTGCCTTCTACTTCTAAGTTCAGTTTGCTTGCTGCTTGCGTTTCCTCTTCTTCGAGGTCACGCATCTCTATTTCAGATTCATCGCTTGCGAGCATCTTAACGTCCATACCAAGACTCTGTAATTCCTTAATAAGGACTTTAAAGGATTCTGGTACACCTGGTTCGGCAACATTATCACCTTTAACGATTGACTCATACGTTTTGACACGACCGACAATATCATCTGATTTAACCGTCAGGATTTCCTGAAGTGTATAAGCGGCACCGTACGCTTCAAGTGCCCAAACTTCCATTTCACCGAAACGCTGTCCACCAAATTGTGCTTTCCCGCCTAGTGGTTGCTGTGTCACAAGTGAATATGGACCTGTTGAACGAGCGTGTAACTTGTCATCGACCATGTGCGCAAGTTTAATCATGTACATGACACCTACTGATATACGATTATCAAACGGCTCTCCCGTTCTTCCATCATATAAAATCGACTTAGCGTCTTTTGGCATTCCTGCCTCTTCCAGAGTATCCCATACATCTTGCTCTGAGGCACCATCAAATACTGGTGTTGCAACATGGAGACCAAGCTGACGTGCAGCCATACCCAAGTGCATTTCGAACACCTGTCCGATATTCATACGCGATGGTACACCTAATGGGTTAAGCATAATGTCGATTGGTGTCCCATCTGGTAAGAACGGCATATCTTCTTCAGGCAATATTTTGGAAATAACACCTTTGTTACCATGTCGCCCAGCCATTTTATCACCTTCAGATATCTTACGCTTCTGAACAATATATGCTCGGACAAGCTGATTAACACCTGGTGGGAGTTCATCGCCATCTTCACGGTTGAAGATTTTAACATCCAGAACAATTCCGCCAGCACCATGGGGTACTCGTAAAGATGTGTCACGAACTTCACGTGCTTTTTCGCCAAATATTGCATGTAATAAACGTTCTTCAGCAGATAGTTCAGTTACCCCTTTAGGCGTAACCTTTCCAACCAGGATATCACCATCCGTGACTTCAGCACCTACACGAATGATCCCTTCTTCATCCAGATCCTTCAAGGCATCCTCGCCAACATTCGGAATATCTCTGGTAATTTCCTCTGGCCCGAGTTTTGTATCACGAGCTTCAGATTCGTACTCTTCTATATGAATTGAAGTATAAACGTCATCCTTCACAAGTCGTTCGCTCATGATGATCGCATCTTCGTAGTTATAACCTTCCCAAGTCATGAAGCCTGTTAGGACATTTCGGCCTAACGCTAGTTCCCCATCTTCCATTGAAGGACCATCTGCAAGGATTTCGCCTTTTGTAACACGATCTCCTTCGCTTACGATAGGGCGTTGGTTGTAACAGCTTCCTTGGTTCGAACGAATATATTTTTGCAAACGATAAGTGTCTAAATCACCTTTAACTTCTTTTCCGTCTACTTCAGAAACACGACGAACATGAACTTCTTTTGCTTCTACACGTTCAACAACACCATCATTACTGCAAATAATTGCCGCGCCTGAGTCTTTCCCAGACACATATTCCATACCGGTTCCAACAACAGGGGCTTCAGGTTGCAACAATGGTACTGCTTGACGTTGCATGTTAGCTCCCATTAACGCACGGTTTGAGTCATCGTTTTCCAAGAATGGAATACATGCTGTTGCAGCAGAAACAACTTGTTTAGGAGATACATCCATGTAATCAAGTTGTTCACGTGGTACAGCTGTGTTCTCACCACGGAAACGAGCAATTACTTCCTCGTCTGTAAAACTACCATCTTCGTTTAAACGAGCATTAGCCTGAGCTACAATGTAATTATCCTCTTCATCTGCTGTAAGGTAATCAATTCGTGCTGTTACTCTGCCTGTTTCAGGATCAACCCTGCGATACGGCGTTTCGATAAAGCCAAATTCATTAACTTTCGCATAACTTGACAACGAGTTTATTAAACCGATATTCGGCCCCTCTGGTGTCTCAATCGGACACATTCGACCATAGTGAGAATAGTGAACGTCACGAACTTCGAATCCTGCACGCTCACGTGTTAAACCACCTGGTCCCAAGGCAGACAAACGACGCTTATGCGTTAATTCTGCTAATGGATTTGTTTGGTCCATAAATTGTGATAACTGTGAACTACCGAAAAATTCCTTAATCGATGCAATCACAGGTCGAATATTTATTAGTTGTTGTGGTGTAATACTGGACGTATCCTGAATCGACATTCTTTCACGCACAACACGTTCCATACGAGACAACCCAATACGGAATTGATTTTGTAATAACTCCCCAACAGAACGAAGTCTGCGGTTACCCAGATGGTCTATGTCATCTGTGCCTCCAACATGGTGCAGTAGGTTAAAGAAATAATTGACCGCTGATAGAATGTCAGCAGGCATTATATTCTTAACGTCTCTGTCCACACCAGCATTGCCAACAACATTCAATTCTCTTTCACCACTTGGATCAGTAGGGTCTACTATTTTAATGGATTGTACAAGAATCGGGTCTTCAAGAACACTTTCCTGCAGTTCAACGCTTTTTTCACCGAGTTTCTCTTCATCTTTTTCCAAATAAGGAATTATCTTATCAAGCAGTTTCCGCTCTAATTTATCACCTTTTTGTGCTAGAACTTCGCCAGTTTCCGGATCGACAATTGGTTCAGCCAGCACCTGATTAAACAGGCGGTTTTTAATATCCAGCTTTTTATTCATTTTATAGCGACCTACATGTGCCAGGTCGTAACGCTTCGGATCAAAGAAACGTGAAACCAGTAAACTCTTGGCATTATCTACTGTTGGTGGTTCACCAGGGCGCAGACGTTCATAAATTTCTAACAAGGCTTTATCCGTTGTTTCGGTATTATCTTTTTCCAATGTATTCTTAAGGTACTCGCTTTCACCCAGCAGATCGATGATTTCCTGATCTGAACCAAAACCAAGTGCACGTAAAAGTACCGTGATTGGCAATTTACGTGTGCGATCAATTCTTACATATGCGACATCTTTGGCATCTGTTTCAAACTCCAGCCATGCACCACGATTCGGAATAACCGTTGCTGTAACACCGCGTTTACCATTTTTGTCGAATTTTTCGTTATAATAAACACTAGGTGAACGTACAAGCTGGGAAACGATGACACGTTCAGCCCCATTTATGATAAATGTACCTGTGTCTGTCATAAGTGGGAAATCACCCATGAATACTTCTTGTTCTTTTACTTCACCGGTCTCATTATTGATTAAACGAACCTTCACGCGAAGCGGAGCATTATACGTGACATCTCGATCTTTTGATTCATCTACAGGATATTTTGGTTCCCCCAGACTGTAATCTACAAATTCCAGCGAAAGGTTGCCTGTAAAATCCTCAATAGGAGAAATATCCTTAAACATTTCTCTCAAACCTTCTTCTAAAAACCACTCATAAGAAGCGGTTTGAATCTCGATTAGATTTGGTAATTCTAACACCTCGCTAATACGCGCATAGCTCCTGCGTTGGCGGTGCCGTCCATACTGAACTAGTTGACCTGTCAACAACTTCACCCCTCAAATCAAGCATTTCTCATAAAGCGTTAATACGCCCTGTTGAAAAATGACTAATAATATTTAGCAAAAACGAACTGATTAAATAGTGCTTAAATCAGTTGTTTTTTGAATCCTATTTTTGTGTTAATGCGAATCAACGATAGCCAATTGCCACCATCCGCAAAACATGCTGAACAAACTTGTAATTCGGAGTTATACAAGTAAAAAAAATCATTCATCAGTAATATAACACGCTATAATGTGATATAATTAAAAATATTAGAAAACACGACTTATCGTTAATAGGTTTCCTGAAAGCATGTTTTACCTTCCCCGAAACCCTTATCACCTTGGAGTGTAGACTTTAAACACTCTCACAGTCTTAAACTGCGAAAATAGCCTTTTGACAATGTGTTTAATTTTTGGGATTTTAACAGTGTCTCCGATTACCAATGAATTATACGTTTCATTTCTCATGAAATTTCCCCTTGACAAAGGAAGTCCCATGTTAGCATTTTACTATATTAACACATGTAAATTATAAGGTCAATCATTTGTAGCCTTCAATATAAAATACCCTTTATCCCGCTGAACTACCTCAACATTCTCAAATAATTCATTTAATTTTGCTTTAGCTGACGGGGCGCCTTGCTTCTTCTGAATAACTACCCACAATTGACCATCTTTTAATAGAGCATTCTTGCTGTCTTCAAACATTTGATGAACTACTTTTTTTCCTGCTCTAATCGGTGGATTAGTCACTATAGCAGCAAATGAACGGTTTGTTAGATTACTAAAACGATCACTTTGCACAAATTCTGTATTTACTACATTATTATAGTCGGCATTTTTTTGGGCAAGGTTGATAGCGCGTTCGTTAATATCTGTCAAAATCATGGTTCGGTCATTATAACAATCTGCTAATGTAATTCCAATTGGGCCATAACCACAACCCAGGTCTAGAAAATCGCCTGTTATCAATGGTTCTTTAAATGCTTCAATCAGTAAACGTGAGCCAAAGTCCACTTCATTTTTCGAAAAAACACCATAATCACTTTCAAATGTGTAAACTTTGCCCCTTAATTGGTAATTCCATTTCTTGGGTGAACTTTTAGATTGAGGATTTTGCGAAAAGTAATGCTCTGACATTAGGGCACCTACTTTGTGTGTATTCTGAAGAAATAAATATATATAGAGCCCGTCGTATATTCCGACGAGCTCTTTTCATAAAAAATAATATTACTTAACTTCGATTGATGCTCCAACTTCTTCAAGCTTGCCTTTGATTTCTTCAGCGTCTTCTTTAGAAGTACCTTCTTTAACTGCTTTAGGAGCGTTGTCTACTAGGTCTTTTGCGTCTTTAAGACCAAGACCAGTAATTTCGCGAACAGCTTTAACTACTTTAATTTTTGAATCTCCAGCACTTTCAAGTACTACGTCAAATTCAGTTTGTTCTTCAACTTCTTCTGCTCCACCAGCAGCACCGGCAGCAGCAACTGGAGCTGCAGCACTTACACCAAATTCTTCTTCAATTGCTTTAACAAGATCGTTTAGTTCTAAAACAGACATTTCTTTAACCGCTTCAATGATTTGTTCATTAGTCATGATATATTCCTCCATTTTTCTTTTAATTTAATATTTCCGGAATGCCAAATTGCACTAGAGGCAATTTATGCACCTTGTTCTTCTTCTTTTTGATCTGCAATTGCTTGTGTTGCGTAAGCAAGGTTACGGATAGGTGCTTGTAATACGCTAAGAAGCATAGATACCATACCTTCGTAATTTGGCAGATCGGCAAGTTCTTTAATTTGCTCTAGTGATGCAACCTGACCTTCAATTACGCCACCTTTAATTTCTAGTTCGTTATGATCTTTTGCGAAGTTATTCAAAATTTTAGCTGGTGCCACTACATCCTCATTACTAAATGCAATTGCAGTTGGGCCAACCAATGTATCTGATAACTCCCCTAGTTCTACAGCATCCGCAGCACGACGAGCCATTGAGTTTTTGTAAACTTTGAATTCAACGTCGGCTTCACGAAGCTGCTTACGCAATTCTGTTACTTCCGCTACATCAAGACCACGATAATCTACTAGCAAAGTAGATTGGCTGTCACGAAATTTAGAAGCAATCTCTTGTACGAGTTGTTGTTTTTGTTCAATAATATTGCTATTGGACATTGTTCCACCTCCTATTAACGTTTTAACGTTACCGATAACGAGACTAATAAAGCCCCCATGTAGACATGGAGGCTTTTATGACAAATTTATAATCAACAACGATCATTTAATCTGCTTTTAAACACCTCGGCAGGAAATTAAGCGATTGCTCGCACCTACTGTCTACGGTACAACGTATTCATTTTTACAACGCAATTTAGTATACCTAATTGTTGTTAGAATGTCAACAGCAAATTAGCCGCGAACATAACTTGAGATATCTACTTTGATTCCAGGTCCCATTGTTGAAGTCACGGATGCATTACGCATGTAGATACCTTTAGCAGCTTGTGGCTTAGCTTTCACAAGTGCTTCTGTAATTGCTTCAAAGTTTTCGATTAATTTTTGATTGTCGAATGAAATTTTTCCAATTGGAACATGAATGTTAGCTGATTTATCAACACGATATTCCACTTTACCAGCTTTAATATCGTTAACAGCTTTTTCAATTTCAAACGTAACTGTGCCGGTTTTCGGGTTAGGCATTAGTCCTTTTGGTCCTAATACACGACCAAGTTTACCAACTTCAGCCATCATGTCGGGAGTTGCAACAATTACATCAAACTCAAACCAACCTTGGTTGATTTTATTGATTAGATCTTGTTCTCCAACATAATCTGCTCCAGCTTCTTCAGCTTCTTTCGCTTTATCACCTTTTGCAAATACTAGTACACGTTGTGTTTTACCAGTACCATGCGGCAATACCATTGCTCCACGAATTTGCTGATCAGCTTTCTTAGGGTCTACACCTAAACGAAATGCTGCTTCTACAGTTTCATCAAAGTTTGCTTTTGCTGTTTCTTTCAACAATGCAACAGATTCTTCTACTTCATATGATTTCGTACGATCAACAAGCTTAGCAGCTTCTTGAAGTCGTTTACTCTTTTTAGCCATTTTGTTTCCTCCTCAATTGTGGTTATAGCGGTAAGACCTCCCACTTATAAAAGCACGAATACTTTTATAGCTTGCAAAAAGGTTGCGATGGATGGTAATCCATTTCCGCAACCTATACATATTAAAAATTGTTAGACATTAGTCTTCAATCGTAATGCCCATACTGCGTGCAGTTCCTTCAACCATGCGCATCGCTGCTTCTAGATCAGCGGCGTTTAAATCAGGCATTTTTGTTTCCGCAATTTCCTGTACTTTATCACGCTTAACAGTAGCAACTTTATTACGGTTTGGTTCACCTGAAGCTGTTTCAATACCAGCTGCTTTTTTCAACAATACAGCAGCGGGTGGGGTTTTAGTGATAAATGTAAATGAACGGTCTTCAAATACCGTGATTTCAACCGGAATAATCATACCAGCATCATCTTGCGTACGCGCATTAAATTCCTTACAGAATCCCATGATATTAACACCTGCTTGGCCTAAAGCCGGCCCTACTGGTGGTGCTGGGTTTGCTTTACCAGCTGGAATTTGTAATTTAACTAACTTGATTACTTTTTTAGCCACGAGACACACCTCCTTAAAGTCCGTGATGTGGTAATTGGGGAAATTCCCCTCCCACTCATTATTAGCCATTTCCCTCGAATATCGAGAACATAAATAACAAAAGAATTTTAGCATGAATCATAAAATTATGCAAGGTTTTGTTGAAACACTTTTATAAAACAGCCATAAACTATTCCTTTTATAATTTTTCAATCTGCGAGAAATCCAGTTCAACTGGTGTCTCACGCCCGAACATATTAACATGTACCTTAACTTTTTGCTTATCAACATCAATATGCTCAATTGTTCCTGTGAAGTTTGTGAACGGTCCATCGTTGACTCGTACATTTTCTTTTATTTCAAAGTCAATCTGCATAACAGGTTCGGCTACTCCCATACGCTTCAGAACTGCATCTACCTCGTCAGGTAAAAGCGATGTCGGTTTCGTTCCATGTCCACTTGATCCCACGAATCCGGTTACGCCAGGTGTATTTCGAACAACATACCATGAATCATCAGTCATGACCATCTCTGCCAGAACATACCCAGGGAAGAATTTCTTTTTAACAACTTTTTTCTTGCCGTTTTTAATTTCCGTTTCTTCATCTTCAGGCACGATCACACGAAAGATTCTATCTTCCATGCCCATCGATTCCACACGTTTCTCTAAATTTGTTTTTACTTTGTTTTCATACCCCGAATATGTATGAACTGCATACCAATTTTTTTCCATTTCAGCAGGACAAATTTACTTGCCCTTCCCTCCCTTAGCTTAAAACTTTAAAGTTACCCCTTGAAAACTCCGGCTTATTGTTGCCAGCCAGGCCTTAATGGCGAAATCTCTAGTTACACTTGTACAGCAGGAAAGTGTTTACACTTTCTAACTGCCCAAAAGTATTGCAATATTAAAAAACCCGTTTACACCGGGTTTTTTTTAATCGAAATATTATATTCCATTATAACATATTTATAGCTTAATTATTCAAAGAATGAACTTAAAATTTCGGAAATGCCAAGATCTATTACTGTGAAAAACAATGCCACAAACACTACTGTTGAAATAACGGTTATTGTGTAACTAGTCAATTCACGACCTTTTGGCCAACTTACCTTTTTCATTTCCCGAGATACATTCTTAAAAAATTGAACAAGATTCATGCTTGTACCCCCAAACTCTACCCGAAGAGTGCTATTATTTCGTCTCACGGTGCAATGTATGCTTCCCACATGTTTTGCAATACTTTTTCACTTCCATACGCATAGGTTGTGTGGATACATTTTTACTAGTTGTATAGTTTCTATTGGAACAAATTGCACACGCTAATGTTATCTTTTTATTCACTATATCACCCCATTTTAGGGTTTTTTACTCATATAACTGTAGCACGGTTCCCTCGATGTGTCAATGGCTGTTATGTGCTGTTTCATTCGATTCCAGGAGTTGTTCGAGTTTACGTTTCACCCGCTGCAAAGCATTATCTATCGATTTCACGTGACGTTTTAATTTGACTGAAATCTCCTGATAAGTTTGTCCATCGAGATATAATCGCAATACTTCTTTCTCTAACTCGCTAAGTAATTCTGACAATCTAGTTTCCATATCACCAAATTTTTCTCTGTTTACGAGTAATTCCTGTGGATCAATTGCCTTTGACCCAGCTACAACATCCAGCAAAGTCCTATCTGATTCTTCGTCATAAATTGGTTTATCAAGTGATACATACGAATTAAGAGGTATATGTTTTTGTCGTGTAGCTGTTTTAATTGCTGTAATAATTTGTCGGGTCACACAAAGTTCGGCAAACGCTTTAAATGATGATAGCTTGTCCCCATCATAGTCGCGAATTGCCTTATACAGCCCTATCATGCCTTCTTGTATAATATCCTCTTTGTCTGCGCCAATAATGAAATAAGTCCGTGCTTTAGCTCGTACAAAACTGATATATTTATTTATTAAAAAATCCAGTGCTTGACTATTCCCTTCATGCACAAGAAGGATAATACTATCATCATCCAGCGTCTTTAGGCTTTGGTTCTTTTCTGCTGCTAGCTTGACACTCACCAAAAATGACCCCCCGACTACAGTGTAGTCAATTTAAACGTATTATACAGTAAGCGCTTTACTAACGTCAATACTATCTGGTAATTACTAGAAAACTTGTCCGGTTGTTAAAAGGGGGTTTTACAAAGGCAATATAGATAATAACTGCGCGTTGCGGAACCACGGAGATTCTTTAACTGCTTTATAAAAGAATTAATTACTCAATTTTTACATCTATAGAATATGTTCAAACAGCTATCTTGATAATCTCAGAACGATTTTACTTGTTTGCATTGGCAGTCAAGAAAGTATAAATCCTTTCTTACTGCATAAACTAAGGCATTCGCCATTAAGGATTGGCGAATGTTAAGTTTTCTAAACAACATTGATAAATTTTTTGTAAACATAGGATATAAAGTGCGAAGTAACATGGAAAAATAGCTGAGTGCTATGACACCGCTCCGGGAATACATTCCGCTGGGTTTTGCTCACTAGAACTTATAAAACAAGATTTTATACCACTAAACTAGCAGTTGGAATATGCAAGACTCCTGTGGGACAGCGATCCTAAGAGACCCCACAGGGAGCGTTCTTTGCGAGCAAGGCAGACTAAGTACGCCACGTCCTGTGACAACGTCTGCACTAGCACGTCCTGTGCGTCGGAGGCTCGTGGTGAGCCCACGGAAAGCGAGTATATTCCAACTGCGTGGTTAGAGAACTACACTAAATACTACCAATCGGTTACCTTCAGTCTACTCCGCATTTTATATCAAATACGTACCGTTGATCCAAAGTTAACTCAAGTGGTGTATCTTCAACCTTTCTTATTCCTTCAAGGTTTATGCGTGCGTTCATTTACGCTGCGAAAAGTTGAATTAATTAAATACATATTTTCAAGCCTTTTGTTTTTTCAGCGGACACTCGGTAGCCATGTTGGTTTATTAAACGCAAAAAAGCGGAGAACCAGGATCACTTGCCCCCTCGTCTCCACTTTTCAAATTTTTCTTGTACTTCTTTTCTTAATGGGATTTTAATTTTAGGTTGTACCTGCTTGTGAACTTCTATATCTTTTTCAATCTCTCTTTCAATATCCTTGAATTCAATATATAATTCTCTCGCTGACTTCCGTAAAGCTCCACGCCCAAAAATAGTTCGCTGTTCTGCATAGTCTGAAGTTGCGACATACACTTGATTTTTAACATTCTTCAGTCCCTTAACAAGCCTTTCAATACACTCGTCGGCTGTTTCATTTTCTTTTGTGTAAATAACCTCAACCTTGTATGATTTATGCTTGCTTTCAATACCTTTTACGTAGTAAGCATCAAATACAATGATAACCCGGGAACCTGAATATGACTGATATTCTGCCATACGTTCAATTAACCTGTCCCGCGCCTGTCCGATATCTTTTTCCTTAAGTTTCTGCAGTTCTTCCCACGCTCCGATGATATTATAACCGTCAACTACTAGTATAAACATCACTAATCACCAAGCGGAAATCTTTTTCGATATATTTCATACAACAATAAACTGCATGCAACAGACGCGTTCAAGGAGGAAACATGTCCAGTCATGGGAAGGCTAACAGTCCAATCGCACTTGTCTTTAACCAAACGGCTTATCCCTTTACCTTCATTTCCAATCACAACGGCTATTGATATATCACCATCAAGCTCACGGTAATCTTCTGTACCATCAGCTGCTGTTCCAACAACCCAGACATAACGTTGCTTTAATTCATCAATGGTATTTGCAATATTCGTCACCCTGGCAACAGGAATATGCTCCAGTGCGCCTGCTGCAGTTTTTGCCACGGTTGAAGTTAGACCAACTGACCTGTGTTTTGGAATAATTACCCCGTGAACACCTGTGGCATCAGCAGTCCTTAAGATTGATCCTAAATTATGAGGATCCTCTAACTCGTCCAGTATGATAAAAAACGGCATTTCTTTTTTGTTCTCTGCTTTATCAAACAGGTCTTCCAAAGAAGCATACTGATAGGATGCCACATAGGCTGCAATACCTTGATGCGAACCTTCCACAAGCTGATCAAGCTTCTTTTTAGGTACTTTCTGAATCGTAGTGCCAGCATTCCTGCTAAGTTTTTGCAGTTTCCCAAACAATTGTTTGTTCAGTTGTTCTGATACTAATACCTTGTTTACTGATCGACCAGAGTTCAGTGCCTCGATTACAGGGTTCTTACCGATAATAATCTCCTGATCCATGGTTAGCCTCTCCTCCCTTCACTGAATTGAATTGCTTGTGTTATCAATTCTTCTAACCTGCTTTCATTCTTTTGCAAGTAATGATAACCGATTAACGCCTCAAACGCCGTACTATAATTATACGCCTGTACACTCGTATTTTTAGGGACTGTTCCAGACTTTGCATTACGCCCTCTGGAAACAACTCCTTTCTCTTCATTAGAAAGAAGTTCCGTTTCCAGCCAATGTAATATAACTGCAGCTTGTGCCTTTGCCGACACAAAGGAAATGGCCGATCGATGTAACTGATTCGGTTTCACATTGCCAGTTTGTAATAAATACTCTCTTACATGGACTTCATAAACAGCATCACCCATGTAAGCAAGAGCTAAACTTTTCATCAGCTTCACATCAGGATTCATTACTATCCCTTTTCCAGCGGGTTCCTTGAGGCGTATCCTCTAAGATAATATTCTTTTCTTTTAGACTATCGCGTATTTCGTCTGCCCGATTAAAGTTACGCTTCTTTCTGGCTTCTACTCGTTCTTGCAATAGTGCTTCGATTTCTTCATCAAGTAATTCCTCTTCCTGCTCAATATAAATCCCTAACACATCCAGTAAAGTGGTGAAGCTGTTTTGAATTTCTTCAATTACTTTTATGGAGGTGTGTTTTCCCTGCAGATAGAGGTTCGCTTCTTTAGTCAATTCAAATAAGACCGAAATTGCATTTGCAGTATTAAAGTCATCATCCATCGATTCCTCAAATTGCTCATTCAGCTTCGTAACTTTTTCCAGCCACTGTTCTGCATTTTTATCCATGTCCATACTTGTTTGCTTACGATGCTCCAAGTTGAAGTATGCATTTTTAATACGGTCCAGGCTATTTTTGGCGCCATCCAGCAATTCCTCGGTAAAATTTATCGGATTACGATAATGAACACTTAGCATAAAGAACCGAACCACCTGCGGGTCATGCTGTTGAATGATATCCCGCGTTAATACGAAATTACCCAGCGATTTGGACATTTTTTCATTATCAATATTAATGTATCCATTATGCATCCAGTATCTCGCAAAAGATTTACCTGTCATTGCCTCAGATTGTGCGATTTCATTTTCATGATGCGGAAACGCTAAATCCTGTCCACCGGCATGAATATCAATTGTTTCAGCAAGGTATTTTTTGGCCATTGCGGAGCACTCGATATGCCACCCCGGCCTGCCTTGTCCCCACGGAGAGTCCCAGGCTATTTCATCATCCTTTGCTTTTTTCCACAACGCAAAATCAAGTGGGTCTTCTTTTTTCTCACCAACCTTGATTCGTGCACCTGAGCGCAATTCATCAATTGATTGGTGTGATAATTTTCCATATCCATCAAATGAACGAGGCTTAAAGTAGACATCCCCGTCGACTTCATATGCATATCCTTTTGCAATTAACGCTTCAATAAAAGTTAAGATATCATTCATTGATTCGGTAACACGTGGATTATAGGTTGCCTTTTTCACGCCTAGTGATTCAACATCCTCCAAATAAGCGTCAATAAAGCGATTTGCCACATCCGATACTTCATTACCTAACTCATTTGCCGCCTTAATGATCTTATCATCAACATCTGTAAAATTTAATACATAGTCGACTTGATATTCCTTATATTCCAGATACCTTCGTACCGTATCAAAAACAATTGCAGGACGTGCATTCCCTATATGAATATAATTGTAGACAGTCGGGCCACACACGTACATGCTGACTCTGCCTTCTTCAAGTGGCTTAAACACTTCTTTTTGACGGGTTAATGTATTATAAATGGTTATCGGCATTTTGCTTCCCTTCTTTCAGCTTTGCTAATTCTTCTTGTAATGAGTTAATTTCCTCTTGAAGCTGATCACAGCGATCTGCTACAGGATCCGGCAATTTATGGTGGTCGAGATTTTTACGTAACTTTTGACCGTTCTGAACAACAACACGTCCAGGAACCCCCACAACCGTTGAGTGATCAGGTACATCTTTTAGTACTACCGAACCACCACCGACCTTTGAACTTTCGCCGATGGTTATAGAGCCAAGCACCTTGGCGCCTGTAGCGATAAGGGCATTGTCTTTAATAGTAGGATGACGTTTTCCTTTTTCTTTGCCTGTTCCTCCTAACGTTACCCCCTGAAAAACGGTAACATTATCACCTATCTCACAGGTTTCACCAATCACAACTCCCATGCCATGGTCGATAAAAAACTTCCTGCCGATTTTCGCACCAGGGTGTATTTCAATACCAGTTAAAAAGCGGCTTATTTGCGATATAGCACGTGCAATAAAATATAATCGGCGCTTAAAGAAAAAATGGGCAATACGGTGATTCCAAATTGCATGCAAACCGGAATATGTTAAGCATACTTCAAAATAGTTCCGTGCTGCCGGATCCTGTTCAAAAACTACATCCATATCTTCTTTTATTCGTTTAAAAAATCCCATGATAACAACGCCTCCTCCCCAAAATCTTTGCATTAAAAAACGCCTCTGTGTATTCAATACACAGAGACGCTTATGGCGCGGTTCCACTCTGTTTGGAGATAATTGCTTCTCCCAACTTATACTCTAATAACGGCAGAGTACCGCCGTTATGTACATTTCTTCCATAACGGGCTCAAAGGTGCATTTCAAAAACGGTACTTTAAATCGCTCCCAGCCCAGGCGATTCTCTCTGGATAAGTCCTCCGTTTTTTACTTCTCCTTATCAACGCTCAATATTGTATTACTACTATATTATATTTTTGGCTCGATGTGAATTAATTAAGCTTCTAATTTATTTAACACTTTATCCAGTCTGCTTAAAATAATTTCTTTTCCTAATAATTCTATCGCCATTGGAAGCTCAGGTCCATGTGCTTGTCCTGTTGTTGCAACACGAATAGGCATGAATAGCTTTTTACCTCGGTGGCCTGTTTCTTTTTGCGTTGCCTTAATTTCAGCTTTAATAGAATCCTTCGTAAAGTCATCCAGATGGATTAGTTTATCAGCAAAAACCTGCAATACTTCAGGTACCTGCTCCTGTTGCAATATTTCCATAGCATTTTCATCATATTCTATGGATTCCTTGAAAAACAACTCCGTTAATTCAACGATTTCTGCTCCGTATCGCAGTTGTTCCCGATACAATGTGATAACATTATCTGCCCATTCCCTTGTAGAAGCATCCATGTCTTCAGGTAATCTTCCAGCCTCAATCAGGTGTGGCATTGCTAATTCTATTACTTTCTCAATATCAGTTGCTTTAATATACTCGTTATTCATCCATTTTAATTTATGCTGATCAAAAATTGCCGCAGACGTGGATAACCGCTCAGGATCAAAAATCTCAATTAATTTTTCTTGATTAAAGATTTCATCTTCGCCTACCGGAGACCAGCCAAGCAACGTAATGAAGTTAAATAATGCTTCAGGCAAATAGCCTAAGTTACGATATTGTTCAATAAATTGCAGAATATGCTCATCACGTTTGCTCAGTTTTTTACGATCTTCATTCAGAATGAGAGTCATATGACCAAATCTTGGCGCTTCCCATCCAAAGGCATCATACACCATCATTTGTTTAGGCGTGTTGGAAATATGCTCTTCACCGCGCAGGATATGTGAAATCTGCATTAAATGATCATCAATCGCAACGGCAAAATTGTATGTTGGTGTCCCACTTTTCTTAACAATAACCCAGTCACCAAAATCACTTGATTCAAACTTTATGTTACCCCGTACAATATCATTAAACGTATAATCCTTATTAGCAGGAACACGCATACGGATACTCGGCTTACGTCCTTCCTGTTCAAACTGGACAATATCTTCTGCCGTTAAATCACCGTGTGCACCAGAGTATTTTGGGACTTGTCCTTTAGCACGTTGCTCTTCTCGTTCCTGATCAAGTTCTTCTTCGGTCATATAACATTTGTAGGCTAAACCCTTTTCAAGCAATTCATCTACGTATTTATCATATATATCCAGTCGTTCCATCTGACGGTATGGGCCATAGTCTCCACCAATGTCAGCACCTTCATCCCATTCGATGCCGAGCCATTTTAAATATTTAAGCTGACTCTCTTCTCCTCCGGCTACATTTCGCTTCTCATCAGTATCCTCCGTCCGGATAATGAACTTCCCATCAAAATGTTTCGCATATAAATAATTAAACAGTGCCGTCCGCGCATTCCCTATATGTAAATTACCAGTAGGACTTGGCGCATAACGAACACGAACTTGATCTGTCATGTTAGGTACCCCTTTCTATTAGTTAACAATATATAAAGAACAGTACATTTAGTATTAGAAAAAAGTGATAACATACTACGTTATCACTTTTTCATCCTCTATAAGTTATACCTTTTTTACAGTGCTTTTTCAAGTAATTTCGGTTTAGCAAAAATCATTCGACCTGCAGATGTTTGCAGAACACTAGTAATAAGTACCTCTATTGTTTTACCGATGTAATCACGGCCTTCTTCAACAACAATCATGGTGCCGTCATCCAAATAAGCAATACCCTGATTTTGTTCTTTACCGTCTTTTATTACTTGAACCATCAGTTCTTCTCCCGGAAGTACTACTGGTTTCACAGCATTTGCAAGATCATTAATATTTAGCACGTGTACACCTTGAAGGTCACATACTTTGTTCAGATTAAAGTCATTTGTAACAACGATACCATTGATCACTTTTGCTAGTTTTATCAGTTTACTGTCAACTTCCTGAATCTCTTCAAAGTCACCTTCGTATATTTCAACTTTAACCGGCAATTCCTTTTGAATACGATTCAAAACGTCCAACCCACGTCGTCCGCGGTTACGTTTCAATACATCTGATGAGTCAGCAATATGCTGCAATTCTCCTAATACAAACTGTGGAATTACAATGGTTCCTTCTAAGAAACTAGTTTGGCAAATATCCGCGATACGTCCATCAATAATAACACTTGTATCTAAGATTTTAGCTTTAGGCTGTGTCTGTTCACTAGAGTCACCATCAGTTGTATTCCGCTTATCGCGTTCCTTTTTACTGATATTTAATAAGTTCACGAATTCTTCTCTTCGTCTAAACCCAACCTGAAAACCAAAGTAACCAAGTAAAATGGTAACAAATAATGGAATCACCTGTGAAACAAACTCAATATCAATATCCTTCAGTGCAATATTGATCAGATATGCAACAACTAAACCAATAATTAATCCTAGGCTGCCAAAAAATAAATCGCCAACAGGCACCTTAATGAGTGCCTCCTCGATCCACCTTAATAATCCGACAATATAATCAGTCAGCCAATAAGAAATAAGAGATAGTATAATTGCACCCAAAACTAAACCAACATATGGGGATGCTATCCAACTTGCATCTGTAAAATCTAATAATTCTATAATATCCGGTATATATAAATACCCAATGGTACCTCCACTAATGATAAAAAATAAATGGACAATTTTTTTCAGCACCACCGTCACCTCCTATCTTTTTATTATTACCTATTTTTCTAAAAATAACCCTAAATAAAAATAATCTTGGAAGTGTAAAAAACTTATAATATCAACTAAACCATAGCATAACTGCAATTAACAGTCAATTTAATAAACAATAAATTTTAACACATGACATTATACCTGTCAATTAATTTCACACTGAATTAATGATCTATCTATCCAATCCAATATCCAATGCTTCTTGTACAGTATTAACACCAACAACCTGTATCGATTCAGGTGCATTCCAGCCCTCTAGGTTTTTCTTTGGACAAATGACTCGTTTAAATCCCAGTTTTGCCGCTTCCTGGACGCGTTGCTCAATTCGGGATACACGCCTTATTTCTCCTGTCAGTCCTACCTCTCCAATAATTATATCTTCCGGCTTGGTAGCCTGATCACGGAAACTCGACGCAATACTCACCGCAACCGCTAAGTCTATTGCTGGTTCATCAAGCTTAACTCCTCCAGCTACTTTTATATAGGCATCCTGGTTCTGTAGCATCAATCCAACACGTTTCTCTAATACAGCCATTAACAATGGAACACGATTTGAGTCAATTCCTGTTGCCATTCGTCTTGGATTTCCAAAGCTTGAAGGTGATATTAATGCCTGAATTTCAACCAAAACGGGTCTTGTCCCCTCCATGGAGGCAACAACAGTTGATCCTGACGTACCTTGGGAGCGTTCCTCTAGGAAAATTTCAGAAGGATTTAACACTTCCCTAAGTCCTTCTTCCTTCATTTCAAATATTCCCATTTCATGTGTACTTCCAAAGCGATTCTTAACCCCGCGCAAAATACGATGTGTATGATGTTGTTCCCCTTCAAAATAAAGAACTGCATCAACCATATGTTCAAGCATTCGAGGCCCCGCAATGGCACCCTCTTTCGTTACGTGTCCAACAATAAAGATAGGAATCCCATTTGTTTTGGCAATCCTCATTAATTCACTCGTACATTCACGCACTTGGGATACACTTCCTGGTGCACTTGTAACTTCTTCACGAAAAATAGTCTGAATGGAATCAATTACAACGAAAGATGGTTTAATTTGTTCAATTTGGTTAGTGATATCAAGTAAATTAGTTTCTGCCAATACATATAACAAATCAGACTTGACTCCCAATCTGTCAGCACGGAGCTTTGTTTGGCGGGTAGATTCCTCACCAGATATATAAAGAACAGGCAATTGCTTTTCAGCTAATTGGGCTGAGATTTGTAAAAGTAATGTAGATTTTCCGATACCTGGGTCACCACCAATTAACGCTAGTGAACCCGGAACAATACCACCGCCTAGCACACGATTAAATTCAATCATCGTTGTTGTCATACGTGGTTCTTTCTCTGAATCTATTGCTGTAATACTCTCAGGTTTACGGGCTGCTTTTGCTTCCCCACCTACTGTATGTCTGTTTTTCATACTTGATGCTTCAATTTCTTCTACTAATGTGTTCCAATTATGACAGCCTGGACATTTACCCATCCATTTTGCAGATTCATAGCCGCAATCCTGACAAACAAACTTAACTTTTCGTTTTGCCAATGTGATTCAACCCTTTCAGTTCAACTTCTATTCTATACGAAAAACATAACATGAAGGTTACAGAATTCTATCAATTAAACAAAAAAATTTACATACTTATGCCACAAGAACTAGTTTAACATCTTTCCCTGTTAAGGGTGATGAATTAGAAATCCTGACTAATCGTTAAAAGGATTCTGATGTTTTGCTATGTTGAGAGTAAGAGCTTTCTTAACTGCTAATGCTCTTCTAGTGAGATTGATGTTTGCCAGCAAAGTAACTTTATCGTAAATTCCTTCCATTCTTTATAATATGAGTGCTAATCCAACGCTTCGGAAAAATACTCGCTTTCCATGGGGAACGCTTCAGCCTCCTCACGAGCAAAAATCGCTCGTTGCGGGGTCTTCAGACTGTTCCTTCGACGAACAGGACGTTCTAGTATCGGCGTTGGTCACAGGACGTGACCGTTCTTAGCCGATGACCCATAGGAGTCTCGCATTTTTCCGCAGCTTAGAATAACTCCATGAACTCCTGGACTATAACTACGCATTAATCAGAAAGCCTTCACTACTGAAGTTGTTCCCTATGGCTAAGAAACAATGTCACAATAAGCATTAATTAATTTACAGGATAAAGTGAGCAAAACCCAGCGAAGGAAATACACGTAGACTCCTGTGGGAGCTGAGGCCTAGATGAGACTACGCAGCGACGTAGGAGCAAGGAGGCTCATCAGCCGCCCTAGGTGCGCGAAGTGTATTTCCGGAGCGGTGTCATAGCACTCAAGTATTTATCTACACTACGTCGCATTTTATATCTTATGTGTACAAAATACTTTAATCAATATTGTTGAGGCAACAATTTAAAAAGGTTCTGGGATTATGCGGATAGCTGTTTGAGCTTTTTCTATAAATGCGAAAGTTGAGTTAAATCAATAACTTTTAGCCATTGCATAAAAAAGCTGAAAGGGAGTTCCCTTTCAGCTTTTTGCAGGGTATTTAATTGGTTTTAGGTTAAGACAGTAAATTCTCCCTTGTTATTTAACCCTATTTTTACTTTTTCACCTTTTGAGATTGTTTCTTTCAGCAATTCTTCAGATAGTAAATCTTCTATATTCTTTTGAATGGATCTGCGTAATGGGCGTGCCCCATATTCCGGATTAAATCCTTCATTAGCAATCTTTTCAATCGCTTTATCGGTAAGCGTAAATTCGATTTCCTGTTGTTTCAAGCGTTGCTGCAATTGTTTTATCATTAGTGTCACAATATCTTTCATGTGTTTACGCTCTAATGAATGGAATACAATCGTTTCATCAATTCGATTCAAGAACTCTGGTCTAAATGCTTTTTTCAACTCTTCGGTTACTTTGGTTTTCATATTATTGTAATCCTGATTCTCTTCTTCTAAGTTAAAACCAACATATTTATTCCGCCTCAATTCATCTGCACCTACGTTGGAAGTCATGATGAGAACGGTATTACGAAAATCAATGACGCGGCCCTTTGAATCAGTTAAACGACCATCCTCAAGTACCTGCAGTAAGATATTGAATACTTCCGGGTGGGCCTTCTCAACTTCATCTAATAATACAACAGAATAAGGTTTTCTTCGTACTTTCTCCGTAAGCTGGCCACCTTCTTCATAACCTACATATCCGGGTGGTGAACCTACAAGACGGGAAGTTGAATGTTTTTCCATGTATTCAGACATATCAATTCGAATCATCGCTTCCTCATCAGCAAACATTGCCTCAGCTAACGCACGTGCAAGCTCGGTTTTACCAACTCCTGTTGGACCTAGGAAAATGAATGAACCAATTGGCCGTTTAGGATCTTTTAATCCAGCACGAGCGCGACGGATTGCTTTTGATACTGCGTTTACGGACTCTTCTTGACCGATAACACGGCCATGTAACGTTTTTTCGAGGTTTAACAGTCGGTCACTTTCATCTTTAGTGAGATTAGAAACAGGCACACCGGTCCATGTAGAAACAACTTTAGCAATATCTTCTACCGTTACCTCAGAAGTTTCCTGACCTTGCTTTTCTTTCCACTTACTCTTGGTTTCTTCTAATTCTTCACGCAGACGCTGTTCTGAATCACGTAGCGATGCAGCTTTTTCAAATTCCTGACTTTGTACTGCGGAATCCTTCTCTTTGCGAACTTCTTCCAGTTTCTGTTCCAGTTCTTTTAAGTTTGGCGGAATTGTATACGAACGCAATCGAACTTTAGATCCTGCTTCATCGATTAAATCAATTGCCTTATCTGGTAAAAACCGGTCGGTAATATAACGGTTTGACAGATTTGCAGCTGCCTCTACAGCCTCATCCGGAATCGTCACACGATGATGGGCCTCATAGCGATCACGTAATCCCCTCAAGATTTGAACTGTTTCTTCCAATGTTGGCTCATCGACCTGTATTGGCTGGAATCTACGTTCTAGCGCAGCATCTTTTTCAATATATTTACGGTATTCGTCAAGTGTAGTGGCACCAATACATTGCAGTTCGCCACGGGATAATGCTGGTTTAAGAATATTGGATGCATCGATAGCACCTTCCGCACCACCAGCTCCAATTAATGTATGCAATTCGTCAATGAACAGGATAATGTTTCCTGCCTGACGAATTTCCTCCATCACTTTTTTAAGCCGGTCTTCAAATTCACCACGATATTTGGTTCCTGCAACAACAGTTCCCATATCAAGTGTCATAACACGTTTATCACGTAATGTTTCTGGAATCTCATTATCGACTATTTGCTGAGCCAATCCTTCCGCAACAGCGGTTTTACCAACACCCGGCTCCCCGATTAAGACAGGATTGTTTTTAGTTCGGCGACTAAGTACTTGAATTACTCTTTCAATTTCTTTTCCACGGCCAATAACCGGATCAACATTTCCTTCTTTTGCACTAACAGTTAAGTCACGTGCCAAAGAATCTAATGTCGGAGTGTTTGCACTTGATGCTTGTGCATTACCACGTCCCTGGCGACCTGCTTGTGATTCGTTACTGCCTAATAGCTGAAGTACTTGTTGCCGTGCCTTATTCAAGCTAACACCAAGGTTATTAAGAACACGTGCTGCAACACCTTCGCCTTCACGAATTAAACCTAATAGAATATGTTCTGTTCCTACATAGGAATGACCTAGCTTACGTGCCTCATCCTGAGATAACTCGACTACTTTTTTGGCACGCGGCGTATAATGAATCGTTTGCATTGGCTGTTTGCCTACACCAATTAGCTTCTCCACTTCCTCCTGTATTTTCGGAACCTCTAATCCTAATGATTGCAATGCTTTTGCAGCGATTCCTTCCCCTTCACGGACAAGTCCTAACAATACATGCTCTGTACCAATATTATTGTGGCCCAGCCGTACTGCTTCTTCCTGGGATAATGCCAACACTTTTTGAGCTCTTTCCGTAAATCGTCCAAACATCATATCGATTTCCTCCTACCTATTTCTCTAATTGCAGCCGTTCACGAACTAGTGATGCTCTAAACACATCTCGCTCATCCGCTGTTAAAGTCTTTTTTGCATATTGCTGTAAAAAACCAGGTTGCGTGAGAACCATTAACTCGCTAAGTATATTACGTGGTACTTTTTCTATAATTCCCAAATCAATTCCCAGCCGAACATTTGATAAACATTTTGCGGCTTCTTTTGATTCCAGTATTCTACTATATTCCAATACTCCGTATGAGCGATAAATTCTGTTCTCTAACTTAATACTCGACTGTTCCATTATTCTATTTCTGGCATTACGTTCGTGTTCAATTAACTGTTGGACAACACTTTGTAAATCCTCAACAATATCTTCTTCAGACTTGCCAAGTGTAATCTGATTGGAAATTTGGAATATATTTCCAATTGATTCGCTTCCCTCACCATAGATACCACGAACTACAAGCCCAAGCTGATTAATTGACGGTATCATCCGATTGATTTGCTGAGTCCAGGCTAATGCTGGAAGATGCATCATAACAGAAGCACGCATTCCCGTTCCAACATTTGTCGGGCAAGTTGTTAAATAACCATGTTTTTCATCAAATGCATAATCAATTTTTTCCTCCAGCCAATCATCAAATTCAAAAGCTTTTTCAAGTGCCTCATTTAATTGAAACCCGGGAAAATAAAGCTGGGCCCGGATGTGATCCTCTTCATTTATCATAACAGATACTTGCTCATTTTTTGAAATGAGTGTTGCTGCAAAGTCTCCGTGCTCTACTAGATGCGGGCTAATTAAATGTTTTTCGACCAAAACACGTTTTTCCACCGGTTTTAATTCACTGAGAGATATAAATTCGAAATTCTGATAATCCTGAAAAGACTTCTGTTCATATTCATCTTGGATAAACTTACTGATACTTTGAAGATCCTTCTGGTTAGCTAATATTGGATAGGAGTAATCTGCAAAATTACGAGCCAGTCTAATCCGGCTACTTAAAACAATATCACTGTCAGGGCCATCTTCTCTCATCCATGGACTAATAGCTTCATTCATAAATTGTTGTAAGGTCATGTTTTATCACCTCGCATCTGTTTTTCCAATTCCTTAATTTCGTCCCGGACCTTTGCAGCATCCTCGAAAGCCTCATTTTCAATTAGATGGTGCAGTTCTGCCTTATGTGACTCTATTTCCTTCTTCAAATGCAAATCTCCACCTTTACGGGTAGGGATCTTGCCGTGGTGCTTCGTATTTCCGCTATGCACACGACGAAGAATTGGATCCAGACGTTCTGAAAAAGTCCGGTAGCATTCAGCACAGCCAAACTTACCGACACGTTTAAATTCAGAAAACGTCATTTCACATTGCGGGCACTGCAAATCTTCAGCCTGTTTATGTGATGAGCCTTTTGGACTGTCTATAGATGAAGAATCAAAGTTGAATAAACCGGATAATAAATTATGAAGAGAATACGCTTCTTCAGGATAGGACATATATCCTTTTTCTTTTGCACAGACTTCACAAACGTGCACTTCTGTTTTATTTCCATTTATAACTTGTGAAAAATGGAGGGTAGCTTGCCGTTTATGGCACTTTTGGCATTCCATTCTTATCTCCCCCTTTATTTGTTTAAATATTTTAAAGTCGACAGCATCGAGGTTAATATACGGGCACGAACCTCATCGCGCAATGGCAATTGAAATGCCAGTGTATTTCTGCCAATTGCGCTTAAAATAATTTTTGCTTCACGCTCTGTAACAATTTCTTCTTCCAGCAACCTTTCCAGTATATCAAGAGCAGCCTGCTGTGTTACTTGGGGAGTTATCATTTCTAAAATATCATCAATTAATTCAGATTTGTCCTGATGCTGAATCCGGATAATCCGAATATAACCTCCACCACCACGCTTACTTTCAACTATATATCCTTTTTCCACAGTGAAGCGTGTATTAATCACATAGTTAATTTGTGATGGCACACAATGAAATTGATCAGCAATCTCACTTCGCTTAATCTCAATCGCATCCTGCCTTGCAGCCTCCAGAATTTTCTTTAAATGTTGTTCTATAATATCCGAAATGTTACTCATATACCCTCCCCCTCTTTCATCTTATGAATTACATTTATATGTCTTTCCTGCACTTTTTAATTTTAAGCTTTGACTTTGACTAACTTTGACTATATTTTTATTATACTTTAAATTAATTCATATGCAAATACAATGATCTATACCTATTTTAGACAAGTTGAAGCTAAATGAAACATTAGAAAACTTGGCTTATCGTAAAGCCTTTAATATAGATAACCCTTAATTCCACTTATGCAGTAAAAAAGTCTTTTAAAAAAACCTTACAAAATTAATCGTAAGGTTCTCAGTTTTATTTTCGTTCGATAATATTTTTGACATGCTTTATTTTTGATACTTCAGCGAACAGCGATACCCGATCTAAATCCTTATCCCGGTCAATCTTAATAAAGATATTGCGAAGATCGTTATCAACACGTTCGATTTCGACTTGCTTAATAGATAAATTATACTCTTCAAATATTGATACAATATTATTAACTTTTAAATCAGGCATCGCAACGATTTCAATTAAGTAAGATGATCGTCCTTTAGTAAATAGCTTTTCAAAATTGTTTAGAAATACTAAACTTAACAAAATAATTAGTGTTGTAAACATTGCAGGAGCATACATCCCAGCACCTACTACTAGTCCTAGTCCAGCAACAGCCCATATAGACGCTGCAGTAGTTAGCCCACGAATAGTCATTCCATTAACAATAATAGTACCCGCACCAAGAAAACCGATGCCACTTATTACATAAGAAGGTATACGAGCTGGATCAAACCGAATATTATCGTATTCGCCAATAAATTCTTCAAAACCATATAAAGATAATAACATCATTAAACAAGAGCCAACCCCTACCAAAATATGGGTCCGAAATCCTGCAGAATGATTTTTTATTTCTCGTTCAAATCCGATTAAACCTGAAAGTAACAAAGCTATCAATACACGAACCATAATAATTAAAAAATTATCGCCAAAAAATTGATTTATATATTCAATCATCCACTATCCTCCTCACCACATATATATCCTTTTATTTTAAACTAAATTACAAATTTTCACGAACGAGAAAGTCCATCGCTTTTAAGCGTTGGTTGAAAGTCAGATCAGATACGGCTTGCTACATAAAAGAATAGTTTATGTAGCACTTCTAAATACTGATTACGCTCTTTTTTCATTTACTCACTAAACTAATAGAATATTTAACAACATTATAGATATTTGAGTTCATTGATGAGTCATTTAAAAAGTCCTTATTTAGGTTAAAATGTAGATGGGTTATAATCAATTCCTCCTTGTTTTTCGTGGTTGATAAACATTTTATCATAAGGAATTAATTTGGCCCTTCTTTAGCAGATAAGAAAGTATAAATACTTTCTTATTGCATAAGTGCAACTAAGGATTTTCTATATTAAGGCTTGACGATAAGCTAAGTTTTCTAATTTTCTTTTTACACAATTATAGGACTTACTCGTTTTTCGATCGTTAATAGCCAAACACCAACAGGAAATCCAATGCACCTCTTATGAAAAAGATGATGCTCCATTCAGAAATCACAATGATAACTGACTAATCTAAAGGGTGTGATAGCACTTTTGGCTTTAGCGCTTACAAGAGCTAAAAGATGTGGACGTTCATGATAACTGAAGTTGCTTTATCTGTAAGTTCTGAAGGAAATTATCTCAATGTCTTGAACGAATTTAAATTCTGAGCGAGCATATGAAAGTATGAACTTTGGCCACCGGTCGGCAAGGTAATGGACTCAAAACCCCACTGCTGCTTAAGCTGGGTAGTAGAATCAGTTGCATCGTTAATTAGGCAAAAGGCAATTTATAAATTTCTATATAAAAAAGCTAAGATACAATGTTGTACCTTAGCTTTTTATAATGCCTGGCGGCGTCCTACTCTTGCAGGGGCAAAGCCCCAACTACCATCGGCGCTGGAGAGCTTAACTACTGTGTTCGGCATGGGAACAGGTGTGTCCTCTCCGCTAATGCTACCAGACATGTCCTTAAATTGAAAGACAAAATATATTATATGCATTTTCAAGAAAAAATGCAAGGGCTTTTTGTAAATTTATACCCTAAAAACTAAATAAGAGCTCTACATCAACATTACATCAGTATTAATTAGTTAAGTCCTCGATCTATTAGTATCCGTCAGCTCCACGTGTCACCACGCTTCCACCTCGGACCTATCAACCTCATCGTCTCTGAGGGATCTTACTCACTCGAAGTGATGGGA
>NZ_JBQQCP010000013.1:0-78342 GCF_052246775.1 Virgibacillus sp. L01 | reverse complement strand
TTATTATTCATAGTAAGGCTCCTTTCGTAATGTGGCTCTGATTTGGGTTTTTCTTTCTTAGTAACAGTCTACCAAATTAACCCACGACTTTACGATTAAGGAGCCAGTTTTGTTCATAGTAGCTATTAGTAGGAAAATCAGCCAAATTTGGGGTAGGAATGACAAATAGCGGAATGAGGATCCGAACCCAAGCTTAAAATGATGGATTTCAAGGAAATAGCGGAATGAGGATCCGCCAAAGTCCCAAGCGGACCCAATTCCACTAGGGACAAAAATGTATGCTAATTATTTCTATTATTAGCATGTCCCCGGTAAGTAAGTCATTAAAAAAATCTTACTTTTTCAATCTTATAATAGACAACCCAATTTTTATAACTGCAAATCCTATCATAACTCCGATTGTATTTAATATAAGATCATCAACATCAAAACTTCTTGAGAGAACCTTTAATAAAGATAGAATAAGCTGTGTTACTTCAATAGTAAAAGATGTTCCAATACCTATTAGAAACATCTTTGTGAAACTGATTTTTCTGTTTGTTAGTACAAGTAATATTCCCATTGGAACAAAAACAGCAGTATTCCCAACCAGATTAACAGAAGCGACAGATATTCCCCCTTGGGAGAATAAAAATAAATAATTTTCTATCGTGTTAAATGGAATGAGGTTTATGCCTACCCAATCACTTCGAGTAGCATCTGTAGAAGGGAACACTGTAAGATAAAGCAAACTTTCCATATAAATAATCCACAAACTGTAAATGAATTCGTGGTATAGGGAAATTTTTCGATTCGTTTTTTTAGAGACTATGAACCTTATAAAAATGAAAATGACCAGGGATAGGAGAATAAAGGATACCGGTAAAGCGTTTATATAATGCATCGAACATTCCCCCTATCAACTAATGCTAGTATTATAGCATATGATTAAATGCTATAAAGTTTTTTTAGGAAATCATTGAAAGTTCATAATTTCATCGACCAGGCTTTACTTTATTTGCTATAATTATAATAACATCTGAAATGGTAAGGAGGGGTGAAATGACATTAACGTTTTACTGGTATCCAAATTGCGGAACCTGTAAGAAGGCGAAAAAATGGTTAGAAGATAATGAAATCGATTATACTAGCATACATATTGTGAACGACCCACCATCAAAAGAAGAACTTCTAAACATGATTTCAAATAGTGGTTTACCTGCTAAAAAATTTTTCAATACCAGTGGGAAGAAATATCGTGAATTAAATATTAAGGATCAAATCAAGGATGCGAGTCTTGATGAAATGGCTGAAATTTTGGCATCTGATGGTATGCTAATGAAGCGACCAATTACAACCGATGGAAAAAAGGTCACTGTTGGATTTAAGGAAGAATCCTTCAATGAAAATTGGCTTTAATAAAAGTAAAAATGCTAGAATAAAGTGTAAATACCTAGTATAGTAATATATATTTAATTAATTAACGGAGGGATTTAAATGAGCTTACCAAAAGACTTATTATATTCAGAAGAACACGAATGGATAAAAAAAGAAGGCGATAAAGTACGTATTGGTATTACAGAATTTGCTCAATCTGAATTAGGCGATATCGTATTTGTTGAACTCCCTGAAGCAGGAGAAGAGGTTGAAGCAGATGAGCCATTCGGCAGCGTTGAATCTGTAAAAACGGTTTCCGAATTATATGCCCCAATTAGCGGAAAAGTTGTTGAAATCAACGAAGAATTAGAGGATAGCCCTGAATATGTTAATGAATCACCATATGAAAAAGCATGGATGGTTGTATTGGAGCCATCTGACGATTCAGAGCTAAATAATCTACTATCTGCTGAACAATATCAGGAAATAATTGAGGAAGATTAATCCTGTTAATAAGACTGACTGTACACTGTAATCTGGTAAAGTCGGTCTTTTTTTTAGTTGTTTTCAAAAGGATCTTTAACTATTCCAACTGCCTGGTTAGAGGCTATACTGAATACTACGAATCGATCACCCCTAGTCTGTGTAGCATTCTATATCAATCGTCAATTGCAACAGTCATTTAATTAAATAACCTTTTTTCATTTTCATACTTAATAATATAGTTTGGGCATAAACTACCTATACGAGTCAATTTGATTTAGTCATTATTTATCGATTAATGTTACGAACTAATGTGTTATCGTTCGTAAATTCATAGCAGTCTTTGAATGGAACTTAAAACGTCTACCTGCATATGAAATAACAGGGCTGGCATATTTACAAGTAATTTGGAATTACTGCTTTATTTTGAGTAATGAAGGACTCTATACAGAGATTCAACTAATTATTGGATGTGAATTGAAATAAGTAGTAAAATTAATGATTAATGCATTCAGAGAATTAAATGTAAGGAGTGCATG
Source organism: Virgibacillus sp. L01 (assembly GCF_052246775.1). Classification (NCBI taxonomy): domain Bacteria; kingdom Bacillati; phylum Bacillota; class Bacilli; order Caryophanales; family Bacillaceae; genus Virgibacillus; species Virgibacillus sp. L01. Next base: position 75,964 of record NZ_JBQQCP010000013.1, on the reverse strand, counting down.
TAATGATGACAAATGAAGTAGAAAAAGTTATCATTGTTGAGGGACTAACTGATAAAAAACAGGTCAAACGGGTGATAACAGATAATGTTGAAGTGATTTGTACGAATGGGACACTCGGTGTTGAACGATTTGATGAGCTGTTGGAAACGTATGATTTGGATAATAGGGATGTTTATATTTTAGTTGATGAGGATAGTTCAGGGATAAAACTGCGCAAACAGTTAACGCGTGAGCTACCACATGCTGAGCACATTTATGTGAGCAGCGAGTATCGTGAAGTGGCAACAACTCCCGAAAACATACTTGCAACTGCCTTGATAGGCAAGCGAATCGAGGTTAATCCCATATTCTTGATTTAGGGTGGTAGTATTGCAACAGATTAATGAGGAACAATTAGGACAAGAGCATTATTTATTATATATTTATACACCATTTTGTGGGACATGTGCATTGGCAAAATCGATGCTGGATAAGATTGAATCGGTTCATAAACAGGATATTTTTCATAGCATGAATGCCTCGCTGCACCCGGAGTTTATGCAGGATAATGAAATTGAAAGTGTACCATGCTTATTAATAAAGGATGGTAACGAGATCAAAGAAAAAATCTACGCATTTAAATCAATTGCCAATATATATAGCTACCTAACGGACTACGAACCATCTTTATTTTCAGATGAATAATTTTATTGACACATGCTAATATGCGTGCTATTATCTAGATTATCGAATTTCAATTAAATAGTTTATATCTCTTATCTTGAGCGGTGGAGGGGCTGGCCCTATGAAACCGCGGCAACCTCAAATGTTTTTTATTTGAAAGGTGCCAACTCCTGCAAAGCAACTGCTTTGACAGATAAGGGAACGTAAAGACTACATATATTACGTCTTTCTGTTCTCTTACAGAAAGGCGTTTTTCTTATTTAGTAGGGCATAATAGTGGATGACAAAGGAGGAATACTTGTGATTTCAATAGAGGGTTTAAGTAAAGTCTTTAAATCAAATAAAAGCAACATTACAGCAGTGGAAGATTTAACCCTTGATATAAACGAAGGAGAAATTTTTGGTGTCATTGGGTATAGTGGTGCTGGAAAAAGCACATTTGTAAGATTATTAAATCGGCTTGAAGAACCAACAGGTGGGAAAATAGTAATTGATCAGCAGGAAGTGACTGCATTAAATTCAAAACAGCTTCGGTTAGCACGTCAGGAAATAGGCATGATTTTTCAACATTTTAATCTATTGTGGTCACGGACCGTTAAAGATAATATTGCATTTCCATTGGAGATTGCAGGCGTGTCAAAAAAAGAGCGTGATGAACGTGTTCAGGAGTTAATTGAATTGGTCGGCCTTACAGGAAGAGAAAGTGCTTATCCTTCTCAGTTAAGTGGCGGTCAGAAACAGCGTGTTGGTATAGCGAGGTCACTAGCGAATAATCCTAAAGTATTACTGTGTGATGAAGCAACATCAGCACTCGATCCGGAAACAACCAATGCGATATTGGATTTGTTAGTGGATATCAATCAAAAGCTTGGTTTAACGGTTATTCTGATCACCCATGAAATGCATGTGATTCGCAAAATATGTAATCAGGTTGCAGTAATGGAAGAAGGTAAGATCGTTGAGCAAGGTGATGTGCTGGATGTATTTTTACAGCCGAAGAAATCTGTTACGAAGAAATTTGTTGAACAGGTGATGGGTACGAACGAAGAAGATGATGGTGTAGCCCATTTAATTGATACCTATGACAGTGGTAAAATTATCCGTCTCCATTTTGTTGGTGAAACAACAAACCAGGCATTAATTAGTCAAGTCGCCAAAAGATTTGCAATTGATATCAACATATTGCAGGGAAAAATCACTCAAACGCAACGTGGTGCTTATGGAACACTATTTGTACAGGTTGATGGCGAGTTGAGTGAAATTGATAAAGGAATAAACTTTATAACAAATGAGACCTCAGTGGAAGTGGAGGTGGTTCGCGATGCTAACTAATCTTTTCCCAAATTTGAATATGGAGGATTTATGGGTTGCTACTTACGAAACCTTTTACATGACCATCCTTTCATTATTTGGAACGTTTATCTTAGGTATACTGTTGGGATTACTGCTTTACCTGACAATGAGAGGGGGGATTTGGCAAAATAAATTTCTGAATTTAATTGTGGCATCAATCGTAAACGTATTCCGAGCGATTCCATTTATTATTTTAATATTACTTTTGTTCCCCTTTACTGACTTTTTGATTGGGACTATACGGGGGCCGAATGCAGCTTTACCAGCGTTGATCATTGGTGCTGCGCCATTCTACGGAAGACTTGTAGAGATTGCACTGAAGGAAGTCGATAAAGGCGTAGTCGAAGCAGCGAAATCAATGGGCGCAAAGACACGTACAATTATTTTTCGTGTGTTATTACCAGAGTCAATGCCCGCACTTGTCTCAGGGCTTACTGTAACTGCTATTGCCTTAATTGGCTATACGGCAATGGCAGGAGTTATAGGCGCTGGTGGTCTTGGGAATTATGCATACTTTTTTGGTTTCCAGCGGCGAATGTTTGATGTTGTGTTTATTTGTACTATATTTATCGTAATTATTGTATTTATTTTTCAATTCATTGGAGACTTTATTACTAACAAATTAGATAAAAGATAAGGGAGAGAATTTAAATGAAAAAGATTTTGGCATTTGTATCTATATTTTTTGTATTAGTATTAGCAGCTTGTGGCGGGAGTAATTCCGGTTCAGGGGGAGATAATGTTATTAAAGTTGGCGCATCCAGTACTCCACACGCACAGATCTTGGAGAAAGCTAAACCTATTCTTGAGGAAAAAGGAATCACTTTAAAAATTGAAGAGTACACTGACTATGTTTTACCAAATGAAGACCTTTCAAATGGAGAAATTGATGCGAACTACTTCCAGCACATTCCTTACTTAAACAAGCAAATTGCAGATATTGGCTATGATTTTACACATATTGGTGGAATTCATATTGAACCATTCGGAATATACTCCAAAACAATTGAAAGCGTTGATGAAGTACCTGAAGGAACCGAAGTGCTTATGAGCCGTTCTGTCGCTGATCATGGACGAGTACTTTCCTTGTTGGAAAAAGAAGGGCTTATTAAACTCTCTGAAAAAGTGGACAAGGTAGAAGCTACTACAGAAGATATTGTCGAGAACCCAAAAAACTTAAAGTTTTCCTATGATTATGATGCAGCATTCTTACCAGAGCTGTATGATTCAGAAGAAAACACATTAGTGGCTATAAATACAAATTACGCAATTGGAGCAGACCTAAATCCATTAGAGGATGCATTAATTCTGGAAGGTGAAGAATCTCCATATGTAAATGTTATAGCGGTAAAGAAAGAAAATAAAGACAATGAAGCATTAAATACATTGGTTGACGTATTGCATACGGAAAAAATTCAGAGCTATATAAAAGAAGAATTTGAAGGTGCAGTAGTTCCGGTTAACGGAGCACCGAGTAAGTAACTAATTTAGCGAATTTCAAGGAATTAATAGTATATGGAAGGTATTCGATCTATATTTAAAGGTAAACCTGCTATCCATTTTCAACACTTCCATACTTTATTCATTAAGATTATATACGTTTAAATGCACTTTGTAGCGGTTATCGTCCTTGTGGTATTCTTAATATTGTAATCAATTCGAAAGGATGGTTCACTATTTTTAGTGGGATTAAGATGAGTTATACTCCGGAGATGGAGAAGGGAATGCAGCAAACACATAAGATGTGCTACGCTGAGTATGAAAGAAAATTAGAAAACCGCATTGCAGTTGAAAAGCGACGACAGAAAGAGTATGAACAATGTAAACACATGGTAGCTGAAATTGATAGTCACATTCATAATTAATAAATAATCATGGTGCTGGTACCCTGGGATGGGTACCAGCGTTTTTGTTTGCAGTGAAGTCTTACTGTAGAAGTAAGTGTACTAAGCCTATACGGGAGTTTGTGGAAGTAATAATGTAGAAAAGTCCTGATAACGATAAAGCATTTTTTTAACCGTCAGTAGGACAATACCAGAAATAAGTTAATGGTATGCAGAAAGTACATTCTCAGTTATTGCATATAATATAAAGAAAATTTATGATTTTTCTCAAAAAAAAACGTTCCTATAATCAGTTAACATCTACGTTGGCTTATTCATGTGAATGAGTTGATAATAAATTCGAAATGCTTTAAGATTATAATGAGAATAAATTGAGAATGGATGTAATATCCATTTGAAAAAATAAGCACAATAATAGTAATTGGAGGTATCGACATGGCAGGATCAACGCTAGAAATTAAAAATCTTCATGTTTCAATTGAAGGTAACGAGATATTAAAAGGTGTAAACCTTACGATAAAGGGTGGCGAGTTCCACGCAGTAATGGGACCAAATGGTACTGGAAAATCAACACTTGCATCAGCAATTATGGGTCACCCGAAATTTGAAATCACTGAAGGAAGTGTACATCTTGACGGTGAGGACGTATTGGAAATGGAAGTGGATGAGCGCGCACGTGCAGGGCTATTTCTTGGAATGCAATATCCTAGTGAAATCAGTGGTGTAACAACATCTGATTTTCTTCGTTCATCTATAAATGCTCGCCGTGAAGAAGGCGATGAAATTTCTCTAATGAAATTCATTAAGGAAATGGATAATGCCTTAGACCATCTAGAAATCGACAAAAACATGGCACAGCGCTATTTAAATGAAGGATTCTCAGGTGGGGAGAAGAAACGTAATGAGATTCTTCAGCTAATGCTTATTAAGCCTGAAATTGCGATTTTAGACGAAATTGATTCAGGATTGGATATTGATGCATTAAAAGTAGTGTCCAAAGGAATTAATAAACTACGTGACGATAATTTTGGTTGCTTGATCATTACACACTATCAGCGTTTACTTAATTATATTACACCAGACCAAGTGCATGTTATGATGCAAGGCCGTGTTGTTAAATCGGGTGGGCCTGAATTAGCAAAGCGTCTTGAGGCGGAAGGTTATGACTGGATTAAAGAAGAACTTGGTATTGAAGACGTATCAATTGAGCAAAAAGCGTAAAGTTAGGAGGGGTTATATGACTGTTGAAACAAAGTTACCATACGACAAAGATTATATCAGCCAGTTTTCACAAAATAATAATGAACCAGAATGGATGAAATCATTACGTCTTCAAGCTTTGGAACAAGCTGATAATCTTGAGATGCCTAAGCCTGATAAAACGAAGATAGGCAGATGGAATTTCAGTAAATTTAAACATGAGGCAGCTCAAGGTGAGAAGATTTCATCATTAGGTGATCTACCAGTGGATATACAGGACTTTATTGATAAAGAAAATACACAGAAAAACCTGGTCATACAGCGCAATCACACGGTTGCATATGCTTCCCTCAATGAAGAACTGAAAAATAAGGGTGTTATATTTACTGATATCTTTACGGCGCTACGTGAGCATGAAGACTTGGTTAAACGTTATTATATGAAGGATGCAGTTTCTGTTGATGAGCATCGTCTAACTGCACTTCACGCAGCATTGATGAACGGCGGCGTATTTGTATATGTTCCTAAAAATGTACAGCTGGAAGAACCATTACAGGTGATTTTTTGGCAGGAAGACCCTGAAGCAGCAATGTTTAATCATGTATTGGTTGTTGCTGATGATAATAGTTCATTAACATATGTTGAGAATTATGTATCACAAAATAAAGAAGAAGAAACAGTAGCAAACATTGTTACGGAAGTTGTTGCGCATAACAATGCACAAATTTCATTTGGTGCGGTTGACAATTTTGCTGCTGGAACAACTTCGTATATTAATCGCCGAGGTGTTGCTTATCGCGATGCCAAAATTGATTGGGCACTGGGTCAAATGAATGATGGGAATACTGTTTCAGAAAATGTTACACACTTAGTTGGTGACAATTCTGAATCAAATGCGAAAACTGTGTCAGTTGGTCGTGGAAAACAAACACAGAATTTCACAGCAAAAATTGTCCACTTTGGCAAGCAGTCAGAAGGACATATTTTACAGCACGGTGTTATGAAAGATAGTGCAACATCTATATTTAATGGTATTGGGAAAATTGAACATGGTGCATCAAAATCAAATGCTGAACAGGAATCACGCGTCTTAATGCTAAGTGAAAAAGCACGCGGGGATGCTAACCCAATTCTTCTTATTGATGAAGATGATGTAACAGCAGGTCACGCAGCCTCTGTTGGCCGTGTTGATCCACTTCAATTGTATTATTTGATGAGCCGCGGGATTACACAAAAAGAGGCAGAACGTTTAATCATTCATGGTTTCCTAGCGCCAGTTGTTAATCAACTGCCAATTGCTTCAGTTAAGGAACAGTTAACGCAAGTAATTGAAAGGAAGGTATACTAATGGATGTAAACGCCATACGGCAGCAATTCCCGATATTAAATCAGGAAGTGAATGGCCATCCTTTAGTATATTTAGATTCATCTGCAACATCACAAAAACCATTGCAAGTAATAGAAGCCGTCGATGCATATTATCGACAGGATAACTCAAATGTGCATCGCGGTGTTCATACACTGGGTACTCGGGCTACTGACAAATATGAAGGTGCTCGTGAAAAGGTACGACGCTTTATTAATGCGAATAGTACTGCAGAAGTTATTTTTACACGTGGTACAACGACATCAATCAACACAGTTGCCTATAGCTATGCGCGTGCCAATTTGAAAGCTGGAGACGAAATTGTAATCACTCCAATGGAACACCACAGTAATATTATACCGTGGCAGCAAGCAGCTAAAGCTACAGGTGCAACATTAAAATATATACCATTACAGGCTAATGGGACGTTTACATTGGACGATGTACGTGAGACAATAACAGATAATACAAAAGTAGTTGCTGTTACACATGTATCCAATGTACTTGGAACAGTTAACCCAGTTAAGGAAGTTGCACAAATTGCTCATCAAAATGGTGCAGTTATTGTAATCGACGGTGCTCAGGGTGCACCACATATGAAGATTGACGTAAAAGAAATGGATTGTGACTTTTACGCATTCTCAGGTCATAAAATGTGTGGACCAACTGGTATTGGGGTATTGTATGGTAAGAAAGAACTTCTTGAAGAAATGGAGCCAGTGGAATTCGGTGGAGAAATGATAGATTTTGTTAATCTCTACGATTCAACATGGAAAGAATTGCCTTGGAAGTTTGAAGGTGGTACGCCTATTATAGCTGGTGCAATCGGGTTAGGTGCAGCAATCGACTTTTTGAATGATGTTGGGTTAGAAAATATTACAGCACATGAACAAAAGTTAGCTGATTATGCACTCGAAAACTTACGAAAAATTGATGGAATTTCCATATATGGCCCTGAAAAACGTGCAGCATTAGTTACATTCAACTTAGATGATGTTCATCCACATGATACTGCCACAGTTCTTGATTCAGAAGGTGTAGCTGTTCGTGCGGGACATCATTGTGCACAGCCGCTAATGAAATGGCTTGATGTAGTAGCCACAGCACGTGCAAGTTTTTATTTATACAATACAGAAGAAGATATTGATCGCTTAGTCGATGGACTTTTGAAAACAAAGGAGTATTTTGGTGATGTCTTTTAACAACCTTGATACATTATATAGACAGGTAATCATGGATCACTATAAGAATCCAAGAAACAGGGGCGCAGTTGAAGGTGACGCGCTAACTGTTGATATGAATAACCCAACATGTGGTGATCGGATTCAGCTTCAATTACAAGTAGAAAATGGAGTTGTTCAGGATGCCAAGTTTGATGGTGAAGGTTGTTCAATCAGTATGTCATCTGCATCCATGATGACACAAGCTGTTAAAGGAAAAAAACTTGATGACGCATTGAAAATGTCGAAAGCTTTTTCACAAATGATGCTTGGTGAAGAGATGGATGATTTAGGTGACACAGATTTTGGTGATATCGAAGCATTACAAGGTGTTTCCAAATTTCCAGCACGAATCAAATGTGCAACCCTTGCTTGGAAGGCTATGGAAAAAGGTGTTCAAGAATAGTAGGTAGCTAATGGATGATGGAGATAATGCCGATTATTACGCAAATGTCGTATCAGTATCGGTACTAGTACGTCCCAAAACACCTAAAGGAGGTTTTTTACATGGCAAAACAAATGCCAGAAATGGAAGAGTATAAATATGGCTTTCATGATAAAGACGTTTCGGTTTTCCGCTCTGGAAAAGGACTTACGCAAGAGGTAGTTGAAGAAATCTCAAGAATGAAAGATGAACCTCAATGGATGCTGGATTATCGTCTGAAGGCATTGAATCAGTTCTATAAGATGCCAATGCCGCAATGGGGTGGAGATCTTTCTGAATTGAATTTTGATGAGATTATCTACTACGTTAAGCCATCCGAAAAAACGGAAAAATCATGGGATGAGGTACCTGATGAGATTAAACAAACGTTTGATAAGTTAGGTATTCCAGAAGCAGAACAAAAGTATCTAGCTGGTGTATCCGCACAGTATGAATCTGAAGTAGTATACCACAGCTTAAAACAGGATTTGTCAGATATGGGTATCGTATTTAAGGATACGGATACTGCACTCAAGGAAAATGAAGATCTTTTCAGACAATATTTCGGAAAAGTTATTCCGGCTTCAGACAATAAATTTTCTGCCTTAAACTCAGCTGTATGGTCTGGCGGATCATTCATTTATGTTCCAAAGGGCGTGCAAACAACAACACCACTACAAGCATATTTTCGCATAAATTCGGAAAATATGGGACAGTTCGAACGTACACTCATCATCGCTGATGAAGGTTCATCTGTACACTATGTTGAAGGTTGTACAGCACCGGTTTATACAACGAATTCACTGCACAGTGCTGTCGTTGAAATCTTTGTTCATAAAGATGCATATTGCCGTTACACAACAATCCAAAACTGGGCAAATAACGTTTATAACTTGGTTACTAAACGTGCAACTGCGGATGAAAATGCAACAATGGAATGGATTGATGGTAACATTGGGTCTAAATTAACAATGAAGTACCCATCTATCATATTAAAAGGTGAAGGCGCACGTGGTAATACACTTTCAATTGCGATTGCCGGTCGTGGACAGCATCAGGATGCGGGTGCTAAAATGCATCACCTTGCACCAAATACTTCTTCCACAATCGTTTCGAAGTCAATTTCAAAACAAGGTGGTAAAGTATCATATCGCGGTATTGTTAATTTTGGACGTAAAGCATCCGGTTCACGTTCTAACATTGAGTGTGATACGTTAATTATGGATAACGAATCAACATCAGATACAATTCCATATAACGAAATTAATAATGACAATATTTCCTTGGAACACGAAGCAAAAGTTTCTAAAGTTTCTGAAGAGCAACTGTTCTACCTTATGAGTAGAGGACTTGGTGAAGAAGAAGCTACTGAAATGATTGTAATGGGCTTTATTGAGCCATTTACAAAAGAGCTTCCAATGGAATATGCCGTAGAAATGAACCGCCTAATCAAATTCGAAATGGAAGGTTCAATCGGCTAAACTGACGAAAGCCTTGATATGACAATGTCATATCAAGGCTTTATTAGCAGATAAGAAACCACCATAGCTGTTGAATGCACAGCCACCATCTAATATGAAAATTATTTTTCATATAACAGAATTTGAGGTTAGCGGACACCAAGGACCTTATTTCACACAAATACAGTCAAATAACCATGAAATATGTATAATAAGGGCTTCTGTGTCCGGATAACTTCGAGAAGGTCACTTTTATATAGAAATAGCGTCTGCTGTGTCCGCTAAAATCAAGTTATCGAGGTATTTTCATACAAAATACTTTCTTACTGCATAAGTCAACTAAGCTTGGCGATAAGCCCAATTTATTAATCAACGTGAATTCGTGGTATAATAATTTTAGAAAAAACATATTAGATTAAAAACCGTCCCATGCAGCATACATGGAATGGTTCCAATAGACTATCCCCATCAAAAGGGGTAGGCACAATTTAAGGAATATAATCCCTCAATTAGCCTGCAAAAGCACATGAGGGATTATTTTTGCAGTTTAAGAAAGTACAAATGCTTTCTTACTGCATAAGTACAACTAAGGCTTTCGCCATTAAAGCTTGGCGATAAGCCAAGTTTTCTAATATGGTTATTGTCCGACATAATAAACGCGATCAACATCCCGAAAGATATCATTAACGTTAATACCGCATCAACACCCATACGCAACACCTCCTTTTCAGGAAGTTTCCTGAAAAGATAAGTGTGCCTAAACCCCCATGTGAAGCCAATCTATTGTATCTCCACTATAACGTAAACGGGTTTTATTTTGCTCTAACCAAATTCATAATTGCTTTTTTATATACACAAAAACATGCAGAATTTGGAGTTCTTTTTTTGAGAACATTTTATTTGTAGAGGTTGCAGTTAGATGTTTGTGACCAGTAGAAATATATTCGCTTTCCGCGGGGAAGTGTCGAACCTCCTCTGCTCGTTCCTTGCCCGCAGGAGTCTCGCATATTTCCACTGCTGGCGAGGGTGCGTATTCCTATCTTTGTTCCATACTTTTCAAAATACATTTTTTCCTTCTGTAACCTCAGCACGTAGTATAGCTAAACACTCTTCTACACCTAATATCGAATGTCGGAGCCCAAAAGTGGCATCAAAATTAAATTTATTTTAATGGCACTTTTTTCATATCAGTTTCGATAATAGTAGTAGAAGGAATACTTCAATGGTAAGTAGAAATTTCAACAGATATCAACAGCATAATTATGTATTTCATCCTTAATCAATGCTACTATTGTGATAGAAGCGTACAAGATTGAGGGGATAGTGTTTGGTTTATATTATTTGTGTTTTGATTGCTGTAGTATCAGCATTTATTGGAAGCCTTATTGGATTAGGTGGCGGAATCATTTTAATTCCCATCCTGTTATTTATGTACCAAACGTCTGATTTATTTGCATGGGCAACACCGCAAATAATTGTAGGTATATCCTTAATTGCTATGATTTTTACTGCTTTTTCATCTACTGTTGCTTATTATAAGAAACGAAGAGTTAATTACCGAATAGGACTGCTGCTTTTGACGGGCAGCATTCCTGGTGGTATTTTTGGTTCATGGTTAAATCAGTTCGTGGACTCAGATAAATTTACATTGTATTTTGGTTTATTAATGATCACCTTATCATTATCATTTTTAATAAAACGAAAACAGCCTGCATCTGGATCAAATGATGAGAATGATGAGACATTTCATTACAACGTATCTTTTTGGCCAGCATTTACAATTTCATTAATTGTTGGTATATTATCAGGCCTATTTGGTATAGGTGGGGGCTCTGTAATGGTCCCCGCGATGATTCTGTTATTCGGGTTACCCGTACATATAGCCACAGCAACATCAATGTTTATGATATTATTCATCAGCATCATTAGTGCAAGCACACATATTGCTCTTGGACATATTGCTTGGGAGTATGTATTCTTTTTTATTCCTGGTGCTTGGATAGGCGGTACAATTGGTGCTAAAGTAAATCAGAAAATTACAGGTAATATATTAGAGTGGTTTTTAAGAATTATTCTAATTATAATTGGAGTTCGACTGATAATTGAAGGAATAATGTAAGGAGTATATCATATGCAGGAAAAAATTTACTTTTATTATACAAATGATTTACATAGCTACTTTGAAAACTGGTCTCGCGTCGCCGGTTATTTAAAAGAAGAAAAAGAACGGAAACAAGCTGAGAATAATTCATGCTGGTTAATCGATATTGGGGATCATGTAGATCGTGTGGATCCGATTGCGGAAGCATTTATGGGAAAAGCAAACGTAAGTCTAATGAATGATGTGGGTTATGATCTGGCTACAATTGGCAATAATGAAGGGATAACCTTGGCACATGATGACTTGCACAATCTATATGATGAAGCCGATTTTCAGGTAGTATGTGCGAATATGGAAAGCATAACTAACAACGAACCAGATTGGCTGCAGCCTACCGTAGAAATAAAGTCCATTAATGGTGTTAAAATTGGTGTTATTGGATTGACGGCTCCATTCAATGCATTTTATGAGCTGCTCGATTGGCATATTTCTGTTCCTGTTCAGGTGTTGGAAAAGCATGTGGAAAAGTTGAAAGAGTCAACGGATGTCATTATTTTATTGTCACACCTTGGCATTACGGAGGATCAGGAAATTGCCCGCAGATTCGATGATATCGATGTTATTATTGGTGGTCATACACATCATTTATTTCGTACTGGAGAATTGATCAACGATACAATTATAACTGCTGCTGGCAAACACTGTGCATTTGTTGGTGAAGTTATTTTAACATGGGATCATTCACTTCAAAAACTGGTTAATAAAGAAGCATATACAAAAGATATAACCCATATGGCTAAAGACCTCCATACTGAAAAGACCTTAAATGAGCTGATGGAGAAAACAGATGAAATACTTGGCGAGACTGTAATTCATCTTGATAATACTATCGAAATAAAGTGGTTTAGACATACAAAAGTAATGCAAAAACTTACAGACACTTTACGAGAATGGACTAATGCAGATGTTGCGATGCTGAACGCCGGCGTGCTACTGGACCAATTTCCAGCAGGTAATATCACCTATAAAGATATTCATCGAATATGTCCACACCCGATAAATCCGTGTGTTGTAGAATTAAAGGGTGACGAGTTACTTGAGGTAGTTCGGGCTTCCTTTACAAAAGAATTAACGGAGCTTAAACTGAAAGGATTTGGTTTTCGGGGTGAAGTAATTGGACGAATGATTTATTCCAATTTACACGTAGATACGTTCTTTAGGGAAGATGGACATGAATACGTTAAACAAGTCACCTGGAATGGTGAAGCCTTAGATCAAAATAAATCCTACACAGTTGCAACAGCAGACACTTTTACGTTTGGACGTTTGTTGCCGGAAGTAGCTAAATCCGAAACAAAGAAATACTATTTACCCGAATTTCTACGTGATTTATTAGCACAGACTTTGCGTAATGATTTTGTGTGACAAAGAACCTCCCCAGTGCATAAGATATCGTGTACATTATGAGGGAGGAATAAACGTTAAATGATTACTGTAAATCCTTTAGAAGTGAACGGAATGTTTTTTACTGCGATTACGGTAGAACTACCTAAAACAAACTTATTAATGATCTCCAATGAGGTAGGTTACATTATGTGTGGTGCATTGGATGTAGATTTATTAAATAATGTGCTTGCGGACAGAAAAGTAATAGCAGGGCGTGCAGTAGGTGTCAAAACCATTGATGAATTATTAAATGCACCATTGGAGAAGATTACCGAGGCCTCCAAAGTATATGGCTGGGAATCAGGAATGATAGGTAAGGAAGCCTTAGACAAAATATCATAGCGATATGTCTTCCAACGCGGAAGGCATATTTTTAAATTTTAATAGCAATTTCGGGCATATTTTGGTATTATTTTAATGAATGTTTGTCGAATTTTAACGAAAAATGTTAGACAAGGTAAAGTTGGGAGTTCATATATGAGACTTGTAAGCACAAAATCTATTCAACCCGGTACAACTCTTGCTCAAACCATATACAATGATAATGGACAAGTGTTAATACAGAAGGATTTAAACTTAACAGAGAGAGCTATCAGGCGACTTCTTAATCAAGGTATAACATATATTTACATAAAAGATGGATTAACGGACGATATTCATATTGAATCTCCAATCTCAGAGGAATTACGGATGGAGGCATCCAATACAATAAAAGAAACATTCTCAGAGATGAAACAAGAAGGATTTATGAATAATTCCCACATATTAAATAAACAGGAAAGAAAACTTACCGATATTATAAAGCAGATTATGGACGAGATGCAAAACAATTCAGACACCATATCATTTCTTGCCGATATTTTTGTGACGGATGATTACATATTTCAGCACTCTATTAATGTAACGATATATTCCATTGCAATAGGAATTGAATTGGGCCTTTCGGAAAAGGAATTGTCAGAAATTGGTGCAGGTGCAATGCTGCATGATATTGGTAAAGTATTCATCGATCAGGACATATTGCAGAAACCTGAAGCCTTGAATGATGAGGAATTCCAAGTTATAAAAGAACATACTCAACTCGGATTTAACTTTTTAAGAAAGAAATTGGATCTACCATTATTAGTAGCTCATTGCGCTTTTCAGCATCATGAACGTCTAGATGGATCTGGTTATCCACGTGGTATTAAGGGAAATCAAATGCATAAATACGCAAAACTTATCAGTGTCGCTGATGTTTTCGATGCTGTAACCAGTAACCGGGTATATCGAGATGCCAAGCTGCCGCACGAAGGCTTAGAAGTGTTATACGCTGGTGCAACTAATTTATTTGATAAAGAGATGGTTGAAGCATTCAAAAAAAGTGTGGCTGTATACCCAAACGGCCTGACTGTCAAATTAAGTGACGGCAGAAACGGAATTGTTTCAAAACAGAACAAAAACCTGTGTGATCGACCTATTATCAGAGTTTTTAAGGAAAACTGCAAGGAAGTTGAACCATATGAAATTGATTTGGCATCAACATTAAATGTAACAATTACGTCGTGCAATCTGGAATCATAATTGAATAATATTAAATTCTAACCTCCTTTAAACAAGCATAAGTTGTTTTATAAGGGGGTTTTTATGTTGAAGCAGCCCATCATCAGGAGAAAAAGGAACCCACGGACACCACCTCCCGTGAAAAATATTATGGTCATAACTACAGTATTGTTCAGTTTTATGGTTGTCTTCAGTATATGGATAATTGATCAGGGAATCAAAGACCCATTAATGACAATTGCCGAAAACAAAACAACCGAATTCGGAACTAGAGCGATAAACTCGGCAGTGAGATTTGCGGAGGATTACCGATTTGAGGATATCATATCAATGACGGAAGATAATGAAGGGAATATAACGACGGTCGGATGGAATCAATCGGTGATTAGTGAAATTAATCGAGTCGCAACTGACCGTGTTGAGGAATTTTTTATCAGTATGAATGAAGGCAGACAGCCTAAATATGAAGAGTCACTTCATGAAACTCCTGAATACGATGGAAGTGCAGGAGATCTTCCTAAAAAAGACCCTACAGTTGTTGAGATTCCAATTGGTCAGGCAACCGGTAATACTGTGCTTGCTAATTTAGGGCCGAAAGTTCCCGTAAACCTTCAACTTACTGGAGCAGTCCGTACAGATGTCATTACAGAGCAACAACCTATTGGGCTTAATGGAACGGTGCTGACTATTTATATCATGGTCGAAGCGGATGTACAGATTATTGTACCATTTACGACAGATGTGACAGAGGTACAAAATAAAATCTACATTGATAAACGAGTTATTATGGGTGATGTACCTGAATTCTTTAGCAGTGGTGGATCGGGTAACCCATCAATTTCAATTCCAAAAAACTCCTTGAAGGATGATGAATAAACTGGTATAATATTTTAGGAAAAATAAATATGGCTAACCTTATCAGATCGGTGAGGTAGAGGCGCAAAAAACATAAGTAATTTGTTAGAGGTTGACATCAATGACGATAGATGAAAGGGTTTTTTGCCGAAGCATAATGATAGTCAAGTCATTATTGCTGGTATGTTTTTGAATAAAAGATATACTGCCATGCTAATACTTAGTGCATGGAGAACTACTGATCGAAATGGAGGATAACGTATACTGTAAAAGCAATGGTAGGTTATTTTCTATCATTGCTTTTTTGCGTCTTTTTTTCTTAAGGCTGTTTTCTAAAAAGTTTGAGTGCTATGATGACGCTCCGGAAATACACTTTGCGCACCTAAGCCGGCTGATGTCCCTCCTTGCTCCTACGTCGCTGCGTAGTCTCATCTAGGCCACAGCGCCCACAGGAGTCTACGTGTATTTTCCTCCGCTGTTGACTGGAGTAAGAATTGCTATAGAATAAATTTGTGATGGCTACACTAGTCCGTAGCGACCCCGGACAGCGGGGCGAAAGTTTATAGAGATTATTCTAGCAGTTACGTTGCAGTTTATGTCGACTCCGGAGAATAAAAAGCAACAAGACTTCAGAAAAGAGCCCTACTTTTAGAAGACTATAACAGTATTACGAGGGCTATCGCTAGTAACTTCTGGCGATATGCTAATATACTCACATCAGATCTCTGACATCATGCACTTCATCAAAGAAATGGAGGAAGAGGTACATGGAAGGAACAATTTTTTCAATCATTCCAGCAATTATTATGCTAGTACTAGTTTTACTAACGAGGAAAGTACTACTGTCGTTGGGGGCAGGAATAATTGTCGGATCCTTATTTATTCATGATTTTGCAGTAATCGATTCTATTCAGGAAATAGGTATAATTTTTTATAATATTTTTATTTTGGATGGATCGGTTAACATTGGAAATATTTATTTATTGAGCTTTTTATTACTTCTAGGGATGCTGACAGCATTTTTGACAGCGTCGGGAGGAAGCAGAGCCTTTGGAGACTTGATGATTAATAGGGTTAGGACACGTAAAGGTGCTCAAGTAATGACAGCGATTATGGGGCTAATTATTTTTATAGATGATTACTTCAATAGTCTGGCTGTCGGGCAAATTGCAAGACCATTAACAGACAGGCATAAAATTTCACGGGCAAAGCTTGCATACTTTATTGATTCGACATCTGCACCAGTGACTGTGATATCACCTATATCAAGCTGGGGTGCTTATATTATTGGTATTATCGGCGGGCTTTTCGCTGCAAATGAAATAACTAATATTCAACCACTTGAAGCGTTTATCACCATGATTCCGCTTAACTTTTATGCACTTTCAGCTGTACTTTTGGTATTTTTAGTAGCATTTCTTAAGATCGATATTGGGGCAATGCGTGTACATGAAGACCGGGCTAAAACGGAAGGGAAGTTGCTTAAACCGGGTGAAAATAACGTTCCGGGAGATCTTGGTGATGCTTTTGAACCACATGAACAGGGGAGAATTTACCACTTATTAGCTCCAATTGGTGTTTTAATTGTTGCTACTGTTACGGCAATGGTTTTAACAGGAATGAATGCAAGTGGCGCTGAGGTTACGATTTTAACAACCTTTGCAAATACGAATGTTAACCTTTCATTATTTCTTGGAGGAGTTGCGTCAGTATTAACCGCATTAATATTCCATCTCCAGCAAGGACAACCAAAAGCTAGTTGGGGAAAAATTCTGTTCGAGGGCATCAAAACAATGCTCCCAGCAATCTATATATTGCTGCTTGCCTGGATGATTGGTTCTGTAATTGGGGCACTTGAAACAGGTCAATATCTAGCACAGATTGTTAGCGATGCTTCAATCAGTTCAGCATTATTACCACTGTTGTTCTTTATTATTGCAGGCCTGATGGCATTAGCAACAGGTACATCATGGGGAACATTTGGAATTATGCTGCCAATTGCAGCAGAAGTTGCAGTTATAACAGACGTTTCCATGTTACTTCCGGCACTATCAGCTGTATTGGCGGGGGCTGTCTTTGGAGATCACTGTACGCCAATATCAGATACGACTATATTATCATCCACAGGTGCTGGCAGTAACCACATTGATCACGTTTTGACACAGCTTCCATATGCTTTTATCGCGGCATTTGCTTCAGCTATTGGTTACTTAATAATTGGTATAACGAATCAAGTAGTTCTTGCTTTGTTTGCTGCATTAATTGTAGTATTTTTGGTTGGATTTGTTATCCAGTTTATTAACAAAAGAATATAGTAAATCCGGGTAAAATAGGTCATCATGATAAGTATAAATATGATTCGTGATGGCCTTTTTTACGTGTATTATTGGAGGATCTCATTTAACGTAAATAAAGTGAATACAGAAAATATGATTATTGCTTTGACATAGTCAAAAAGTACCGTTATAATACAAACATCAATATCAGAATAAAATAAAGATTTTAAACATTCCTTGTTACCCTCATACATATACTTAGGACGTAACAAGGAAGGAAAAAGAGGAGGTCTAGAAATGGAAAATCGTTCTCAATGGGGGACAAGAGCAGGTTTTATCTTTGCTGCTGTTGGATCCGCAATTGGTCTGGGAAATATTTGGCGGTTCCCGGCAACAGCGTATGAAAGTGGTGGTGGTGCGTTTTTTATACCATACTTAATTGCTTTATTAACAGCAGGTATTCCAATTTTAATTATGGAATTCACTATGGGTCACAAATATCGTGGTTCTGCACCGTTAACCTACAAAAAAATGAGTAAAGGATCAGAATTTATTGGTTGGTGGGCAGTGTTAGTTGCCTTCGTCATATCGACCTATTACTCAGTTATTATTGCTTGGGCTATGTCTTATTCGATATTCTCATTCAACTTGAATTGGGGTTCAGACACAGAGGCATTCTTATTTACCGATTATTTGAACCTAACTGTTGACCCTGGTCAGACAGGCAGTTTCGTTCCAGGAGTGTTAATTCCTTTAATCATTGTTTGGGCAGTCGTACTAGGTATCCTGTTCAAAGGTGTTAAAAAGGGTATTGAGCTTGCAAACCGGATTTTTATACCAGCATTGGTAATTATTTTTCTTATTATTGTAATTCGTGCAATCACTTTACCTGGAGCAATTGATGGTCTTGAGGCATTCTTTGCACCTGATTTTAGTAAAATTGGAGATCCTGATGTTTGGGTAGCTGCTTATGGGCAAATATTCTTCAGTTTATCTATTGCATTCGCTATTATGATTACGTATTCAAGTTATTTACCGAAGAAAACTGATTTAACAAATAATGCCTTCATTGTTGGTTTCGGAAACTCCAGTTTTGAGTTACTAGCTGGTATTGGAGTATTTGGAGTCTTAGGTTTTATGGCGAATCAACAAGGAGTAGCAGTAGATGAAGTTGTTTCTGGTGGGGTTGGTTTAGCATTTGTCGTTTTCCCGGCAATTATAAATGAATTCCCTGCACTAAATGAACTATTCGGATTCCTGTTCTTCGCTTCGCTGGTGCTTGCCGGCTTATCGTCACTTATGTCAATTACCGAAACATATGTTGCAGGTTTAGTAGATAAATTCAATATATCACGTTCAAAGGCTGTATTATTCGGTGGTGGAACTGCGGCAATAATCTCATTATTATTTGCAACACAGGGCGGATTAAGCTTCCTGGATGCTGCTGATTACTTTATTAACCAGTTTGGTGTAGCTTTCATTGGACTTGTTGAGGTAGTGGTAATAGCATGGTTCTTGCGTAAACTAGGAGATTTCAAGGAACATGCAAATGAAATTTCAGATATTAAGCTTGGCTGGTGGTGGACACTAAGTTTAAGTGTTATTACACCACTTGTACTAGGATATACAATGTTTGGCTTGTTTAAGCAGAATCTAATGAAACTATTTGAAACAGAAACGGGTAACTATGGAAACTATTCTGATACGTTTATCCTGTTTGGAGGATGGTTTGTTGCTGCTGGCGCATTAGTAATTGGTGTCCTGTTAGCATTAACGAAATGGAAATCGCCAGAATCTGCAGAAGAAGAATCAAAGAAAACTGGGGAGGGGTAACAAAATGAGTGGTGGAGCGATATTCGTTATGATCCTTGGTATGGTAATTATTTGGGGAGGATTAGCAGCTAGTATCACAAACGCTGTGAAGAAATCCAAACAACAATAAGTAATAAATTATTAAGAGCCTTTACCGTATTCGGTAGAGGCTCTAATTTGTTTATGTTAGCTTTTATCCTTCGCCATTTTCTCCCATTTACGTAAGTACGGAAATGGATCAAACGAAAATTCGCTATAACCGTTGTCTTTATACATTCCATAATGTAAATGTGGCGGAAATTTACCTGAGGTTCCGGGTGGCCCATATCCAGTTGAGCCAACACTGCCAAGAACATCTCCGGGTTTCACTACTTGTCCGACCTTAATATCATCCTCATACCCGCTTAAATGACCATAGTAGTGATAAATATTGTATATATCCCGAATACCAATTCTCCATCCTCCATACAGGTTCCAGCCTTTTAATTCAACAACGCCGTATGTTGTGGATTTAACAGGAGTTCCATATCCAGCAAAGATATCTGTTCCTTCGTGGATTCTTAAACCACCAAAACCCCGTCTGTTTCCCCATGTACTTCGATAACTGTAATTATAGTTTAGCGAAACCGGAAAATCGCGATCTGTCAGATTAATACTCTTGAACTTACGGAATACTTTAGCTGTATTCATGATGGTTTGAACTGTAAGGTCCCGTTTATAGTGATTCCAGAGTGCAATTTTCACTTCATCTTTAGCTGGTCCGTATTCCAAAATTATATTAGCCATCGTATACAGAACATCTTCAGGCTGTTTTGGATTAGCCTTATTATCTCCATTTCCGTCTTTTCCATTTCCGTGAAAAAATTGTATAATATCTTCATCTTTAATCAAGGAAGTATTTCCAAGACCGTACCAGAGTTCATCCGGAATTGTTATTGATACTACTTTTTCTTCGGAGTCATCTTTCTTGCTATTCCGTTCATATTGATCGATTGCTGCTATATAATACCAGGGGACTTGCGTCAATGCCTCGGTTTTTTTGTATAATGCCATACGTTCATCATATAACTGCTCTTCTGCCAGTATCTCCTGTCCTCCGCAGTATAATCCAATCATTAAAATTGGTAACAGAAGTGTATATAGTTTCACCGACATGGACGTTTCACCTCCTTAGTGTTCTACTATAGTAATCAGCAGTTATTTATTCTCCCATCCCCTGTGGTGATTTCTTCATCTCTTTAATTATCCGGTTTATTGTATTGTCATAATTATTATCTTGAACACTTGAATTATGGAGACTTTGTATATCCTGCATCAGTAACTCATTTTCAGATACATAAATATCGAAGTACCCAGGCATTACAGAAACAGCTGATTTTTTGGCCATATCTGCTGCTTTCATGGAGTCCATTTCCTCACTTTTAGAATACGCGATAAGCACTTCTTCATCAGTTACGAGAGTAGCAACTTCTTCAAAACCATCATTCCGCAATATGATTCGAGTAATCATATTAGCCATCTTTGTTCGATCGATGGTTACGGAGTGATTTTTTTCAGGATCATTGTTCAATTGATCTTTCGTGTATCGTACATAACCTAATTTGTTATCACCGGCAGGGTTAGCAGGTTGGTTTTCCTGAGCCGGGTCCAGTTCATCAGTCATCTGCTCCCGTTCGTCTGAAGTGTTTTCTGTATCACCACATCCTGTAAGTACGAAAGTTACAATTATAAAATAAGATAGAAAAAGTTTCCTGTTCATAATTCTCCTCCTAAAGTAATTTCACATAACCTTAGTTTGTTGTATTGTGACGAAATCATTCACCAAATTATTGTAAAAATTGGTGGTTGTTAATTGCATGGATGTGATAAACTATAGTCAGCACAAGTGGGGTGACTTAATTGATTGAAATTCAAGGGAAAAAATACGAAATTATAGAAAATATAAAAGATGCTTTCCAAGAGGAAAAATTTAATGAACGATTTTCAGACATATTGTCAAAGTATGATTTTATAGTTGGGGACTGGGGATATGAGCAGCTTCGACTTAAGGGCTTTTATGATGACCAAAACTCAAAAGCTGCATTCGATACGAAAATAAGTACATTAGATGACTATTTGTACGAGTATTGTAATTTTGGCTGTGCTTATTTTATTATAAAAAAAATTGATTAAAAAAAGCAGTAGTTCCAAAAGGAACTACTGCTTTTCTTCTTCTGGGCGAACATCGCCTGGTTCATCATGAATAGGATGCGCACCAGGTGTTTGTCTTGGCAAGTCTTCATGTTGCTCTTTGTCTGGATAAACAAACGCACTCTGACGGCGTTGACCCTTTTCCCATGGTGTTGACTTACTAAAGACTGGTTCCTCATCATTAATAGCAGATCCAAAAGGTCCTTCAGGAAATTCTTCAGGTATTAAGTTGTTCTGGTTATTAACATTTGAAAAATTACTATACTTCTTCTTATCTTTCTTTGACACGCAACATCATCCTTTCTTTTTTAATCTCTGCAACTTAGTATTAAAATATCATGTTAATTTAATCCAATATAAATGGTTAATTTCGACTATAAAAATAGTTTGAATTTAAGATAAAAGGCAATTATTTAATAATTTGAATAAATAAATAATAATAACTAGTTAGTTAACAATTATTTACATTTAATTGGATACTTTTAGGTAATTATACCTATTATTTGTTTATTTGTTAGGTAACAAATTGGAAATTATTACAAAATTTATAGGTATTAATAACTCAGCAGTAACGCTTATTATTTGTAACAATATTGACACAATTGGTATTTATGTAATGATGTATTGTATATATTACTTATGTTTAATCGTATATATTGAAGAGAGAAAGAGGGTCAATAAATGCTTGAATCGAAACGGAAGGCAATTATATTTTTTCTAATCGCACTTGTATTAGCATTAGTTTCTGGATTTCTTGTATTAAAGAAAGTTCAAGCCTTAAACAGTAACCTTGGAACCATTGTGGAGGTTTATGTCGCTAACAACGATATTCCTTCAAGATCAATGATTAATCCAGAAGATATCACTACAGACGAGATACCAAAGAAATATTTACGTGATGAACATATTACAAATATTGAATCATTGAAAAATATAGTATCTGTTGTACCACTGTCATCTGGAGAGATTATTACTAAAAGTATATTGAAAAAAACTTCAACAATCACGGAAACAGATAATCGGTTGATAACATTGTTGAATTCTTCCGAAAAAATTTTTTTTGACCAAGAGTTATTTGCGCTGGATCGTGTGGATATTATCATTTCAAGCAGCTTTGGAGAAGAGCCTGTAACTGAGGTTTTCATGAAAGACGTAAAAGTTGCCAGGGTAGCTACCCAAAAAAAGGAATTTTCTGGCGTGCAGTTAGAGATTCCTTTTGAAAAGGTACCAGAACTTATACATATGCAAAATTATGCCGATAGCCTAAGAATTGTGAAATCAAATGTTGGCCAAATGCAAAAGCGAGCAGATAAAGAAGAAACTGAGGCTGAAAACAAACAAGTAGTAGAGGAAGTACCGGAGAAGGATAAAGAAAAGAAAGCAAATGCAGAAAAGGAAAAAAAGGATAATAAAGAATAAGAAAAGAATAGTGTATTTATTTCAGTATTTGGAGGAAGCGTATGGCTAAAGTAAATGATATTTATGTTATTGGAAAGAATGAGGAATTGATTTCGTCTTTAGGTGAACATATAAATGAATCATTTCAGATCCATTTTATAGCTGCTACAGATTTAAAAAAATACAACGCACAAATTGTCATTTTGTTAAATAGTAATAATTCAGCCGTCGATGATGCACAGGTTGTGTTATCAGACTCTCCTAATGCATCCATCATATGTTTGAATGATGAAGAGGATTTTGAATTGCTACGAGGATTAATAAGGCTGGGCATTTCTGATTATTATGTGTTTCCCGGTGAGGAGTTGATATTTCAAGAACATCTTGAAATATTAGCAAGAGAAGTGAAACAACGAATTGAAAAGGCTGATGAAACTGAGAGCTTCAAACGCGGTGGAGGTAAGATATTTGCCTTTTATAGCGGAAGCGGGGGAACAGGAAAGTCACTATTAAGTACTACATTTGCTCAGACGTTAAAATTAGAGTCGACAGCAAAAGTATTATTTATAGATTTAAATTTACAATTTGGTGGTGCTGAGACATTTTTGGGCATAGACAGTAATCGATCAATAATCGACTTGCTTCCGGTAATTGATGAATTAAATGAACCACATTTGCGAAACATTGCTGAAAAGGAAGAACACTCCGACTTAAATGTGCTGGTAAGTCCAAGAGACGCCGAGATGGCCGAGAAAATCAATGATGAATTTATTATAAAACTTTTACGAGCCAGTAAACGTAGCTATGATTTTATTATTGTTGATTTACCCAATTGGATTGATGAGCGGGTTTTTACCGTTTTAGAAGAGGCATACCGAATTTATTATGTAATGGATATTGATACAGTAGCTATTAGAGTATTAAAAGGTGTTGAAAATCTGTTTAATAGATTAGGAATTATAACAGATGATCGACTTGAACTTGTAATGAACTTTAAAGGTAAAGATAAGGAATTGACGAAGAAAGATATGGACCGTTTTGTATCCTACACAATTGCTGCAGAAATTAGAAAGGATATTAAAAATGTTCAGTCATATATTAATCAAGGTGAAACACTGCGTAAGGAGGTACAAGAGAAGAAATTGACTCCTGTTGCTAAAGATATACATAAATGGGTAAATTCGATGTTGAAATAATAAACAGGTGAGGTGGTATCATGTCTCTTTTTCAAAATAAAGGAGAAGCCAATGCACGTAATGATATTGATGCTAGCTTTGTCGCCAATTCCGGATATATAGATGAATTGGTAGAACACTATAAAACCAGACTTTTAACTGAAGTTAACCTGGAACAAATTACGAGTTTAAAAGAGTCAGACAAACGTTTGAAAATTGAACGATATGTTAGTCAGTTTATGGCTGAGGAAAAAGTAGTCATACCAAGACAGGATAAAGAAAAACTTCTTTCCAATCTTATTGATGAAAGTGTTGGATTCGGACCGTTGGAACCCCTTTTAAAAGATGATTCCATTACCGAAATTCTGGTAAATAGCCCAAGAGAAGTTTATGTTGAACGAAACGGTAGACTTGAGCGGACGAACGTTTCTTTTAAGGATGAATCCCATGTGCGTCACATTGTTGACCGGGTTGTTGCCCCCCTTGGTCGAAGAATTGATGAAAGCTCTCCAATGGTTGATGCTAGATTGCCTGATGGTAGCCGTGTGAACGCAATAATTTCACCAATTAGTCTAGCGGGTACGATAATATCCATTCGTAAGTTCAGAAAAACCCCATTTACTATGGATGATCTAGAAACATACAACACGTTCACAAATAAAATGTCTATCTTCTTGAAGGTATTAGTAGAAACGAAATTAAATGTATTAATCTCTGGTGGAACAGGAAGTGGTAAAACTACTTTGCTAAATGCTTTGGCAAAATCAATTCCACATGGTGAAAGGGTAATAACAATTGAAGATTCTGCAGAACTTAAACTTGACAGATCCAATGTTGTTGGAATGGAATCCCGCCCCCCAAACGTTGAAGGCAGTGGGGAAATAACCATTCGGAACTTGGTCAAAAACTCGTTACGGATGAGACCCGACCGGATTATAGTTGGAGAGGTTCGTGGAGCAGAGGCATTTGACATGCTCCAAGCAATGAATACTGGTCATGAAGGATCGTTAACAACTGTTCACTCAAACACTCCAATAGATGCAATTAATCGTGTAGAAGGGATGGTAGTCATGGCAGGAATGGATTTACCTACACATATAATTCGCGATTATATTGTTGGAGCATTGGATTATATCGTCCAGGTTCAACGCTTAACCGACGGAACTCGTAAGATCACGAACATATCAGAACTTGAAAAAATAGAAGGTAACAAAATAGAAGTAAGGGACATATTCAGATTTCAACGAACAGGTGTAGACAGTGATGGAAATATAAGGGGTGATTACACACCAACAGGGGTAATCCCGAAATGTTTACCACATCTTAAGATCTTTGGAATAGAATTGGAGAGGGATTTCTTCACCCCAAAGGAGGAAGTGGACTATGAACATAGCGGTGTCTATACTTTATAGTTTAGCAGTTTTGTCTCTTTTATTGTTTGTGTATTTTTACTTAGGTTATCGCTCCCAAAAGAAAGAATGGAAACAAATAGTAAGACAGTGGTACCCAGAAGAAGAGCGGAAAAGCTTTATTAGTAAATGGGGGGATCGTTTTGATGAGCAGGAATCCTCCCAAGCATTACGTAATAAACTGCAAAATGCAAATTTGAAATTGTTGCCTTCGGAGTATTTAGGAATATTGGTTACTGGCTATATCACATTACTTGTAATGTTTTTTTCCATATTCGGGATGCCATTCCACATAGCAATGTTGCTGCCAATACTATTACTTCTAGTAGCAAATTACTTATTATTTTATTTTAGAAAAAATAATTATGAAAAACGATTTAATGAACAACTTGGGGAAATTTGCAGGATTCTTGGAAATGCTGCACGGTCCGGGTTAACAATCAATCAGGGGATTGACATAGCAGCAAGAGAAATTGTAGCACCAGCGGGGGATGAATTCAAACGCATCTCCAATGAGCTGAAACTGGGTATCACGATGGAAGCTGCATTTCGTTCCGTACAAAAGCGAAATAAGTCACGTGAATTTAATCTGTTTATTGCAACACTTCTAATTCAAAAGCAAACCGGTGGGAACTTAGCATTAACGCTTGACACAATGGCAGATACATTTGAAGAAAGAAAAGTATTAGATCAAGTAATTAAGACAATGACCTCGGAAGAAAAGTATATTTCGTTTATTGTTCCTGCACTGCCTGTATTCTTGTTGCTTGTAATGAATAATGTGATTGATGGCTTTATTGATCCATTGTTTTCCGGATTTGGATTAATAATATTAATAATATTTATAGTATCGATTGTTTTATCATTTTTCCTGATACGAAAAATTACGAATATAAAGGTGTAGTATATGGATGCATTAATAATATTATCAATCATAGCTTTTTGGTTCTGTTGCCTTATCGGGATGAAACATTTCTGGTCTTTCATTCAGGAAAAACGTGTTGCATTAGACCATATTTCTGAGGTAACGCATGTTGATCCATTTGAAAAAAAAGTAAAGAAAAAAAACAGAAGAGCAGAGATTTTCAGTCGAGTTACAAATTATGCAGATGACTTTGCTGATTTAGGACAGCGTATTAACTTTTTTAGTGAAAACCATATGGTGAAAGAATGGCTGAGAAGGTCCGGTAATCCATTACAGTTAACTGTTGCCCGTTTTCAAGGCTTGAAAATATTTTTATTTATTGCGGGTTTTTTTACCGGCATATTAGCAATGATTATTGGGCTGCCATTCTCGCAATATATGATTATATTTAACCCAGTTATTGGTTACTTTATACCTATAATTCTAGTAAGAAGGGAAGCAAAAAAGCGTCAACAATTAATCAGAGTGGACTTACCTGACTTCATGGATACGGTAAGTACCAGCCTACAAGCAGGGGTTAGTTTAGACCATGCATTAAGGGAGGTGATTCGATATTTCGATGGTCCAATTCGAGAGGAATTTTCTCGATTTAATCAGGAAATTCATCTTGGTGTTCCTCGGGAGAAAGCATATCGCGAACTATTACAGCGGAATGACAATGAGGAATTCCAATCATTAATCAAAGCATTAATACAAGGGATGGACCTAGGAATACCGATAGCTAAGACGTTTAAGATACAAGCGGATGACTTGAGGCAAATACGACAGGAACAAGTGAAGGAATTGGCAGCTAAAGCATCTCCAAAAGTAACATTAGTGACCACATTTTTAATCGCACCCGTATCCATATTGATGATTGCTGGATTAATGATCATGAATATGTTAATGGGTGAAAATAGTATTTTTAATTTATTTTAAAAAATCAGGAGGGATTTAAGTGAACTTTATTCAAAAAATTTATGTAAAGGCAATGAACGGGTTTGAGACTTTAAAAAAGGATGAAAGAGGTTCACAGACGTTGGAATGGATTGGTATAGCGGCTGTAATAGTTATAATTGTTGGTGTTGTTTCACAGGCATTTAGTGGTGGAGATTTTGGGACTAAACTCGTTCAAAAATTTAGTGATCTAATTAGTAAAATTGGCAGCGGCGGTAGCTGAGGATGATTTATAGTTGATTAAAATATTACCGATAAGTAAGGGGACTTTAATTCATGTTAAAGAAGTTTTGCTATGTATTTTCAATCATCGCAGTCCTAATAGTTACTTCAGGTTGCAATGATAATGAAGAAGAAAACAAAGCGTTGAATGAGGAAGAGAATGCAACTGAGCATGAAGAACCAATAATAGATGAGAAAGAAACCACTGGCGATAATAATGATATGACATCACAAAATGATGATGCTAATACAGATAGCAATGATATTCTGAAACAGGTAAAGCCAATACCAACGAACATATCTGGATTTATATCTCAAAAGCAAGGAATGTTTGCCAATAAGAGTGTCTATGACAATGAAAAAGAAGTCAAAAAACAACTAAAAATGTTACCACCTTTGAGTGAAAATGCATCTGAAAAAGAGTTAAAAAAATATTTAGCCTATATGTATTGGCTAGTTGCAGAGGATTTACCGAATCCAAAAGATATGATTAAAAAATGGGAATTTTCTTCATTTGGTAACCCGGATTTACCTGACTCACGTTACCACTTTAAAGAAAATTATAATATCGAAGTTATTCTTGACTCGAGTGGAAGCATGGCTGCAGTTACTACTGTTGGCAAAACCCGTATGGAACTCGCAAAGGAAACTATAAATAACTTTCTTAAGAACATTCCTGAGAAAGCTAACGTATCGTTGCGAGTTTATGGTCATAAGGGGTCTGGTTCCGATGCAGATAAAGATATGTCATGTAGCGCAATTGAGCAGGTATACGGGTTCGCACCATATAACGCCAATAAAATTCAACAAGCTTTGAACAAATTTTCTCCTAAGGGCTGGACACCAATAGCTGCAGCACTCAAGCAATCCAAAGAAGCGCTGAAACAATTTGAAGCTAAGAATAATTCAAATTTAATTTATTTGGTTAGTGATGGTGTAAGCACTTGTGATGGAGACCCGGTAAAAGTTGCTAAATCCCTTTCCAATTCAAACGCGAAACCAGTTATTAATATAATTGGTTACCAGGCAGATGGAAAAGCACAGGAACAATTACAAAAAATGGCTGAAGCGTCAAATGGCGTTTATACAACTGCGAATGATCAAAATGAATTAGAAGAAGAATTCGACCGTGCGGAAGAAGTTTTAGAGTTGTGGAAGGAATGGAAAGAAGATGCATTGCAAGACTTGGATGCAATGAGTGTTAATAACGGTTTTGATATTATGGAACTATCCAACAATTGGCATTTTAGGTCCCTATCACAGGGGAATCATTTATTAGATACAATAAATTTGGCAGAAGAAGTGGGAATAGTAACCTTTGAACAAGAGCAAAAATTACAGAAAAGGGCTCATAAAGTAAATGATATGGTAACACAATTGGATGGTGAAATCGAAGAAAACCTAAAGAACATAAGTACGGAAAATATTAAAAAGACTAAGAAATCTATCAACGAAAAGTTTAATAAACAAACTCAGAATTAACACCCAGCGTACATTTAATAGAATAACGGGGTGATGGAAATTGGTAGATGGATAAAGAAACTATTAGTTTTGTTAACAATAATATTCATCGCCTTCTTTCCTGTAATTACCCCCACCGTTTACGCTGTGAGCTCATGGTCAGGAGACACGTGGGAGGGTAATACGTGGGAAGGTGATACATGGGAGGGTGATACCTGGGAAGGAAATTCTTGGGATGGCTCTGACCTGGAATGGAATGGCAGTACATGGGATGGTAAGGGTACTGATGGATCAGTTACTGAAGGTTCTGACTGGCTGGGCTATGAATGGACCAGTATACCATGGTATATAGAAGGTTGGTCAGAGGACGGCTTCAACGGTGATGGAACCACAGGAAATCCCTGGTCAGAAGAGGGTTACAATGGTGATGGAACCACAGGAAATCCCTGGTCAGAAGAGGGTTACAATGGTGCTGGCACCACGGGGAACCCCTGGTCAGAAGGCGGATTCAATGGTGACGGAACAAAAGGTGAGTCGTGGTCGGAAGATGGATTCAATAGTGATGGAACAAAGGCTGATTCCTGGTCAGGAGAAGGAACCGATGGTAATGGCACATCAGGAGATCAATCTTTTTATGACACAGGTGCATACAAAGTAACCCATTATTTAACGAATGATGTATTAAACTCTTCTGCCAATTTTATTAATAATGGGTTAGATAAAAAATCTGGTCTTGATGGTGCTCCTTTCCGGCCAGGAAAGTTTACTTCCAACTTTTTGCTTAACAGCACGAAATTAGTATTGGGAAACAATGACATAGTAAATGTCGCCGATGCAGGATTTAAGGCATATGATTCGTATGATTCTGTGAAAGATATTCGAGGTATGGTAAAAAACACAATAGATACTTCTGATACTGCTCAAGGATCTAGAAATGTTCTTTCGAATGCCTCAAGGGCTGGTAAATTAAAAACAACACGATCATTATTGTGGGATTCTTCGAAAAAAGTATGGAATAGCTTTGATATAGCAAATGTTAAAGGCACATGGAAAAGTATGGGTTCATTGTCTAAATTTAATGCTGGTTTATCAGCTGTGAATACGTTTGTTTCTGCTTATAAGACGGGGGATAGTATTGCAGACTTCGCGTCTTTAGATGACAGTACTTCAGGAACAGAAAAAGTTTCTGCAGGAGCAGATATTGGTGCAAATATAGGGGAAACTCTTATGAGCGCTGGAGGAGTCGGCTTAGCGATACCAGGTGGCCAGGCCATAGGAGCGGGAATGATGGCCGCAGGTGCAGGGCTTTATGCCGTGTCAAAGGGAGTTAAACTTGTAGCGAAAAACTGGGGTAAAGTTAAAAAAGCCACCAGTGCAGTAAAAGATACATTTACCAAAGCTAAAGGTGCGGTGAAAGATACAGCAAAGAAGGCTTGGGATGCTGTGACTGGGTGGTTATAATACCAGAATAGAGTATTATGCTCTATTCTGGTATTAAAAAGAATATATTAACAAATTGGAGAGTTATTAATGAATATGGATAATAAGGCACTTTTAAAACTTGGTCAAAAACATAGTAAATGGCTTGAAAGTACTAATATAAACCTTAATGCTTATAAGATAAACAATGATTCGTTTTTTTTCGTTCTTTACAGAGGTAAGTGGAGCACGAATATAAAAGGGTATGCAGTTATATCGCCAGATACCGATGATAGGGAAATGGCATTAAAGGCACTGCCCCCCCATGTTTATTACTCGGTAACTGAAAATAATATTAAAGATGGTGCTGAAATGAGGGTGAACCTGGATTTCACAATTCAAAAGAAATTGATTGGCTATTTAAAAAGTATATTAGATAAAGGTGTTCTAGAAGGAAATAATGAAAAGATTTATAGAAGGGCCTATGATACGCTGAATAGCATGATAGAGCTACAAGATGAGATGGTAAGAGTTTGGAATGAAGCTGAACAAATTATGAATTATGTGGATGAAAAAGGATACTTCACAGATGAGGAAATAGAGAGATTAATACCATATAACATTGCTATTAATCTAATTCAATATAAGCAATTAAAACCAAGATATGAATACTGTAATGATTTTGATGTTATTTACCAAAATCGGAATAGTGTAAAACAATACGGAACACCCATTCCAGATAGAATGTTAAAAGAAATGACAAGTGCAGTTGCAGAAGGTGAACTAGAAAGGTCGCTTGATTATTTGGCCGGGAATACAGTAGTAAATAATTATTCATATGACGAGATTTATGATAAGTGGCTTGCTAAATTTCGACGGAACTTGGATGAACTTGTTGAGAAGGATAAAAAACAGCTACGTTTTCCTTAAAATAAAATGCTAAATTGTATTGGTGTTGAGCGTCAAAATATTGAAACCTTTAGCTAGAAGGAGATAAATATGGAAAACCCATTAAAATATACATGGCAACTATATACAGGCAAGTTTGAGAAAATGTTTATATTGATGATAACAACTACATTCCCATTATTGCTGCTTCATTCCTTCGTAACCAATTATATTTATGCGATAACACCAAGCTATTTGGTGAATTATTCTTATGCGGATATATATTATGGTTTTTTAACTGTATTGTTTTTTTTATATGCTCAGATACCATATATCCGTTATGTGTATAACGAATATGTCGGAAAAGAAGATAGTCTGAAAGATGCATTATATCAATTTCTGGCCAATGGGTTTACCGTATTTATATTTGCTTGTTTGCTATCTTTTTTCTCAACAATAGGATTTATGTTGTTTTTAATTCCTGGATTGATCTTGTTATCTTTATTCTTTCCAGTTACATACCTAAGCATGTTTGACGAAAAGTCTACTTGGAAGTCTTTAAAGGAAGGAATGAGGATTGGTAAAAAGCATTTATTTAAAACCATGGTACTTATTTTATTCACTGGGTTGTTGGAAGCTGTAATAGGTGTGATGCTATCCGCACAAATTTTTAATATTACATCCTCTTATTCCGCACAAATCATATCGCAAATAGCCTTAAATATAATAGTTTTTCCTTTTGTAATAGTCTATCTAACTTCACTTATTATTAAATGGCGTGAAGCGGAGGATGTACTGGAAGTAGACAGTAAGGATATGAGTGAAATATAGGGATAATATTACTTGCAATACTATTTCCAGGTAGGAGAGTACCTTGAAGAATCATTAAAATACACTTGGGAAACATACACACACAAATTTGAAAATTATTATTACTGCAATCATTTAAGAGTATCAAAATGACTAACCCAGATAATATAAAAAGTTGTAGCCAAAACCGATAGAATTCAAGCAAATACAAAGCATATAAAGATAGTTTTAGGATATCACAAGATCATTTGTCGCTCAGATGACATTAAGGTTAGTATTCTCTCCATTTGTTATTATACTTCTATCATTTTGCACCATTAAATGGATTCTATGAAAAAGGACCTTCGACATCCAAAACTTTAGGTTCGATCATATACATATAGGTAGGAGAGTGTAAGATGATGAAACTGTGGAAGAAAAAATTCAGAGATGAGAATGGTTCAGCTACAATTGAATTTTTGGGCATTCTACCGTTAGCTTTACTGTTACTAATGATAATCTGGCAGTTTATCATAGGAGTGAATGGTGTCCTAATCGCCCAGTCAGCAGCAAATGAGTATGCTACGGTCTATTCCGTTACCCAAAATTCGAATGAAGCACAACAGGCTGCTTCTGAAATTTTATCTTCCACAGGCAATTACTTACAGACGGTTTCTATTAATGGATCAAGTGAAGGTGGCAGGGATTTTTTGGCAAGTGTGAAGGTCAGAATTAACTTAGTTTTTTTACCTGAGGAACTTTTTGGTAATCAAATTCCTTCTATTCCATATTCTACAGCAGCACATGGTAGGGTGATTAAATGATGAAAAAAACCCTTCAAAATGAGGAAGGAAACATTGCACTGTTCGTTCTGGGAATGTTGGGCATTATTATGATTCTTTTAATATTGGTTGTGAATTTAGGGGGAGCTTTAGCTGTTAAAGAAAGTTCTGCAACAACTGTTCAGCAAGCAAGTCTTGCAGGTTCCAGTGTTTTGTACGAAGAGGTACGTCAAATTATCTATGATTATGAAGATGAAACATTGGAAGGAGCGTTGCAGGCCTTTTTTGAAGATATCGAGGAAAAAGTTGATGTCAGAGCAGATGCTTTAACCTCAAATAGTTCCTATAATGGTTGGACAGCAAATGAAATACACATAGAAGCCTTTGATCAAGTTTTGAAGGATGAGTTGAACAGGTCTGTCGTACGAGAAAAACTGGAGGAATTACTGCAGTATGAGAACATTGAGTCTAAGGTGATCGATGAAGTTAAAGAATCAATCCTGGAAAATGACGGTGTTCTGGAAGGAGCAAAACTGTATATCCGAGACCATAGAATTTATGTAAGAGCAGCGAACGATATTGAAGCCTTTTCCTATGACGGGTATATGGAAGGTATTAAAGAGAATATTTATCAGGAATCTGCTGGGCCGAAAATTGATTTTATAAATGTGATATGGGATGGAAGCCGTACTGTGCCACTAGATTAATAACCATAATACTTAATACTTATAACGTGAATGGGAGTTTTGTAATTGAAAATGAAAAAGATCTTTTTCATTACAGGTTTATTCATCATACTCTTGCTCACTGCATGTGCATCTGAGACAGCAAAAGAGTTAGTTAAATATCATAATAGCTATCTGAATAATGTAAATAGTAAAGGTCAAGAGTTAAATAAAATAATAAAAAAGTCATTAAATACCCCAACGCTGACAGAGGCATATCAGATACAAAAAGAAAATGCTATGCCTATTGTAAAAGAGGTTGAAGAATATATTAATTCGCAAGACCCTAAAACGGATATAGTGAAAGAATTGCATCAGATGCGTTTGGAACAATTTAAATTGTGGCATGAAGGGATTCAATTAAAGTTTCAAGCAGTAAAGAAAATGGGAAATCAGTCAGTTAGCCAACAGGAAACGAAGGATATCATTGAAGAGTCAAATAGAATATTAAAAGATGCGATGGCATTGGGTAAGAAAGCCGATAATAAATTCCTCGAATTGGCAGATGAACATGGTCTTGAATTAGAGGAATAAAAGTAATGTAATAATCATTTTTATATTATTTTTGCTAGTTAAAAGGGGATGTCGTTTTTGTCTAAATCAGAAAAAAATTGGCGAAGGTTCTATATGATTATGATGATTTTTATTTATTGTTTCTATATTCCTATAGAGACATTTGAGTGGTTATCCGGTTCAGGAGGCATTCCATATACAGCTCTTGTGTTAGGTTTTGCTATACCATTATTACGTAAAAATCATCTTAATACCATATGGGATAAAGAAGGGAAAGAGTCATCCTAAGGCGCATTAAAACTATCCACTAACTTAAAAGGCGGAGGATCGGCAGGACATGTTTTAACTTATGGAAGTAATATAGTTTCCTACGGATGGGGGAAAAATCTGCGGAAAATGATGGTCCGGGATATGGGAGAACTGATTTTGCAGCGACTATGATTACAGATGGTGCAATTGCAGGCGGCGCGATAGTATTGAGTTCTGTAGCAGCCACTGTGGCAGCATCCAGTGCTGCAGGGTCAGTCGTTCCAGGACTTGGTACAATTGCTGGAGCAGGTGTTGGATTAATTGTGGGTGGTTTAATGGCAACTGATGCGGGAAGAAGGGTGCGTAATTGGACCAAGAACAAAGTTAAAGCTGGCCTTGATTGGGTTGGCAAAACAGCAAATAAAACCTGGGATAAAGCAAAGGATATTGGTAGTTCCATAGGTGAATTATTCTCATGGTAGAAAATCTTATCCAAATTTGTTTTATTTAGGAAAGGAGGTACAGGGGATATGGAAATAAAATCAGAAGAAACTGCAACTGATCAATTGGCTAGAAATGTATATAAGAGTCCACTTATTCCTGGGATAGTTGGTTTTGGAGTTGTAGCAATCCCCCACTGGTCGACCATATATTTTCTAATTGGGGGTTAATAATAGCATTACTTGTCTTAAGAGTTTTTTTGGGGTATTTAAAGCAAAAACATCTTGATTACAAGTGGCATGCTTTGACGGGCATCTTTGTTTATGACACAACTGCATTCTTTTTCCTTATCCCGTTTTGGCGCGTAGTAGGTGAACCTTTATGGTTATTACTTGTTCTAATAGGTGTCTATGTTTTATGTCTATTACTTACACATCATTTTCGGTATGTTGTTGCGGAAGGAGTACTATCAGCTAGATGGAGGAAAACACTATTCGGGAAAGTGTATTGGACCGTGGCCATTCTCTTGGTTATCTTTACAGCTGGCGGCTCCTATGGATTTACGAGGTCACTACAGGTTTTCCAAGGTTATAACACAGCCCTTTTTGTAATAACAGCAAGCTTAATACCTTTTAACCGCATGCAATCAATATCCAAAAGAAAGAATTGGAATTATCAATGGATACCGTTGCAAAAGTAAAAAAATCAAAATCACTTGGCTTGTTTCCGAATGTTTTAATTATTGTTATGCAAGATGGTAGTAAACACAAATTCGTTTTGGGGAAACGTAATAAGATTGCGGAATCTATTCAATCATTTTTAATTAAACAATGAAAGAATGGTCTGGCTGATTTTCTTAACGGGAAGAGTAATAACTTTATATGTTTCGATTGTACTTTTTTTTACAACAATTTTGACGTACATAATGTTCTAGAATTGGAGTGTGTTCGATGAAAAATTTGATAAAGTACATTTCGATTTTTCTTTTTAGTTTTTCGTTATTATTAACTGGGTGTTCCGAGGATGGATCTTCAACTGATAAAAAGCAAGAAGAAGCTGAACAATCTTCCCACTCCAAGGAAGCTGATGAAAAGAAAGAAGTAACAGCACCTGAGGCAGCAATTGAACCAGCTGAAATGGTGAAAGAAGGACCGGGGGAGCTTTTTTCTGCTGAAGATATGAACCCTGAAAAAATAAAAAAGGCCGTTGAATCTTTGCCAAAAGATCTAAAAGGTAAAGAAGCACACAATTATCTCATCCATTTATTGGCAGCAGATTATGGCCCAGCGATAGAGAAATATGAAAATTTTAATCCTTCCTTTCTAGTAGATGATGCTCCAGAAGGAAGTGAAGATGAAGAAATAGGAGAAGAAGAGAAAGAACTGCAAGTTGCGTTGTTAATGGATGCAAGTGGAAGTATGGGAGGCTACGTGGGTGGCGAAATGAAAATGAAAGCTGCTAAAGACTCCTTGAAACAATTTATTGCCAGCTTACCACCCGATGCGAAAACAATGGTCCGTGTCTACGGACATAAAGGAACAGGAAGTGACGCTGACAAGAAAATGTCTTGCAGTAGCTCAGAGGTTGTTTACCCATTAAGTACATATAATAGGAAAGAGTTCAACAAAGCATTATCGACATTTAAACCTGCGGGATGGACACCATTAGCTGCATCTATCAGAGCAGCTCAGAAGGATTTACAAGAAAAATCAGGAGATAATGTGAAAAATGTTGTCTACATAATTAGTGATGGAGAAGAAACGTGTGGAGGGGATCCAGTAAAAGCTGCAAAACAGCTGCATGGATCAGGCATCGCTACTGCAGTAAACATCATCGGATTTGATGTTGAAAATGAAGCACAGGCACAATTAAAGAAGGTTGCAGAAGCAGGTGGTGGGACGTTTACTAATGTTGATTCCGGTAAGGATCTGGTAGAAGTTGCTGGAGATAATATCAGCGAAGCACTTGAAGCGGCTGAATTAAACATGTGGAGTGCCCTAGAGGGTGTTGATTTAACATGGGATGCTATTCATATGAACGATGATTTGGATGCGATAAGTGCTGATTTTGGTGATTTAATCGTCAAAGAAAATAGTTTACTAGAAACCGGTTTGGAAGGCTTAATACAAACGAAAAAAATAACAAAAGAAGAAGCTGACGAAATTGAGACATTGATTAAAGAGCGTCAGGATAAGCTTGATAAATTTAATGAAGGTAAAGAAAAAGAATTGGAAAAACGAATTGAAGAAAAAAAGCAGAAAGCAAGGGATTCAATTGATCAGGTAAGGAGAGAAAAAGCAAAGGATTAAACACCATAGAAATTCACCTTTAGATAAAACGAATTGTTTGAAGATACATTGAATAAACGTAGAGAAAAGTAAAAAAAGTTTGGTAGTTAAAGAGAGTTGCTGTCGATTTTATGACTTTTTTATATGAAATAATCAGAAGTAACAAATATAAGTCGAGAATTAAACAGTTAGGAGGACTTTAAAAAATGAATAGGAAGTTAGTTACACTATTAATGATGAGCATGCTATTAATTTTATTATTAGCAGCATGCGGAAGTGATGAAGAGGCATCTGGAAGTAATGATAAAGATAAGGATAATTCTACAGAACAGGAAGCTGAAAAAGATAACAGTGATAAGGAGAAGGACGATAAAGCTGAGGAAGAAAAAGCTGATGAGGAAACAGAAGGCGCTGTAGCCCCACAATCATCTTCTGAGGAAATATCGTTTAGACAGGTATCATGGATGATGGGCTCCCCAGACCGGAGACCTAATGCAGGTGTTTGGTACTATACAGCGAATGATCACCCATCTAAATACGATGATACCTTTAAATGGGAGAAAGAAGATATTCTTCTATGGCAAATTAGTAATAAGGAATATCAAGGGTATGATGCTGATACAGAGTTATTAGTCAAAATGGATAATGATGTCATAAAGATTGTTGTTGGGCTGGAAAAAGACGATGACCCGTCTGATAAAAAAATGCCTAGGAACTTTCTAAAGGTTGATAAAGGTGCACTTGAAGGTAAAAGTTTTATCATCGAGACAGTGGATGGAGAAGAATTATCATTGAAGTAGACATGTAAAGGGAGAGAAATATTGAATAAAAATATGCCTCTTTCCGATTATGGGCGGAGAGGCCATTCAATCTGGTGACAGTATTCATGCCGGGAATCAAGTTGATGCGGGCAGTGCAGGGATCGGTGGTTCAGCCAGTAATAGTGGAGAAGCTGGTACTAATGGATCTACTGTAAATGACGGTAATGGTGCCAACGGAGATGCAACCAGTGATAACTCCACTGATGCTGGGGAGCCGCCATCCTTATTGAATACAATTCTTAAATCCGCAAATGGTAGTGATAGTTTTATAGAAATGGCTGCAAATAATGTTTTCCATAAACTGAATATTCACCATCAGCTATAGGAAGTTTCTTGGAATTGGAGGATAGTCTCATCCCACCTTCTTTTTTATGAGTTTACAATTAAATCTGAAAGGTAATAGATCGAATTATTATTTTAAGAAAGGTACGGTGTATCAATGAATAAGGAAGTGTCATTTAAAAATAGTCGAATCATGGGAACTACCATTTTACTATTAGGAATGGGTTTTTTGGCGAGCGTGGTTCCCAAGATCAATTTAGTGGTGATGACGCTTAATTTACTATTGGCACTTATTGGTGGATTCTTGTTTTATTACTTTTGGAAGATAACGAAACATAACAGTAAACGTTATTTCTCTTTACTGTCATTTGTGATGTTAAATGTGATGGCTATTCAATTTGCAATTCCACTCTTACGTATTTATTTTTTAACGCTAACTTTTTGGATTGGCGTTGCTATGCTGATTATCATGGTTACTTTGCCTTATATATATGCAAGAAAGATTGCATACGGTATTCAAAAGCCGGGTAAATCGAAATTAGGGAAAATTTACCTTGTTTATTTGGGTTTGTTGTTTCCATTCGGAGGATCTGCATACATGAATTCTTTATACACTTCTAATACTGATGCTATCGTCGTTGCATTATTTACATTTTTGGTATCCTTATTTTTTTTATTCATAGCTCCTGTATTACTAATTAAACCCGCAGAAATGGATGAAATTACGCAGAAATAAGGTTACATACCCATTGGGTGTTAAATGAAGCGGAAGATAAAATTACACAGTCAATAAAAAATTCATCCAGTTATAGATTATTAAAGGCATCTGGAGACAGTGATAAGAATAAAAATACTTCTTCTGGGGAGAAAACAGAAGGCGCTGTAGCCCCACAATCATCTCTATTGAATACAATTTTTAAATCAACAAGTGATAGCGATAGTTTTATAGATATGGCTGCTAATATTGTTAAAGATGTTAAAAATTATGCGCTACGATTAGGTGATGACGTAGCACAAGGGTTAATCGCAACACATGCTGGTTTTAAATTTAATCAGTTAGCTGATGGTAAATATTCTGTTTATGGAAAGAACAGTTTAAATAACTCAATTGGAAATTGGTTTTATGATAGGTATAGATCCTATAATTACAACGGTAACAATGCAATCTATGCCCCACATGCAAGACGGGTAGGCGAAGCAAGATATAACGCATTCATGCAATCAAAAAACATCGGTGGCCCTGGTAGTTTAATGTCATCAGCAGGTAATTCTACTAAATCCGCGTTAAACATCTCTTGGAACGTAGCATCCAGCAGCTTTTGGAAACCTTCTAACATGATGAAGTTAGGAGGTCCTGTTGGAGTAGCCCTAACTTCAGTTGGATCCGTTTCTGATGGATTTACAGACTTCGGCGGTTTAGCTTCTACAGACTTTGCAGCTACTCTGACAAGTGATGTTGCGGTTGCGGTAGTATCTACTGCGGCTGGCAGTGCAGTATCCAGTATGGCAGCAGGTGCCATGGCAGGGTCGGTGGTTCCGTGATTAGGTACCGTCGTCGGAGCTGGAGCAGGATTGTTAATAGGCATCGGTACAACTTATTTCTTTAATAGCACAGGACCTGGAACAGCAATAAAAGAAGGAATAAGAAATGTTGCGAAAGAAGGTTATGATGCTTTAGTAGATGGTGTCAAGTCGGTTAGGGATGGTATATCTGATGGACTATCAAAAGTAGGCAGCTTTTTTGGTTTTGGGGGATGAGCCTTTTATCCTCCCCTCCTTTTTAAAATTGAAAGTTTTTAGTTTAACTGCCTGCTAAAAGATAATTTTAGTGTCATACGAAAGGTAGGATGGAAGTATGGGAAAACAAGTAACCTATAAGGAAAGCCGAATAGTCGGTACTACCATTTTATTACTTATTACCGGATTTTTAATGAGTTGGGTCCCTAAGGGAAATTTTGTATTGTTGATGATTAACTTATTATTGGCATTAATTGCCGGTGTATTATTTTATTACTTTTGGAAAACAACAAAACATGATAGTAAACGTTATTTTTCCTTGCTGTCTTTTGTAATGCTAAATGTTATGGCTATTCACTCTGCTATACCTTTATTACGTATTTACTACCTGACCCTAACATTTTGGATTGGGATTATTATGTTAACTATAATGGTTATTTTGCCGTACTTATACTCAAGAGAGATTGCATTTGGCATCCAAAAGCCTTATAAATCTAAGTTAGGGAAGGTTTATTCAATTTATGCTGCATTGATTATTATTTTTGGAATAACAGCATTTACGGGTTCATTATACACATCAAACACAGATGCAATCGTACTAGCTTTGTTTGCATTTTTGCTTGCTTTACTATTTTTTTTCATTTCCCCTGTATTACTAATTAAGCCTGCTGAAATGGACGAAATTACGAAGAATTAAGGGCAAATCCAGTGGAGGTTAATATGTTAAGTTTTAGAGGATTTATTTAAACAATTGGTGTTACTCTCATCATTACATTGGTCTACGGTTTTATTATAGTTTTTTTTAATTTAATGCCTGTGGAATGGGTAGTC
Source organism: Virgibacillus sp. L01 (assembly GCF_052246775.1). Classification (NCBI taxonomy): domain Bacteria; kingdom Bacillati; phylum Bacillota; class Bacilli; order Caryophanales; family Bacillaceae; genus Virgibacillus; species Virgibacillus sp. L01. The sequence continues at coordinate 34,921 of NZ_JBQQCP010000013.1, read as the reverse complement.
TTTTCAACGTTTATTATATCTTAAGGGGGTGTTGGGGTTTTAGCGCCATTATGGAATATGCAACCCCCTTATTTTGCAGCATTTTTGTCGGCGATTGTATTAACCGTGTTAAGTTTATTGTTTTCAGTTACGGTACTTAGAATACAAGTTATGGTTGAACCGAATACCGTAAATGAAAATTTACTTTCAAGTACTGCCTTTGCAATGTTGATTGCCTTTTTATTCATGCAAATTAATAATAGAATTGAGCGAGAAGACCATGATAAAAACTAGTTTTGAAATCTATAATAGACATCTTATCAAAATCATGTTGATTAGCTTAATTATTGTTATTCCGTTTTCACTTTTTATATATTTTTTAACGTATTATTTATATGATTCTTTAGAAGCGGATCAATACCCAAGTTTATATATGGTATTTTTCATAATAATGTTACTTATCTTTCCTTTTTTTATACATAATATGAACTTAAAAAAGGTTTTAAGAATTAAACTTTAGTAATGTATAACCGCCCAATACCCAGAATCCCAAAGTGATGACTCTCAATTATTCTGCGGTTTATCCCAGTGCGGATATTTATTATGGATTATTAACACTTATTAAAAATTAAACAGGTAAGTAAGAGCGCTTACAACTCTCACTTACATTTGATTTCCTTACACTCTAATAGCAGCATTTACGGATAATGTGGTTATTAATTACAAAATCCCTTCCAAAAACTCCCGAATCTCATCTGCTTCCATTTGGGTCTCATGAAATATGTGCTCGATTTCACCTTTTTTGTAAAGGTCATCTTTTCCAAGTAGAGCAAACCGGTTTTTCTGTAAATAGATGACGACTTGTTTCTTTGGATTCTCTTCATGTTGCATGAAGGCAAAGTCATAGCGTTGTAAATTGCCCATAAAGCTTATGTAACGAACCTCTTTTGTTACTGTTTCATCTTTCAGGTAATCAAACTTATCTTCCATGTTATTTCACCTCGAACAATTTATGTATTTTTTCGCAGTAAACACTTTCTTACTGCATAAGTGCAACTAAGGCTTATCTATATTAAGGCTTGCACTCCAGAGTATAAGGGCTATGAAAGCAAAATACGCTTTCATAAGAATCCCTTTAACGAATGCCAAGTTTACTAATACTATAACATGTTTTGGTTATTCAATCATTTTAAATATGATATAGTTGTATGTAGCAGGACTTTGGGAGGGTTATATTATGTATTTTGTTGAACGAAAAAAAATTGAAGAAACACTTATATATATGGAAAAGTTACTTAACGAAGTTTCCCGCCATAAGTATGAAACATTTATGGAAAAGTTATACTTAGAACGTACTGTACATATGGTAATTGAATCGATACTTGATGTTGGGAATATGATGATTGATGGGTTTATTATGCGTGACCCAGGAAGTTATGAAGACATCATCGATATTCTTGTGGATGAGAAAGTGGTGCCAGAAAATGATGAGGCAGGCTTTAAGGAAGTAATTCAATTACGGAAAATCGTAGTAAAAGATTATATTGAAGTAGATCATGCGTTATTGGATCGAACAATTCAGGAAAACAAGGACAAGTTAAATCAGTTCAGTTCATACATCAGAAGTTATTTGGATAACGAGTTAGGCGTCGCAAATGCATTTGCAAAAGAATAGTAAAGAGGTATTTATATAAATGAAGAAATACAAAGGGTATTTAATCGATTTGGATGGTACAATGTATCGGGGAAATGAACGGATTGACGAAGCAGCTGAATTTGTTTCCAAGCTTGATCAATTTGGTATTCCGTACTTGTTTTTGACGAATAATTCCTCCAGGACTCAAGAGCAAATATCCGATAAATTACAAAGTATGGATATCCGCTCAACTCCTGAACATGTTTTTACATCGAGTATGGCTACAGCGAAATTTATTAAGCAAAAAAAGCTTAATGCACGCTGTTTCGTGATTGGTGAAGAAGGACTGTATGATGCTTTACAGCGAGAAGGTCATATTGTTACAGATAAGGATTGTGATTTTGTCGTTATCGGAATCGATCATGAAATTAACTATGACAAGCTGTCTAAAGCATGTATTGCGGTTCGTGGAGGTGCTGCGTTTATTTCGACAAATAGTGATGTGGCAATTCCTACTGAAAGAGGACTTGAGCCAGGAAATGGGGCTCTAACATCAGTTGTGACTGTTAGTACTGGTAGAGAGCCAATCTTTATCGGTAAACCTGAAGAGATTATCATGGAACAGGCATTAGGTACACTTGGTTTTTCTAAAGACGAAACACTCATGGTTGGTGATAACTATCACACTGATATTCTCGCTGGTATAAATGCCGGTATAGATACATTAATGGTATTTACCGGTGTAACTCCATATAAGGATTATCCACTGCTTGTTAAAAAACCAACCTATTATGTACATAATTTAATCGAATGGATTGACCATTTAAATATTCACTAAAAAGCCCAGCAAATGCTGGGCTTTTGTTCTTGTATAGGAAATTATTAAATTTAAGTGCTGTGGATAATTGGACTTCCGAATCAGCGACGTCCAGCTCCAGCGCCTAGCGCCTAGTGGACTTCCCTCCCCGTGTCTACGATAAGTCAACATCGAATCGCTACGCTCTTCGTGTATCCTTTATCTCACACGGGAAAAGGAAGATCGACTAACACCGCCGCTTTGCGCGGCAACGTCGACCCACCCGCGATGCGCGGGCGCAGTCCATACGGCGCTGAACAGGCGCTTGCGCTTTTGTTTGTTAATCATCAATTAGCTGGTCATCACCAGTGGCATGCGCTAAACGACTTGATGCTGCAGCGGCAATTGCCCCTACGATATCATCTAAAAATGTATGGCATTCTCCTGTCGATTTATCATTCAAACGTTTTAAAATGCCTGGTTTTTGTTTATCAATATAACCATAATTCGTAAAACCAATGGAACCATACACATTTACAATAGAAAATGCCACAATCTCATCGATTCCATATAAGCTTTCATCGGTTTCAATTGTTGCTTGAAGTGGCTGGGCAAGCATATTCTGCTCAGCAAGCTTATCCAGTTGTATTCCTGTTAAAACAGCATTCTGCACTTCTCTTTTTGTTAATACACGATCCACGTTATGCAAGCAATCATCCATGCTCAATTCATCATGATATTTTGATTGCAGGTAATAAACCAGCTCCGCAATATCTTCTAATGTAACACCACGTTCTGTTAGCCATTCTCTTGCTTTTTGTTCCAGTTCACTCTGATTCGTATTTTCATCCATTAATATCACCTTTTCTCCGGAAATTTGTTAAGATATTTCTTTTTCAAACATACACTAATAATAGTCATGAAAGGGGAGACCAACATGAGGGATTTACTTGCAACATATTATGGGATTCAAGCAAATGAAAGAACTGTCTGGAATGGGGTAGAAGGACTCAAACATAATAACTTATTTTATTTTACCATTTCTGCTGAACAGAGGGAAATTATACATATGGAGCAGGCAGCACTTGCTTATTATCTATATGAAAATAATTACAGTCAAACAGCTATTCCGGTTCCAAATAGGAAGGGCGAGTGGTACACAGAATACCACAATGAGAATCACATGGTATTTCAATTGGAAGATAATCCTGTTGACAGCAGTGTAGTACATGGAGCATCTCTAGCTCGTTTTCACCAAACTGGTTCACAGTATCAGTACGAACCACAGGTAATTTCAAGCTATGGCCAATGGAAACAATTATGGATTGATAAGTTAACCGCCTTTGAAAAGCAGATTGAGGTGGATTCAGCTGAATATCCTAATGAATACCACAGACTCTTAGTAGATGCTTTACCATATATAATTGGACTAAGTGAAAACGCTATTCAGTATATACAGGAAAGTGAGTTTGAATCACGGTTTCATGAAGTTGATCAAGGTACTATTGCCTTCAGAAGATACCAGGGAGAGCTTGAATCAACCATATGGACAACTGATCTCGTATATGACCACCCGGTTCGTGATTTAGCAGAATATACCAGGTTTAAATTATTGAATCGAGAAGACCCAATGAGTGAAATTAAAGATTTTCTAAATGAATACAAACAGGTACGGACACCCTCTATATTCAGTTGGCGTTTATTGTATGCTCGATTATTATTTCCAATCCATTTGTTTGATATTATCGAACAGGGTTTCAAAGTGAAGCACTATGAGCAACACTATGATGAGCTTGAAGAAATTCTTGAACATCAGACCATATACGAGGGACGGTTAGGGAAACTTTTTGACCAGTTAGGCATTGATAGTAATGAATTACAAATTCCTATGTTACACTGGCTATAAGTTTGATATAGGAGCGGATAATTATTAAGAAGCCAATAATTTATATAACACGGAAAATTCCGGATGAGATTTTAGCGCCTTATCAGGATTCCCTTGACTTTCGTATGTGGGAGGAAGAGGATATTCCCGTCCCAAGAAATGTGCTCTTGCAAGAGGTAAAGGAAGCTGATGGTGTGTTATGCTTGCTTACTGAAAATATGGATCGTGAATTATTTGAGAATGCTCCACAGTTAAAAGTTGTTGCAAACATGGCTGTTGGTTATGACAATATTGATTTAGAAGCGGCTCGGGAAAGGAATGTTATCGTTACAAATACACCTGATGTGTTAACCGAAACAACTGCCGATTTAGCTTTTTCTTTACTAACTGCTACGTCACGCAGAGTTGTAGAAGCAAATGATTATATTCGTGCAGGCAAGTGGAATCATTGGTCACCATACTTAATGGCAGGCTCTGATATCCATGGGAAGAAAGTTGGAATCGTTGGAATGGGAAGAATTGGTGAATCGATCGCTAGACGTGCAAATGGGTTTGGTATGCCAATTATGTACCACAATCGTTCACGAAAGCCTAGTGCTGAAAATGACCTTGGAGCTACCTATATGGACTTTGATGAATTGCTTCGTGAGGCTGATTTTGTTGTTTCAGTTATTCCCTTAACAACTGAGACAAGAAAGCTGTTCAACGAGGACGCTTTCGAGAAAATGAAAACATCTGCTATCTTTATCAACGTGTCACGTGGAGGAGTAGTGGATGAAAAGGCTCTGTATCATGCTCTAAATGAGAATACGATTCATGCTGCTGGCCTGGATGTCTTTGAGGAAGAACCGATTGACGCAGATCACCCACTTGTGAAGCTGGACAATGTTGTTTGTTTGCCGCACATCGGATCTGCGAGTGTAGAAACTCGGACTAAAATGCTTCATCTTTGTATGGATAACCTTCTGGCTGTTTTTAGTGGAGAAGGGCCAATAACTCCTGTGAATAATCCATAAAAAAAGCAAAGCAGACTATTCTAAGTCTGCTTTTAATAAGTTATATTTTAAAATACCTGTTCGATTTCTGTAACACCTGGGACCTCTGCCATTAAAGCACGTTCAATTCCAGCTTTCAACGTGATTGTAGAACTTGGGCAGTTACCACAAGCACCCATAAGACGAAGAAGTACAATGCCTTCGTTATCAACATCAATTAGCTCCACATCTCCACCATCACGTAGTAAAAATGGGCGTAATTTGTTTAAAACTTCCTGTACTTGCTCTTGCATTATCCAACGTCTCCTTTCTAATATCATTATAAAACGGATTAGGAAAAAAATCTATCCAAAAATTTAATTTATGTGTAGTAGATATTTTCATTTTATCTTTTATTAAAGATTTTGTAAAATATAAGTAACTAAGATGTGGAGGTTTCGCAATGGGAAAAAATATCTTGATATCGGTTTACGGAGCAGAACAGATTTGTGCAAGCTGTGTTGGAGCCCCTGGATCTAAGGACACATATGAATGGTTGCAGGCTGCAATAGGGAGGAAGTATATTGATGATATCATTGAGTATGAATATATTGATATGAATCAGCCTCCTGATGTTGAAAAGCATCAGCAATTTGTTGAACGAATCTTTGAAGAAGATTTATTTTATCCTATTGTTTTAGTAAATGATGAACTGGTTGCTGAAGGGATTCCAAGACTGAAGACGATATATCGTGAATTAGATAAAAATGGGGCAGTTTTGCAACCATAAATGGAATGAGGTTTGTTTTGACATGGAAATCCCTTTTACCAAAATGCATGGATTAGGAAATAATTATATTTATATAGATTTATTTAAGTTTACTATTGCGGAGGAGCATCTATCAGGTCTTGCGCAAAGTGTATCCGATGTTTATACCGGGATTGGCTCAGATGGCATGATTCTGATTCAGCCGAGTGATGCTGCGGATGTTGGCATGCGAATTTTTAACAAGGATGGCTCAGAAGGACAGAGCTGCGGGAATGGATTACGCTGTGTAGCAAAGTATGCATATGAAAATGGGATTATTCAGCGTGAAAAATTTCAAATTGAAACACGTGCCAATACAGTTGAAGCTAAAGTAAGTGTGAAGGATGGTCTGGTCCATGAAGTCACAATTAATATGGGGGAACCAATATTACGACGACAGGCGATTCCGATGATGGGTGAAGATTCGCTTCAGGTTGTTGCTGAGCCATTTACTGTTGGAGCTGAAAAGTTAGATGTTACTGCAGTATCTATGGGCAATCCGCATGCAGTATTTTTCGTAGACTCTATAGATACGGCGCCACTGTATGAACTTGGACCGATAATAGAGAAGGACCAACGTTTTCCAGATGGTGTAAATGTAGAGTTTATTGAAGTGATTTCTCCAAAAGAGCTTAATTTTCAGGTTTGGGAACGTGGCTCTGGTGTAACACAAGCATGTGGAACGGGGGCATGTGCCTCAGTAGTAGCTGCCGTCTTGAATGGGAGTGTGAAGCAGAACCAGGACATTACTGTTCATCTGGCAGGTGGCGATTTAATTATTAATTGGGATGATAAAGGTTCCGTCTGGATGACTGGTGGAGCAGATGTAATCGCAACTGGAACATATTTTTTAGCCGATAATATTTGAATAGTTTCCTTGTAGTTTGTATACTGGTAGGTAACATATTGTATTGATCCGTCTGAAATAATGAGGAGGGAATTAAGATGGCTATTACGGTCACAGATCAAGCAGCAATCCAGGTGAAAGAAATGATGAAAGAAGAAGAAGAGGGTGTCCGTCTGCGATTTGGAATTAAAGGCGGCGGATGCAGTGGACTATCATACTCAATAGGCTTTGATTATGAAGTTAATGAGGAACTTGATATGGTTGACGATATTAATGGCATCCCTGTTGTAATTTATAAACAGGATATACCTATTATAGAAGGAACAACGATAGATTTTAAGCAAAACATGATGGGCGGCGGATTTAGTATCGACAATCCGAACGCAATGGTATCATGCGGCTGTGGATCTTCATTTAAAGCAAAAGAACGAGAAGGTTCACCAGAGAAGTGCTAATATATAAGCCAAAGCGCAGGAAATAAGGTGCTTTGGCTTTTTTTGACAGATAACTGCATAAGTGCAATTAAGGCTTAGCGATAAGCTAAGTTTTCTAATTGAAATTGAGTGGAGTCAAGAATAGATTAAATCCTGAATTAAGCTAATAAAGACTGATAAAATCAGATTGAAGACTGATAAATGCTAGTTGAAAACTGAATAATGCCTAAGAAGGATAATAAAGACTGAATAATGGCAGGGAATACTGAATCAAGCTAACACGTTTATCAAAAGCCTAAACACTTTAATAAAGTGTTTAGGCTTTTTTTTAAAACATACTTGTTGAATGCTTTGGCTGAATTCGGGCTTTCGGATCGATATATTGTTTTGCATTGTTTATGGCTGTTGGACCTTCACCGAATCCAGTGGCTATTAATTTTACTTTACCTGGATAAGTGGTAATATCTCCTGCACCATAAATCCCCGGGATATTGGTTTCCATTTTCGAATTAACAACGATACTGTTCTTCTCAATTTCCAATCCCCAATCTTTAATTGGACCAAGTGTTGATACAAAACCATAGTTACATAGAACGGAGTCGACTTCGACGTCTACTGATTTATCACCTTTTACTTCTTCCAATGTAACTTTGTTAATTTTTTCGGTACCGGTAATAGCTGTTGGGACAAAAGGTGTTAAAATATCAACATTAGAATTCATTAATTTTTCTACACTATGTTCGTGTGCTCTAAATTTGTCGCGACGATGGACAAGACTTACTTTCTTAGCTATTGGCTCTAGCATTAATGCCCAATCGACTGCTGAGTCCCCACCACCCAGGAGCATGACGTTCTGATCTTTATATTGATTCATATCTTTTACATGGTAGTGCAGATTGACACCTTCAAATTGATCACAATCTCCAACGTTTAGACGACGTGGCTGGAATGCACCATTGCCAGCTGTGATAATGATTGTTTTAGTATAGTGCACTTCTTTATCTGATATCAGTTTGAACGTATCATCTTCCATACGTTCAATTTTATTTATCGACTGTTCAAGAACAATTGTTGGATCAAACATATTTGCCTGTTCCTCAAGGTTGTCCACCAGGTCTTGTGCACGGATCTTCGGAAAACCTGCAACATCATATATATATTTCTCTGGATACAGGGCAGTTAATTGCCCGCCAGTATGTGGTAAGCTTTCAATTATCTTAACACTAGCTTGTCTCATCCCGCCATAAAAGGCAGTGAACAAGCCAGCAGGTCCAGCGCCGATAATTGTTACGTCATATACTTTATCTGACATGGAAATCCCCCATTTATCTTTTTCGTGTATGTGTACCATCCCTATATTATCATAAACAATTATTCTATGTGTATTGATGCACATAAGCAAGGGAACTTTATCAATGTTTGAAAAATACATCTTTTATAAATGAAAAAAATAAGGTTGAAAATTGTCGAAAGAACGTCTAATATAATCAATAGATATTTTATATTACATTTATGTAACAAAAGTTATATAAATGAAATAAACTTATTAGTAGTACTTGGCCACTTGCCAAGTTTTTCTAATGTCTTTTCACGTGAAATAAATCACAAATGAATCGAAAAAACGAAGATGGAAGTGATAAGAGATGAATCAGCCAAAAATTGTCATATTAGGTGCAGGTTATGGGGGAATGATGACGACTGTAAAATTGCAGAAGTCACTAAATATTAATGAGGCTACTATTACGCTTGTAAATAAAAATGACTATCATTACCAATCAACTTGGTTGCATGAAAATGCTGCTGGAACTTTACATCATGATCGGACACGAATTCCGGTTAAAGATGTTGTTAATATGAGTAAAGTCAATTTTATAGAAGACACAGTTGTTTCTATTAAGCCGGATGAAAAAAAAGTAAAATTGGAAAATAGTGTACTAGATTATGACATTCTTGTCCTTGGCCTCGGATTTGAAGCAGCAACTTTTGGAATCCCTGGGTTAGAGGAGCATGCGTTTACGATCGGAAACATAAACAGTGCCCGACTAATAAAAGAACATATAGAATATAATTTTGCAATGTACCATAATGAAAAAGTAAAGAATCAAGGCCGTCTAAATATTGTTGTTGGAGGCGGGGGATTTACAGGAATTGAATTTGTTGGTGAATTGGCAAACAGAATTCCAGAGCTTTGTAATGAATACGATATAGACAAAGCACTTGTACGTGTCATTAACCTAGAAGGATCACCATCTGTGTTACCAGGGTTTGATCCACAGCTTGTAGAGTATGCTATGAACTCCTTGGAGTCACGTGGTATTGAGTTTATCACTGGTGCAATGTTAAAGGAATGTAAATCAGACAGTATTGTTTATCAGAAGGATGATAAACTGTCAGAAATCCCCACCCAGACTACAGTTTGGGCTGCCGGAGTCCGTGCTAATTCGATTGTTGAAGCTTCAGGATTTCAGACAAATCGTGGAAAAGTAGAAGTTCGTCAGGATATGCGTGCACCAGGTTATGATAATGTATTTGTTATTGGTGATTGTGCATTAATTATGAACGAAGAAACTGGACGACCATATCCGCCAACAGCACAAATAGCAATTCAGGAATCTGGAGTAGTTGCACATAATGTCAAGGCCTTAGTTCAAGGAAAAGAAGAACTAGAAGTGTTTGAACCGAAAATTCTTGGGACAGTAGCTTCACTTGGTCATACGGATGCGATTGGAGTTGTGCTAAATCAGCGCAAAATATTTGGCTGGAGCGCTACTGTTATGAAAAAAGTTATTGATAACCGTTATCTCTTAAAATTGGGAGGACCAGGGTTATTAATAAGAAAAGGAAAATTTAATATATTTTACTAGATTAGATGAATATTAGAGAACTTGGCTTATCGCCAAGCCTTAGTTGCACTTATGAAGTAGGAAAGTGTTTATACTTTCTTAACTGCTAAGCAAAGGCTATAGTGATGCCTTTGCTTTTAATCATTTTTGTTATAAAATGGATTCTGTATGCAAAGTGTGAAGGGAGATACAACGGTGATACAGTTTGTAGTTTCTATATTATTGTTTTTTGTAATATTTTTTGGACTGGCCTTTATTTTAAATATGTTATTAAGAAAAACTTGGTTAATGGCATTTATTTATCCGGTGATTGTTTTAATGATAGTTGATGATATGTCATCACTTGATTACTTTAAAGATCCAGGTGGGTCTTTTTCAATAGCAATTTCTAAACTAATGGATATAACAGTTGCTGATATTAGTATTCTGGGAGCTGGTTTCCTGGGGACAATTGTATCAGGAATTGTTATTCGATTTTTACGAAAGAGTGGCTATCAAATGTTTTAATGGACAGCAGATAAGCGTTAACCCTTGTTTTTCGAGGGGTAACGCTTATTTTTTAGGCAGTTAAGAAAGAAATCCTTTCTTACTGTATAAGTGCAACTAAGGCACTCGCCATTAAGGCTTGCACTCCAGAGTATAAGGGGTTCTAAGAAAGCAAAATACGCTTTCATAAGAATCCCTTTAACGAATGCCAAATTTTCTAATAGTTCAGATTTCTTCCTAGCCATCATTTATCATCTTCAAATTTTTGTCATTAATTCATCCAGGAGATGAACAAATCTTTCTTTTTCTTCATGAGTTAAGTCCTTATCCCCGTATCTTATCTTTTGGTATAAATCAAGATAAGAAGGATTTATATTCAGACGGGAAAACCATTCCTCAATTGTTTCTGAAGGCTGTCTCCCCGACCCATTCGTATGAGCTTTCTGTTCAAGCTTGAATACTTTTCTCCTTAAAGGATTTACTGTTTTCCAGGATGAAAAATACTTCCGTAAGCCCCTGACTTCATTTGAGGAGGGCTTAATTGGTGCAGCAGTTGAAATGCTGCTCTGCTTTCCATCAGGGACATTTTCTTGAATAACCTTTTTCCTGAAAAGAAAAATTGTGATAACAATAAGTAAGGTTAAAGCGATTAAAATGGTCCACCAATTTATAATCTGTATCCCGCCATCGTAGGAACTGTCAATATTAGCTATTTCGTCGAATTCATCCATATTTTCTTTGAAACTGCTTGTCGCTTGGTTAAAGGTTTTTTCATCTACAAGATTGAGAAAAACCCGAAAATCAAGACCTAAGAAGCCAGCAAAATTAACGATACCAAACACGATGTATTGAAACAGGATAACAACACCTGACAAAATAAAACTGATAAGCCCTTTGATTAATGGATACAGGACATAAGTAAATATACCTCCTGCCAAAAGGATTATTCCGAAGGTGCTAAACGTTAAAGATGTCTTTAGTTTACTGTGTTTTTCCATATTGTTCATCAGCTTCAGCCAATACCCACAAAGAATAATGATGAATTGTAAAATACCAAACCATATTAGGTTAGGATGATTGATAAACATGATTTCAAGGAAAAACATAACGCTTGTTAGAGTTAGGATTGTGAGTTGATTGTCGGATGGATTATTCCTCTCAATATAAGCATATCGCCAAGTAATAAATCCAAGCCAAAGAGCTATAGCAAGTATTGGATAATTAAAAATATAATACATAAACGAAAAAGCTATTGCTATAACCGGTATATAAACTGCGTAGTTTTTTATCATCCGCATGCAAATATCAAATAGGATTAATGTTAGCCCTGTAATAAGCAGATAGCTCCAAAAGGGATAAGGGTCTTGGGTAAAAGTAAAAATAGGAATGAGTATAAAGTAAAACATAATTGATTCCGAAAATAATTGCATGAACTTTACTATACGACTGTTATTATCCATACATATCAGTTCCTTTTATGACTGGAATAATATGAGAATCATTAACGTGGAATAGCTGATTACCTTGGCTTATCAGCTTATTTATATAGTAGTTATTCGATTCATTATTTTCTCCGACCATTATTATCATTCGTGATTTTGTCTGGGACTGGTAAAGACGATACAATATGTTCTTTACCGGAATTATCAAACTTCCCTCACCAATACGAGTAAACAGTTCCAAAGTTTTCTTTAAGTGTTGGATGTCATGATGCTCAGGTAAATGAATAAGACTATCACTGTTCAGATAAATTTCTACTTTATGACCGTCTTTTATAATATTACTTGCTATGTATGCTGCTTCAGATAAAATCTTTTCCAGTCTTGGACTTGTGTATAAATTATCCAATGAACTTCTCTCGGATATGTTAACTATAATCGTCCAGGCGATGTAACGGTTTCGTTCGTATATTTTGGTTTGTAGCTTTTGTGTCTTGGCACTTGCTTTCCAATGAATTCGCTGAAAGGGATCAGAAGTTACATAATCCCTTGTTCCTAAAGGCTGAAGTACATCTTCATATGGAGAATGAATTGTAACACTCGTACCAGGGTTTTGGTTGCGAATTTCTCGCAGCTCATCTACTGCTTGTAATTCAGGAAAAACAATCAGTTCATTCAAATTCTTTTCATTAGGATATAGCATTAAATGTTCAAAACTCAGCAGGTGCGAAAATGTAAAATGGAAGTCTTTAAGACGACCAACACCACGTTTTACAGTCTTAAATGGAATTGTTAATGATACTTCACTTTTTCCTGGGAGTGTAACCGGAATTTGGTAATAATTTAAGCCCCTCCAGGTGGTTTGCAAATGGTCCTCATTCAAGACATGATCTTTCATTTTAAAGGATATATATCCATTTAAATAGGGGAGCAGCGAGTCATTTTTTATCTTGATTGTTAGGTTTAACGTTTCACCGGGGAATGCCCTTTTGAATTGTTTGGGAATTTCCAGAGTTAGATTTCTTCCAATTTGACGATTATATAATTGCAATCCAAGATAATAAATAACGATTATACCAATCAAAATGAATACGAGAGATCTATCAAGGTATAGACTGACAATTGTCAGGAAAACGATAAATGCTAATATGAGTTGGCGGTAAACATCGTTTTCTGCAGCTTTTACTATTTTCCATTGCATTACCTTGCTGTCCTCGCTTCAACAGGTACCTCAACAGACTGAATTAACTCTCGTACGACTTCTGTTTTCTCAGTACGTATTGCACCTTCCATGGAAAGAATAATACGATGTTCGAAAACATGGCTTGCAATAGATTTAATATCCTGGGGGCTGACAAAATCGCGATCGTCTATAAATGCGCGAGCTTGGCCAGCCCGCATTAAAGCTAATGCAGCTCGTGAACTGACACCAAGTTCAATATCCTTATGCTCCCTCGTTTTATGGACGAGCTCCAATAAATAATCCATTACAATGCTTGAAATACCAACTTGCTTTACTTCCTGCTGTAATAGAGTTATTTCTTCTGTTGACAGAATGGGTTTAACCTCTTCTATTGGGTCACTAAGGCGCTGATTTAATAATATTTCCTTTTCCTGTTCATAGCCTGGATAATCCATCATAATTTTCATAGAAAACCGATCAAGTTGAGCTTCAGGCAATGGAAATGTTCCGTGATTGGACTCAATGGGATTCTGAGTCGCAATAACAAAAAAAGGCAAAGGAATTTCTATTGTTGTACCATCAATTGTCGTTTGGTGCTCTTCCATGACTTCAAGCAGGCTTGATTGTGTTCTGGGTGTTGCACGATTGATTTCGTCAGCCAATAAAATGTTTGTTTTAACAGGGCCGGTTAACAATTCAAACTCCTGTGTTTTTGGATTGAAGAATCTGATACCTGTTACGTCACTAGGTAGTACATCAGGTGTAAATTGAATACGGTTGAATTGACCATCGATAATTTTAGCAAATGTTTTTGCTAATTTCGTTTTACCTGATCCAGGTACACTTTCAAGTATGACATGTCCATTACTCAAGAGTGCTGTAAATAATAAATCTATTGCGGATTCTTGTCCTAAAATTATATGGTTAATTGTATCTTTTGCCATTGTGAGTTTATGGTAAGCTTCCAAAATAAGGTGCTCCTTTTCGTGTAGCTAATAATCTTACAATTTATTTTATCACACATAATACTCTCTATGGCTTCTCATACATAAATGCTTTTCACTTTTTAGAATATTTTATAGAATTAATTACTTTTCAAATGCTTATGTGTATAATAATTTGATACTTGGTAACACTGTCCAGATAGGTAGTTATTTTCGGTTGCAGTTTCCTGAGGGTATTATGCCCAAAGCTGTTATATAAAATTAGCATGCTACCAGAAAGGTGTTATCATTGATAAAAACTAAAATTTTTCGAAGAGCTAGTATGTTTGTTTTATTCCTGGGAGCGTTTATGGTGACTTTATCGTCTATTTCAAATATCACGGTAACAGATGTAAATGCGTGGGTTGCAGAAGGACCTGAAGTTTCTAATGAATATACAGGCAAAACAGCAGGAGAAAAACAAGTAGCGTTAAAAGAGAAGAACTTAAATGTTGCTAAACAACAGAAAAGATATATTTCAAGTGAGCAAGTAGAAGGCCCAAAAACACTGAAAGAATATAGTGAAGAATTTATTGTGGAGCAGTTTCCTAGTACTACAGTTATGGCAACAGGTTATACTGCTGGTGTGGAATCAACAGGTAAGACACCAGATCACCCCCAATATGGTGTGACGTATTCAGGCGTAACCGTTAAACGAGACTTGTACTCTACTATTGCAGCAGATTTAAGCATTTATCCGATAGGAACAGTGATGTTCATCCCAGGATACGGATATGGTGTTGTTGCGGACAAGGGTGGAGCTATTAATGGAAACAAAATCGATCTGTATTATGAAACAGTGGAAGATGTATATTCAGAGTGGGGTAAAAAGCAAGTTGAGGTATATATCATTGAACGCGGTGATGGAAATTTAACAGAAAAAGACCTAAACAAACTAAACGAGAATGAATCATTACAAGTATTCAGGAATCAAATTACAAAAAGTTAAATCAAAAAGGAGAATCCCTTTATAAAGTGGTTCGGTTACGGCGTACAAAAAAGTAATTTGTACTCATAATTGGACTGCTTTTTTTATGGAGTTGCTATTGTCTTTAAATGGTACTGTTGATCGTGGATGGATTCGCTCATTTTCATCGAAGTTGACTATCAAGCATCCTTGCTAGTAACATGAATAGTTGATAGTTAGTAAATTAAGTCGGAATCCTGCTTCTCAGGTAGATAAAACATAATTGAGGTTAATATCCTGCATCTCAAGTTGATATATCACATTCACGGTCGAGAGGACTTGCAAAATATAGAGTGCGGAATTTAGTCCTTACCTCTTACATGTGAAAAGCTAGCGAGAAGTGTCACTGTATCATCCAATCAATATAATGTGAAAAGCATCAAATTGCTAGGCAATTCAATGCTCAATCGTGAGACTATTAGTATAATTGATAAATTAAAAATGCAATTGCAATTCCTGATAGGCCGCCGAAAAATACTTCGATTGGCTGGTGCCCCAGTAATTCTTTTAACTCCTTACGTTTTTCATAATCTTCCTTTTTACTCCAGTCCTTGGCGCCGTCCATAAAGTATTGAAAGTCTTTAACTAGTTGATTTAAAACTATTGCCTGTTCTCCTGCTTGCCTGCGTACTCCCGAGGCATCAAACATAATAATAATGCTGAAGACACATGCAATAGCAAACATAGTGGATGGGACCCCTTCTGAAATCCCGACACCAGTCGTTAGTGCGGCTACTGCTGCTGAGTGACTACTTGGCATACCACCATTGCTGAAGGCTAAACCAGGTTTGAATTCTTTTGTCACAAAGAAGCGGATAGGAATTTTTACAGCCTGTGCAAAAATAATTGCAGACAATGCTGCCCATAATGGAAAATTTGCAAAGAAACCCATGAATGTGTGAACACCCTCTCTGTTGCTTTAATTTTTCTAGTCATGAAACGGTGGTAAACTTTTAAACACTATAATTTGTAATTTTATCACATATGTGGAAACTTTTCATTTAATGAAAAAAGGATACTCCATAGGGAATATCCTTGCCGATTTCTCATGTATTATGCTTGTGCAGTGGAAGTCCATCTCGATGGAACACGCTTAGCTAAGCTTACCATAAATACAGCAGATAAACATGCCAGTGCAGTGTCTTTTACGAGAAACGGAATCATGCCTATCCATGCTACCGGATAGGAAATCTGCAACTCAAGCCATGTATTCATTGCAACATACATATAGCTTACACCTATTCCATAATTAATTATTAACCCGACAAGAGCCGCTACTGTATATACTGGAATGGAAGGCTTTTTGCTGAACTCTGCAATGAAACCTACAAAAAATGCTATGAATACAAATGAAATTATGAAACCTCCAGTAGGTGAGACAAGTGCCATAGGGCCTGCAGACATCTTTGCAAAGACAGGGACTCCGGCCACACCAATTAAAATATATGTAATCATAGAGATACTACCTAATTTTTTACCGAGCATTAATCCTGCTAAAATTGCGAAGAATGTTTGGAGTGATAATGGTACGGTTGCTCCACCAATTGGAACTGCAAGCATCGGAAACCACACTGCTATGTTGGCTCCCACAGCCATTAAACATACAAAGACTGAACCGAATGTTAAGTCAATCGGACGTAAACTTTTCACTTCAATCGCTCCCTTCAATACTGATGATATAAAATTACACGATCATTGTCAACTGTATTTTTAAATGGTTAACGATAGAAATGAAAAATACAGCCTCTCATAATTGAAAGGCTGTCCTAAGTTATTCTTTTATCGCTGCATCAAGTGCGATTTCCATCATTTCATTAAATGTAGTTTGTCGCTCCTCTGAAGTAGTTTCTTCACCTGTAAGGATGTGGTCAGAAACAGTTAGAACTGAAAGAGCCTGGCGATTAAACTTTGCAGCCAGTGTATATAATGCTGTTGTTTCCATTTCGACTGCTAGAACTTTATATTTAGCCAATAATTCATTTACTTCTTGTGCATTATCACGATAAAATGTATCGCTGGTAAACACATTTCCTACACGTAAATTCATTCCCTTATCAATTCCTACATCATACGCATTCTTCAGTAAATCAAAATCAGCTAATGGTGCATAATCAATACCATTAAATATCATCCGGTTCATTTGCGAGTCAGTAGTTGCTCCTTGTGCCAGAATAACGTCCCGGACTTGAACGTCTTTTTGAATGGCACCGCAAGTACCTACGCGTATTAGTTTCTGAACATCATAACTTTGGATCAACTCATTTACGTAAATTGA
This sequence comes from Virgibacillus sp. L01, assembly GCF_052246775.1. Lineage (NCBI taxonomy): Bacteria > Bacillati > Bacillota > Bacilli > Caryophanales > Bacillaceae > Virgibacillus > Virgibacillus sp. L01. Next base: position 17,386 of record NZ_JBQQCP010000013.1, on the reverse strand, counting down.
GATGGATGGTACACCCATACCGGTACCTTGAACAGATACACGCTCACCCTTGTAAGTCCCTGTATATCCGTACATTCCCCGTACTTTATTATACTGTGTAACGTCTTCTAAGAACGTATCTGCAATAAACTTTGCTCGTAAGGGATCACCAGGTAACAAAATCTTATCAGCAATATCGCCTTTATTTGCTCCAATATGCACACTCATGTGAATGTTCCTCCTATATTAGATAATGATACAAAATAACGTTATCACAACCTGTGTGCAAAAACAAATAAGTTAAAGAAATCATTAATTTATTGCTTTTCTGTTTCAATCAAGATTATAATTGTATATAATGAGAGAAGGTATTTCAAAATAAAGAGATACATATAAAGGATATTATTGTTGGAAGGATGAGTTAAGATGCAAGAACAATCATTTACAATCACAGCAGATACTGGTGTACATGCACGTCCAGCTACACTATTGGTAAATAAGGCTGGACAATTTGAATCAGAGGTTGAAATTTCATATAATGAAAAAAGTGTTAACCTTAAGTCGATTATGGGTGTTATGTCATTAGGAATTCCTAAAGGAGCAGAAGTGAAAGTCTCTGCAACAGGAAGCGACGAAGAAGAAGCAATCAAAGGTGTAACAGAAGTGCTTAAAGAGCATCTAGGGGAATAATAATCGAGCTAGGGAACTATTCTCTAGCTTTTTATTTTTCACTGATGGAAAATATGCAATTTTTAGAAAATGGATAAGTAAATAAAATAAGCATGTACTCCGAAGTATCAGATAGCAATAGACACTTTCGAAATCCCATTTAACGGTAAACCAAGTTTACTAACATAAATATGACTATAAAGAAGAGGTGACTTTAATGAACATTTCTGTTTCCCAGCTTCCTGGAATTGGTCAGAAAATTTCAATGAAGACTGCAGAAGATGACATGCTGGTAATAATCGTACACCATACAGGTAAAAGAGAGTTATATTTCTTTGATGACGCTGATAGTGATGAAGCAGATTTTGCTATGGATCTTACACCGGATGAGACAAGGGAAATTGCTGCACAGTTACTCGGTGCAACCTATCAGCCCGTTGGAATTGATAAAATGCGTATGTTTAAACGCCAGATTATTATTGATTATATAACATTGGAAGAAGCATCTTCACTTGCACATAAAACGATTGAAGAATCAGATGTTCGTAATAAAAGTGGTGCAACTATTATTGGGATTGTTCATGGTGATGATGTTACAGCAATACCTGAAGCAGACACAACACTAATACCAGGCGATATCCTGATGTCGGTTGGAAAAGAAGATCAAATTTCCACCTTATCAAAGCTATGTAAGGGTGAGGAATGATGAGTTTTGTTCACTGATTTTCCAACGCTATTAGGTGCTGGGATAGTATTACTCAGTATATTTGTATTAGGGTTTATCGGATTCAGAACGAGGTTTCCAAACGTAATACTGTATATTTTATTAGGTGTTTCGTTTGCAGGGTTTTTGGAAGGTAATGAATTATTACATTTTTCCAGTGAGATTGCCATCGTTTTATTGTTCTTTGTACTTGGGTTGGAATTCAGTACAAAACGATTAGGCGGAATAGCTAAAAAAATATGGAGTTCAGGTCTTTTGGATGTAATCTTAAGCCTGGGTGTTTCTACTTTAATTGCGTTTGGCTTTGGAATGGACTGGTTCACAGCATTTCTCATTGGTGGTATTACATATGCGACAAGTTCATCGATCACAGCGAAACTGCTTGATGATAAGGGCAGGATGGCAAACTCAGAAACCGAGTATATCTTAGGTATATTAATCTTTGAGGACTTAGTTGCGCCAATAGTAGTTGCCATATTAATTGCAATGAGTTCAGGTGATGCTTTTGGTGGTGTGGATTTTGCAATACTGTTAGGCAAAATAATTGGAATGGCACTTGTAGCGATTATCTTAGGAAAAACGTTATTCAAGCACTTTGAAAAGTTTTTGCAGCGTATCGATGATGAGGATTTCAAATTTGCCTTATTAGTAGGTATCGCAGTTTCCTATGGCGGGTTGGCATTATACTTGGGGTTATCCGAAGTGCTGGGTGCATTTTTAGCCGGTGTGATGCTAGCTGAAATTGGTAAAATTGATCGAATTGAGGGTACGGTATCCCCAATTAAGAACCTTGTTTTACCAACCTTCTTTGTCTATTTTGGAACAACAGTTGATTTAGGTGAAGGCGTACCAATGCCAGTACTGTTAATTGTACTGTTAATATGGTCAATTATAGCTAAAATAGCAGTCGGTATTGTTGGTGGAAAATTATATGGCTTGTCAAAGCGTGTAGCTTTACGTGCGGGATTATCACTTTGTGCGAGAGGGGAATTTTCAGTAGTTATTGCAGGAGTTGCTGTCGGGTCGATTAAAATATTCAGTGGAGTTTATATCGTAATAGCAGCATTTTTAGGCATGGTTCTGTTCAATTATGCTCCCAAAATAACAAGGAAAATATATGGACAACCAGAGAAGAAAAAGAAGAACATGAAGGTTCCAACTGCGTAATAAAGCAGTCTCACAATAGTTGTGAGACTGCATGCTATTTATGACGGGCTCAGTTTAGGGAGAGTTAATGCTAATAACAATAATAATTAGCAGACATTTCGCCCCTGTTGTTGAAGAATCCATTTTTTAACGAGATGAGGATCCGGTTTACTGGTTTGGCGGATCCTCATTCCGTTATTTCCTTAAAAATCCTCGTTTTTAGCCTGGGTTCGGATCCTCGTTCCGCTATTTGTCATTTCTGCTTCAAAATTTGGCTGATTCTCTGCTATTAGCGGAATGAGGATCCGTCTCACCCTTCTCTGAGCACATTTTCTGTTATTTAGCGGAACGAGGAATCACTTCGATTGCTTGTGGCGATACTTCATCCTATTATTGTATAATCCTGGTTCCATTGATTTGCACTGCAGGCGGATGCTTTCCGCGGGAGTGAGATTAGTTTCTACAATCGTTTGGATAAATGATGAATATAAGTATTTATGAAATTGACTTAGGTGTTAAAAAAATTTCTCCCTAAAACTGAACTCGATATGCTATTTGTAATAACTTTTTGTATAATATTTTTCTTCCAGTCCTTCAATCCATTCCAATGCCTTTTGATTGAACTCTGAATCTTTTAAGGCTAGCTTTTGCTTTTGATTATCAATTGCTTCATGTAGTGATTGATTATAATCAGGAACTTCTCCTTCAAAAGGATGTACTGCTGATTTAGTTACATTCATTTTTTCATAATGTGCCAGAGCCTTTCGTTCATGAAAAAATACGCCATCCACTAGACCAGGATTATGAAGGTCACCTTGCATCGGATGTTTTTCGACTGCAAGAACTTTGATTAAAAATCGTTTGTCGCGATCTTCCATTACTTCTCCTATGTATTTTCCTGAATTATAATTAGCGCGTACGGTATCTCCAATATTAATTGTTGTCATGATTAGCCTCCCTTTACTCTATTGTGCCAAAATAGTAGTGGTTTGGGCAATCATTAGGTTTTTTATTTAGCTTAGAAATTAATAATGATATAATGTAATTAAGGATGTGAGCAGTAATGATGGAATTTTTGTATTTTCCAGAAGATAAAACAGAATATATTCCGGCTATTATCCAGCTAGTCATTTTTATGATTGGTGCCGCAGTAGTTATGTACTTTTTTTATAAAGTGTCAAAAAAAGAAGAGAAAAAGTTTAATGAACAATACCAAGAAGAGTCCTTCGATGATAAAGAGTGAAAACGAGCTTATTAAAATTAAGCTCGTTTAATTTTTGCCTAATTGCAGATACTTGTAGTAAAGCATCTGCAAAGGAGTAGCGTTGATGAGGGTATTCTTCGTAATAATATTACTTGTTTTAGTTTCATGCCAGTCAAATGAGGAAACGACTAGATCCGTTGATATGTATAACGAATCCGGGGATATGATTGGTACAGCAGAGTTATCGGACAGACCTGAGGGTGTACAGGTGAAGCTAAAGCTTGAGGGTCTGGAACCTGGCTATCATGGAATTCATGTTCATGAGTTCCCTAAATGTGAGGGGCCAGAATTTATTAGTGCAGGAAATCATCTCAATCCAGATGGAAATGAACACGGATTAATGCATCCAGAGGGAGCACATTTAGGTGATTTACCAAATGTTGAGGTAGATTCTGGTGGGCTTGCCAAAGCTGAATTAATGCTTGCTGGTGCAACGCTTATGGAAGGGAAGAAATCTATTCTTAAAGGAGAAGGGACATCCTTGATTATTCATGCTGGACAGGATGACGGAATTAGTCAGCCTGGTGGAAACTCTGGAGCAAGGATAGCATGTGGCAAAATATTAAAAGAACCTAATGAGACAAAAGAGTCCCCGACAGATCCTACTAAGTTTAATGAAAAGCAAGAGGAATAAATTATAATAAAAATTGCTCTCTCAACATTAGTCGAGAGAGCAGTTTTTTTTATAATTTATTTACAGCATTGATTATCCGTTTAACTCCTTCTTCCAATGTCTCTCTAGGACAAGCGATGTTCATGCGCATGAATGTTTTTCCTTCTTCGCCATAATCGGTACCTGTATTAAGTCCAACTTTGGCATTTTCAATCATGAATTTCTTTAGTTGTTTGCTGTCCATTTCCATTGCACTGCAATCAATCCAAAGTAAATAAGTACCTTCTGAACGGATAACTTCAAGAACATTAGTGTTTTCCTGGAACATTTTCGTTACATATTCCTGATGTTCCTTTAAAACATTCCTTAGTTCATCAAGCCATTCTTCACCATGTAAGTATGCAGCCTCCATTGCTGTATTACCCATTGTATTTAGCATATGATGTCCTTGACTGTTCAACTGTTTGTTAAGTGCATCTCGCTTTTCTTTATCAGTAGTGATAACATATGATGCTTGCAGTCCGGCAAGATTAAACGTCTTTGATGGGGACATGCATGTAATTGTTTGTTCGGCAATATCGTCAGAAAGTGAGGCAATCGGAATATGCTTCTCGTTCGGGTATGTCAGATCCCCGTGTATTTCATCTGATAAAATTAATACATCATATTTCAGGCAAAGCCGTGCCATTTCCTGTAACTCCTCTCTTGTCCAAACACGACCTACAGGGTTATGTGGGGAGCATAAAACGAATGCCTTAACTCCTTGCTTTAATTTGTTTTCAAAGTCGTCAAAATCAATGTGGTAATAATTATCTTTCTGTAGAAGAGGATTTTTAACAACTTCTCTGTTATGTGTCTCTATTACACTGTAAAATGGTGTGTATACAGGTGTTTGGATTAAAACCTTGTCATTAGGCTCTGTGAATGCCTGAATCGCCATATGCAAGCTTGTGACGACACCCGGGCTGAATGAAAGCCAGTCTGAGTTGATTTCCCAATCATGTCGTTTGGTAACCCAATTTATGATTGAGTCTTTTACATCATCGTCAATAATGGTGTATCCGTAAATACCGTGATCAGCACGATCTTTCAATGCATCGTTTACAGCTTGTGGGGCTTGGAAATCCATATCAGCTACCCACATTGGCAGGACATCTTCTGTCTGGAATACAGGTTTTAGCATATCCCATTTTACTGAACGTGTATTTTTACGGTCGTGAACTTTTTCAAATATTCCCATTGTAAAACCTCCTACTAATCAATAATTCAATTATATCGGATTTAATACAAAAAAAAAGCAAAGCGCTTGTACGCCTTGCTTACAGGGGGAATACGAGAAAGTCTTACAATTATAGTATTACCCCCTGTATAGAAATATAAACATAAAATGACAAAAAAACTTTAATTTTTTTCCAATCGATGAAACTTATAACATCAATTGTTTCGTTTTATATTTACAAGGCAGGCAGGAAGGCAAATGGAGGACGAGGAATTAAAAAGACTAGAATTAGAAGGAAGCGCAGAATCGACAGAAGGAGGTGGTGAATCACCAGAAGAGAGAGCTGAATCACCAGAAGAGAGAGCTGAATCGCCAGAAGAGGGAGCTGAATCAACTTAAAACAAAGAAAGAGCACCAAATTGCGTGCAATTCAATGCTCAATTGGCCTTAAATTCTCTAACTAGTTACAATCGTTTCTCTAATTTAGCCTTTTCTTCCTCAAATCCTGGTTTGCCAAGTAGTGCGAACATGTTTTTCTTATAAGCCTCTACACCAGGCTGGTCAAACGGATTAACGCCTAGCAGATACCCGCTGATTGCACATGCTTTCTCGAAAAAATAGACCATATAACCGAATGTGTATGCATCAAGTTCTGGTAATTCGATAATAAGATTTGGGACATTTCCGTCGGTATGTGCCAGTAATGTTCCCTGAAATGCTTTTTCATTGATGTCGTGAATTGTATTTCCAGCAAGATAATTAAGTCCATCCGAATTTGCTTCGTCTGATTCCAATGTGATTTCTTGTTTGGACTTATTGACATGTAAGACTGTCTCGAAAAGGTCACGTCTTCCGTCCTGAATGTATTGTCCCATCGAGTGAAGGTCTGTCGTAAAGTTTGCTGAAGCTGGAAAAATTCCTTTTTGATCTTTTCCTTCACTTTCACCAAACAGTTGCTTCCACCATTCAGACACATATTGAAGGTGTGGTTCATAGTTAACAAGCATTTCGACTGTTTTCCCTTTGTTATATAGTACATTTCGGATTGCGGCGTACTGATATGCCGGATTTTGGGTTAATGATGGATCTGCTAAGTCGTTCATGGCTGCTTGTGCACCTTGCATCATTTCATCAATTGATACACCACTGACTGCAATAGGTAATAATCCAACTGCAGTTAAAACAGAATAACGTCCACCAACATCATCCGGAATAACAAAGGATTCGTATCCTTCTTCGTCTGCAACTGTTTTTAATGCACCTTTTGCCTTATCAGTTGTTGCATATATACGTTTTGTTGCTACATCCTTACCGTATTTTTCCTCAAGGAATTTCTTGAATATCCGAAATGCTATAGCAGGTTCAGTTGTCGTTCCACTTTTGGAGATAATATTAATCGATACATCTTTTCCCTCAAGAATATCAAATAACTCTTTCATATACGTGGAACTCATATGGTGACCAACAAAAATAACCTGGGGTGCCTGCCGTTTATCCTTGGATAGAAGATTTTGAAAGGAATGATTAAGCATTTCAATCGCTGCGCGTGCACCAAGATATGATCCACCAATTCCGATGACAAGTAATATATCAGTGTCTTGTTTTATTTTGGCAGCTGCTGCCTTAATTCGGGAAAATTCCTCTTTATTATATGTTTCAGGTAAATCAACCCACCCTAAAAAGTCATTTCCAGGTCCGGTTTTATTATGTAATGCATTGTGTGCTGTCGCTATATAGTCCTGTAAATAATCAATTTCGTTCTGATTGAAGAAACCTAGTGCTTTACTGTATGAAAAATTAATAAGTGTCATGTTTTCCTCCTTCATTAAGCTTACATTTTTTACTTTACCGAAGTGATATTGTGAAATCAAGAAAGAGCTTGTATATATTTTACCTAAAGTGAAAAACTAATGAAGAGAACATGAGTAAAGGAGGTTTGTTGAAATGAGTGGTATACAACGAGCATGTTTAGCATTAACCGTTATTGGCGCAATAAATTGGGGACTTATCGGATTATTTCAGTTTGACCTGGTTGCTGCAGTATTTGGTGGTGGTGAACAGAGTGGTGCTTTTGCACGTGTTATTTATACGTTAGTAGGTATAAGTGGTCTGGTAACATTGTCATTATTATTCAAACCAGATGAAGCTTTTGCTGATCGACCTGAGCCTCGTACAGATACTTAAATTTGAAGCTAAAACAAAAAGAGGCCTTTCCAAGTATTGTTGACTATGTCAAAAACATACTTGAGAAAGCCTCTTTAAAATTATTATTTTTTATTATAAGATCCTTCTGACTGTTCAATCCATTCTTCCAACTTGTCTTTTAATGTATTGAATCCTGCGTTATCGTTTTCTTGTTGCTTTGGTGCTTGATTCTTTTGAGGTTTTGGACGGTTCTTAGGTGGTTCTTCTGTAGCACGAATCGATAATGAAAATTTATTATTATCTTCATCCACATTCAATACTTTCACTTTTACTTCGTCCCCGGTTGTTAAATGATCATTAATATCTTTAACATACCCATGTGTCACCTCAGAAATATGAACTAACCCTTGGATTTCTTCGTCTAAAGCAACAAATGCACCATATGGTTGAATCCCTGTAACTTTTCCTTCTAATATCTGACCAGTCTCAAACTTGTCTGACATGCTGAACAACTCCTATACTCTATTCGATTCTTTTCACACAATAAAATATTTTAGCATAAATTTCGATTCCAAGCAAAAAATAATAGAAATTTACTGAAGGAGTGAGCACATGGTTCCGATAAATTCAGAAGTTGAAAATAAAATATATCCATTGTATGTATTGGAAGAACGATTAAAGCCCGAGGGATTTGTGATCGGATCAAACTGGGATTATGAAAAAGGGTATTTTGATATGAAAATTGATGATGATGGTGTTTATTATTTTCTAAGGATACCATTCTATGCTGTAGCGGGATCACTTGATTATCCCGGAGTAACTGTGCGAGTTGATCAGCCGTTTTTACTCGCACATCAGTATCAACGAGGATTTGATGAAGAAGGGGTTGGCGGGGCATTACGTGGTGCATTTGACCAATTTCAGTCCCCGGTAAACGCAGACGCTGATGTACCTGATGAATACGTTGAAGCAGGGAGAGATATCATGAAAAAGGTAGAGCGACTTCTCTTACCAGGAAGTTAATGTCAAAAGGATATCCCCTTTTTTAAATGTCGTATCTTTTGGGGGGTTAATCACCCAATCGTCATCGCGTATAAAACCAAATAAAAGTTCTTTTTTGTCCAAGTAAAAAATTATTCCATTTTTAAAAGTGGAATCCTCCAGTTGTTCTGGAAGGGGTAAGTGTGAAAATTGCTGATTGTTTAAGACGCTTAGTACTGTTTCAAATGGTCTTGTATTTTTAAGGTGGTAAAGCTCATGATAAAATAAAGTACTGATAAAATCATTTGTCCGGATAATAGTGTTTGCTCCAGCACGAATTGCATTCTCAATTTGTGAAATAGAGAGAACCTCTGCGTTAATTGATACATGCTGATTATTTCCGCGAATTGCTACTATTGCCAATATAGTTGTAATGTCAGCCTGGCGCTCTTTTTTAGTGATATCGGAAGCTATAATAACTGACTTGGCCTCTAGAATGTTAGCTTGTATTAACGTTGAATCTTCACTTGGATCCCCATGGATAAAGTGAACAGGATAATGCTGATATGGCAGATGATCAAGCGTTCTGTCAATCAGGACGATTTCTTCTTTAGAATCCTTCGTATCAATCATATTCACTAGCTGCCTTGTCCGTTCATTCCATCCAACTATTACGATGTGATCCGCACCTTTGAATTTTACTTTTCCTTTTGACAAATCTTGTTCATGCTGAATGGTTCCGGCTGACAATGTCATTATGTAAAAAGTAAGCAGCCCACCACCGGAGAGAATAAGCAGTATTGCAATAACTTTTCCGAGGGGGGTTAATGGAACAAAATCACCGTAACCAACCGTCGCCCCTGTAATAAAAGCCCACCAAATTCCATCAAATACCGATGGGAATGCAGATGGTTCAACAATGTGAATAATAACCCCAAAAAAAGTCATTACCACAAATATAGATAGCAAAAGCCTAACAATAACTGGCAGTCTGAAATAGATATGTTTGAAATATTCAATACTCATTATATAATGCACCTTAGATTATTTTACATACTAGTATGGGCAAAGGTATTAATGTTATATACACGATAAGCAAAAAACTCACCCGCTAAGAGGTGAGTTTTTCAGGTTAGACTTGTTGTAGCTTTTCTTTGATACTTGTATATACTTCCCGCCAAATATCCTGATTATCACGGAATGATTTGGTCATAAATAAGTACATTTCCTTTGACTTTTCCTCATAATCATCCGCCTCTTTTGACGGGAGGTTATCACGGGCGTCATCCAGATATTGTTGTATTGCTTTCGCCCTGGGCCCCCATTTTGCAACTTCATTGCCAGCTTCATCAATAAAAATAAAGATAGGAATGGAACGTGCCTTACCATTTGTTAAGTATTGATCCATTAACTCCAAATTTTCATCTCGCAGAAGCATTTTAACTGGAATATTAGCCTGTTCAACAATTCGAATCAAAATGGGGATATTCAACATTGCATCGCCACACCAATCCTCGGTTAAGACAATTACACGGATATTTTTGTCAGCAAGTTTTTGAAAAAACTGTTTTTCTGCAGGTGGTGTGAAGTGATCATAAATATGTAATAAATTTTGTTTGTTTTTTTCCATTGACTCGATGTAGGCATCAGGTGTGATACCTTCTTCATACCATTGATTTAAATCCATTGCCGTACACTCCTTTGTCTGTTCCTTTAAAAGAGTGTACCCAATATTTCCTGTAACGTAAACAAAAGTGCTCTTTTGTATGATTTTTTGTTATGATTGGTATGGAAGATTTTAAGGAGGTAGTTTTAATGGAGCAAGCAAACAGGGATTTTTTGATGGAGTTATTAGATACACCATCCCCATCAAGTAATGAGATGGAGATTCAAAAAAAGTGGATTAACTATGTACAGGACTTTGCAGATGAAATTAGAACGGACAATGCTGGTAATGCTATTGGAGTAATTAACCCAAATGCATCATTTAAAGTGTTGCTTGCAGGTCATTGCGATGAAATAGCATTAGTCATTAATCGAATTGATGAAGATGGATTTTTGCATTTTGATAAAATGGGCGGGATAAATCCAAAGGCCGCTGTTGGAATGAAGGTTACTGTACTTGGATTTAACGAAGAAGTAACAGGCGTAATTGGTGTTAACGCACAGCACCATGGTGGATTAAAAGATGACTTTGGCTTAGAGGATCTGTTTATTGACTGTGGTTATAAAACGAAAATTGAAGCTGCAAAATTTGTTCAGATTGGTGATTTAGCTGTCTATAAAACGGAGCCGGAAATATTGATGGATCGTTATGTTGCTGGTCGCGGATTGGATAATCGAACCGGATCATTCATTGTTGCTGAAGTATTGAAGCGGCTCTCTAAAAAAGGGTGTAATGTTGGTGTATATGCAGCAAGCACTGTCAATGAGGAGACAAACATGGGTGGTGCTTATTTTGCTGCTGCCGGTGTTGAACCAACAATGGCTATTGCTTGTGATGTAACATTCTCGACTGATTATCCTGGTGTCAATAAAAATAAGCATGGGGACATAACACTTGATGGTGGTCCTGTTTTGGCAAAAGGTGCACCAATCAACATTAAAATTAATAAATTATTGGAAAAAACAGCAAGAAAATTAAATATGGCTGTGCAATATGAATTAACACCCCGGATGACTGGTACAGATGCAGACAAAATGCGTTTAACAGGTCCTGGTGTGCCCGTATCATTAGTATCATTACCTTTACGTTACATGCATTCCCCGGTGGAAACATCAAGTTTAAGGGATATTGATGAAGAAATTGAATTGCTTGTTACGATGATTGCTGATCTTACTGGTGAGGAAAGCCTTAATCCTTTGGAAGACTAAAGTTAATAAAACTATCAAAATCTCAAGCCTAAAATAAGGTTTGGGATTTTTTTAGCAGTTAAGAAAGTATAACTACTTTCTTACTGCATAAGTGCAACTATGGCATTCACCAAAAGGCTTGCACTCCAGAGTATAAGGGGTTCTAAGAAAGCAAAATACGCTTTCATAAGAATCCCTTTAACGAATGCCAAGTTTTCTAATATTACGCTGCTGGCGAATGTGAAGCCACCGTCTATCATGAAAATGAACTACTAATCGAATTATAGAGGTGTTCCATACAGAAATAGCGTATCCTGTATTCGCTTGTTAAGCCTACTATAGAAGCTAAAGAATACTCCATCAACTATCATGAATGAGATTTGAAATCAAGCTAGAGAGAAGTGAAATTACTTGCTCACAATGGATTTACCATTTCTAAGAAAACATATTACGCTTTCATATGACCTCCTGTATCGATAAGCCGCGTTTTCTAAGGTGCTTGTATAGGCAATAAGTATGTTATTGCATTGAACAGGAAAGTGACTTTTTTACCGGTTTACTTGTAATTAAAGCAATAATTTATGTAAAAGTAGTGTTTTTTGCTGTGATTTTATAAAGCATATTTGTATACCAACTAATGAATCGGGTCATTTTACGTATTTATTTTTACAAAAATAGGAAAATTTTACAATAGAGAAATAGTCTTGATACTGTACGAGGCTGCTACAATAGTTATTTGGAAAAATTAAACAAATAATTAGGAAAGATATCTAGTTCTATTGTCTGTACGATAATGCCAGGTAACCGGTACTTATTAATCAAATGCGGTTGTTGCAATATTTGTCGACAAGATATGACAGATTTTTCGAAATTATTACAGTATAGTTACATTAACAACAAAGATTTTACAAACAGCTCCACTTCAGCTGAGAACCTACACTAAATTTTTTAGTAAAGGAGGCTAGGGGAGTTTTTTGTTTGTTTAATTACGGTATAAAAAAATCAGGAGGAGGAATGAAATTGCTAAGTAAAAAGCTTCAAACAAGAGCTTTTAGTATTGCAGCATCACTGTTAATGGTATTTTCGTTAATAGTGCCTGGAATGTCTTATGCTGAGACGAATGGTAATATACATCATTCGGCAAAAGATACGCAGGGTGCTGCAAAAGAAAAGGTCAATAATCGTTTGCTGGATCAATTTAAGAATGATGAAAAAGTAACGTTTTTAATTAAGTTCAAAGAAACAGCAGATACGAAAAAAATTGCTAAAGAAGCAAGAAAAAGTGCAGAATCTGCAAATATGACAGCTAAAAAAGCTGAATTTATTCAACGTTCTGCTGTAGTATCTGCATTAAAATCTGTCTCTCTTGAATCACAGACAAATGTAGAACAGTATCTTCAGCAGGAAGCTGATAAAGGAAATGCTGAAGAAATCAGGTCGTATTATATCGTTAACGGCATGGCTGTTACCGCAACGAAAGAAGTTGCTGAGAAGGTAGCCAGTTTTGCTAACGTTGAGAAAATATTACCGAATGAAACCCGTGAACTGTTAACACCGGTTACAAAAGAAGCAAAAAATGGTCCACAGTCTGAAACTGCTAATATAGAGTGGAATGTTGAGCGTGTTGGAGCTCCTCAGGTTTGGGATATGGGGATTGATGGCTCTGGAACAGTTGTAGCAAGTATTGACACAGGTGTTCAGTGGGATCATCCTGCTCTTAAGGAAAAATATCGTGGCTATGATGCTGCAACCGGTGAAGTTAATCATGACTATAACTGGTTCGATGCCACTGCAGCACAATCAGAACCATACGATGACCAAGGACATGGTACACACACAATCGGAACAATGGTTGGTGGTGAACCCGATGGATCTAACCAAGTTGGGGTTGCTCCTGGCGCACAGTTTATTTCTGTAAAAGCATTCACAGCTGCTGGAGGAACTGATGCTGATTTATTAGCAGCTGCAGAGTGGATTTTAGCACCAACTGATTCAGAAGGAAATGCGCGTGTTGATATGGCGCCAGATGTTGTTAACAATTCATGGGGCGGTGGACCAGGACTTGATGAATGGTACCGCGATGTTGTTATTAACTGGCGTGCAGCGGAAATCTTCCCTGAATTTTCTGCTGGTAACACAGGCTTATTTAACCCGGGTGGCCCAGGATCTATTGCTACACCAGCAAACTACCCTGAATCGTTTGCAACGGGAGCAACAGATATAAATGATAATTTAGCAAGTTTTTCTTTAGAAGGTCCTTCACCATATGATGAGATAAAACCAGATATTTCAGCTCCTGGAGTAAACATACGTTCATCTGTACCAGGTGGACAATATGAAGGTGGCTGGAATGGCACATCAATGGCAGGTCCTGCAGTATCAGCTGTCGCTGCGCTATTACGTCAGGTTGATAGCAGTATTACAGTTGATGAAATGGAGCAAATACTAATGGATACTGCTATTCCATTAACGGATGAAACCTATACGGAATCCCCAAATAATGGATTTGGCCATGGTTTGGTAAATGCGTATGATGCAGTATCAGCATTACAGAATGGAATCGGTACAATCGAAGGTCAAGTGACTAAACCAGGTGAGGATAATGAAGCACCTACATTTAATCACACTGCACCAGCAGAAACTTACGCTGGCATGGACCTTGATTTGAATGTACAAGTTACAGATAATATTAGTGTTGCATCAGTTGAATTAGATTACCTGGATACAAATGGAGAATGGCAAACTGTTGAGGCCGGACGTGTTTCCGGTGATTTTAAAGAAGGCGAATTTGTAGCAACCATTCCAGGAGAGCAAATTGCTGAGGATTCACTGACATATCAATGGACAATAAATGATTTTGGCGAAAATGAAGTTGTCAGTGAAGAATATAATGTTGAAGTGAAACCAGGAATTTCTATAGGTTACTCAGAAGACTTTGAAGCTAATCCTATAGGCTGGACATCTTTTGGTGAAATGAACAGCTGGGAATGGGGAGTACCAACCTCTGGGCCTGGAAACGCAGCATCAGGAGAGAATGTATATGCAACAAATTTGGCTGGTGAATATGAAAGTGATATGAATGCGACACTGGTTATGCCACCAGTTGATTTACCAGAAGGAAATGCCTATTTGCAATTTAATCAATGGCATAATCTAGAGATGTATTCTTCAGGAACAGCTTACGATTTCGGTCATATCTTTGTATCTACTGATCAAGAAGAGTGGACACAGCTGTTGGAAGTGAAAGGTGAAACAGATGGCTGGGAAAGTGCCGAAGTTGATTTATCAGAATATAGCGGCCAACGAGTTTATCTTGGATTTAATGTTACAACAGATGGCAGTGTAACAAGAGAAGGCTGGTATATTGATGATGTAGCATTATCTGATACGTCACGAAGCAGTAAAGCATCTTTAGGGAAAAAAGGTAACAATAACGGAGTTCGGGGTAATAATGGTCTAGGAGTAATCCAAGCAGATGAAAAAGCTGGAATGAAAGAAAAGGTAAATCCAGCTAAAATTAAGCCGGAATTACCTAAAAAAGATAATCCTCCTGCCGAAGAGGATATAATTAATCCTAACTTATTACCGATGAGTGCGCAAGTAAGTGTATTGGAAAGCGGGCGTTCGGTAATGACTGATCCAGCAACTGGTGAATATTCCTTAAGCCATGCAGCAGGAACATTTACGTTGAAAGCTGAATCATATGGATTTGAATCTCAAGAACAATCTGTAACACTGGAAGCGGATGGATCGGCACAAGCTGATTTCACCCTTGAGGAAATTCCTCAAGCAATAGTAAGTGGGACAATTACTGATGAAGCAACAGGTGCCCCAATTGAAGGCGCAACTATTTTATTGGTAGAGGATGCTAATGTTACACCTGTTGAAACTGATGAAAATGGTAATTACTCTATCACAGGATATGAAGGAACTTACACGTTAAAAGTAATGGCAAGAGACTATTATAGTCAGGAAGTGGAAGTAAACCTAGACGAGGATATTCAACAGGATATCGCGCTTGAACCATTCTATACGTATCCTGGTGGAGAAATCGGTTATGATGATGGTACTGCTGAGAATGCTCGTGCATTTTATGATGCCGGTAATGGGTGGGCAGTAAAAATGTCCTTACCTGAAGAAAAAGATTCAGCAGTAGTAACCGATGGTGTTTTTCAATTCCATGGTACAGATTGGCCAACACCAGGTGGTACGGAATTTGCAGTTGAAGTATGGGATTCATCTGGTCCCGATGGAACACCTGGAGAAAAAATTGCAGGTCCAGTTGATGCTGAAGCGATAAGAGATTTAAGTGAATGGACTGTAGTTGATTTACGTGAGCATAATATTATTGTTGAAGATGATTTCTATATGGTATATATTCAGCAAGATCCAAATCCAAACGCACCTGGACTGGCAACAGATGAAAACGGAACGAACGCAGAACGAAGCTATCAGTATGTAGCTGGAGTTTGGTCACCATCTCCTGCTTCTGAAGGTAACTATATGATTCGTTCACGAGTAAGTTATGAAGTAAATGATCCAGTTATTTCTTCACCTAGCGAAGATTCAATCACAAGTGAACCAAACATGACAGTTGAGGGGACTGCATCTCCTACAACCACGGTTCAATTGTTAAATAATGGAGAAGAAATTGGGACTGCTGAAGTTGGTGAAGATGGTCAGTTTGCCATTCCAACTGAACTTTCAGAAGGCGAAAATGAATTTAAAGTATTATCCATGATGAATGGTGGTGTAGCAGGCGAATCTGAGACTGTTACAGTAACCCTGGATACAATGAGTCCTGAATTAACCATTGATAGTCCAGAAGATGGGGATAAAACCAATCGTGAAACAGTTACAGTTGAAGGTACCGTATCAGATGCTAACCTTGACTTTGTTGAAGTAAATGGTCGAGAAGCAACTGTTAACGACGGTGGTACGTATTCAAAACGAATTCTGCTTGATAACGGTGAAAACGAAATTGAAGTTATTTCCCAGGATCTTGCAGGAAACGTTCAGACAGAGACTATCACGATTGATGTAGACTTTGTTGCACCAACGGTTGAAAACCTGATGCCTACTGAGGATAAAGATCTGGAAGCAGGCGAAAGTGTGCGAATCGAGTTTGATAGTGAGCCAGGCCAAAGAGCTACATTCTTTATCCATATGCCACTAACAAATGCGGTTGCACAGATATCTAATGCAACGGAGCTTCCAATGATGGAAATGTCTGACGGGCATTACGTCGGCTATTATACAGCCACTAGTAATGTTGTTGCAGAGGGTGCAGTTATCGAAGTGAAAGTTGTTGATGATTTCGGTAATGAAACACGCAAGACAGCAGAAGGAAAATTATTTATCAATGTCGAATGATAAATAGGCTGTAAAGGAGAAGGTTGCCTCTTGGGTCGTAAGTTCTTGCTTACGATCTTTGGGGCAATTTTTTTTGTTTGTTAAGAGTGCTGGTACATAGCTGAAATTTCCCGCTCTTTGAGACGAATAATAACAGGATAGAATGTTTAGAACGTTTTTTTCAATGGTTGTGTCTAACAAACAGTCGAAGCGGATCCTCATTCCGCTAAATAGCAGAAAAGATGCTCTCGGAAGGATGAGACGGATCCTCGTTCCGTTAAAAGCTCGAAATCAGCCAATGTTGAGGTGAAAATGACAAATAGCTACTATGAACAAAACTGGCTCCTTAATCGTAAAGTCGTGGGTTAATTTGGTAGACTGTTACTAAGAAAGAAAAACCCAAATCAGAGCCACATTACGAAAGGAGCCTTACTATGAATA
>NZ_JBQQCP010000012.1:0-91953 GCF_052246775.1 Virgibacillus sp. L01 | reverse complement strand
TTATTCATAGTAAGGCTCCTTTCGTAATGTGGCTCTGATTTGGGTTTTTCTTTCTTAGTAACAGTCTACCAAATTAACCCACGACTTTACGATTAAGGAGCCAGTTTTGTTCATAGTAGCTATTTGTCCTTTTCGACGTTATAATTAACTGCTTTTTAGCATTTAGCGGAACGAGGATTCATTTAAGCCTCTGCTAAGCAGCTTTTTGTCCATTTAGCGGAATGAGGATTCATGACGATTAAAAACTTGATCGGTTTGCACTAAGAAACGCTTCTATAAGTCATAAAAACTTTCCAGCATGTTCCTTTCCTTACTCTATATCCGAACTTGAAAGAAACTCCCATAAACATTCTCCTCTCTACCAATAAGGCTCCTCTTCATTAGATAACTTTATAATGAAGGGGTATAAGCCGATTATTATAAAAGCAAAGATAATAGCAAGAATCAGCACAGTACCTATTGAAAACTCTAACCAAGCATTAATAGGTAATAAAACTAATGGAATAAGTACGAAAACCCCACCCCTTATTCTTGATGATGCAGACTCATATTGCTTTTCACCACAGTGCGGGCATTTCAATCTGAACATTGTTTTAACCGTTTGTTTCCAAGTCCACTTTTCACCGCAATTCTGGCAAACTGGCATCCATTCACCCCCTCATTTTATATAGCATCTCACTGAGCAGTTCCACCACTACTTTTTTTAAATCTATGTAAACCGTTAGTAGAAGACTAAAGTATTACCCCAGAAAATTCTCCCTTTAATACCTCTTTTCCATGCTGATTATTGCATAAAAAGGATGCTATAATGGATGTTCTGTTCTTTTCCTGCTTTTCGTATTTTTCAATTGTAACTTCGCAAATGATTGTATCTCCTGTAAACACAGGTCTTAAGAACTCAAAATTCATATTACGAGCCATCACATCATAGTCTCCACCTACTTTTGTTGGAAGAGTCGCCGTTAATAACCCTTGTACAACAAGCTTACCCTGTTAATCAGGTGTTTTATGATGAGCACCTTCATCACCTGAAATCTCTGTAAATAATTCAACATCCCTTTCCGAAAAAGACCGTTCAAATGTAATGATATCTCCTACTTTTAAAGACAAATTTATCCCTCCTAAACTTAATTGTATATCCTGCATTCAACCTCTGTATTTCCTATACGCTTGTACAATCTACCTTAGTGAATATTAACATAAACGTGATTAATAGATCACAATCTTCTGAAATAGTAAACTAAATAAAAAAACCAACTTAAATGAATCTTCTTGTTGGAAAAGGATCCGTTTGCCGATTAATACGATCACATTACTAGAATAATGATTACACTTGAGCAATATTAGTATATTTCCTCGTTAACGAAAGTCAGGTTCCAAATAAAAGGGGTTGCCAATCTTACAACCCCCTTACTTTTATGAAATTATATACTACATATTTTTACTTTGCTGAAGTAGTTTGGATTCTCCTGTTCGTTCCCATTCTTCTACTGTTTCATATGCTGTTTCAGGAGAATATCCTTTCCCTACAAGAACTCCCATCAAAACGAATTCCTGGAGAATATGAGTTGCATTTATTCCTCTACGTACATCCTCTAATCCTTCCTCTACCAAATATTCTGTATGCTCTGCACCCATTCATCTGGCGTCTTGCCCGAAATAACTGTATTTCCATTCTCATGCTCTTCTTCAGCTGCCATAGCTTCTGCTTTGGTAACATGAACGGTGCCAAACGGATGGTTAGGAGGAGCATATATTGAGTAAAGTCTTAGGGGAACATTACCAGTATTGGTCAGATTGTGCCATGTTCCAGAAGGTATTAGTATTGCCGAATCATCATAGACATTTCTTTCAAAGGTTAAATTATCTCTACTGTTACCCATCCTGACAATTCCTTGGCCTTGTTCTACACGTAAAAATTGATCAACGTCAGGATGCATTTCTAAACCGATATCTTCACCGACATTAATACTCATTAACGTAACCTGCAAATGTTTCCCTGTCCATAAAGCAGTACGATACGTATTGTTTTGTCTTGTTGCATCATTGATATTAATGACAAAAGGATTCGAACCATAATCTTGCAGCATAGCACCTCCAGCACCGTTATCAGCACTGAATGATCCAAATCTGTCAGTATGCTCTAACCCATTTGGTAAAGTGCCGTTAATATGCTGACTTCCATAGTTATACATTGGTACATTAACATAATAAGGATGTTGATACGGATACATATATGGATAATAAATTTTTCTCAATCCCTTCACAATTTATAGAATTATCCTATGTATCTGTTAAAATAACGTACTTAAATTCACGTGTCCTTTTAACTCCCATAATTTAGTTACATTTTAAAGTGTAATTCTAAGTTTTGTGATAGGAAGCGGAACCCGTTATATGAACTATGAACTTTTTCAAAAAATTAATTCCCTTCTCAAACTGTTACTTAATAGGTGTTGCCCGTATTAAATAAATGATATCTGACCAATAACGTTCGATCTGATCAACCTGAAGACTAGATTTCCCAATTATTTTATCGATGTTTCTGTTACAGTGACATCCAGATATTTTAGTATGGAGTGGATCAATCACTTTTTGGGCAAAGGAAAGTAGTGGATTAGAGCTCAAACCATGCTCCATTAACAAAATAGCCCCATCTTTACGGCACCAACTGTTAAATTTATTTAATGTTTCAATTGGGTCTGGATAACTGCAAAGGGAAAGGGTTGATACGATGCAATCAAAAGAGTTAGGCTCTAAAATCAACTCATCAATATCTTCTTGTACAAATACTGCTTTCATCTGAAAATTTGATGCTGTTCTTTTGGCACTCTTAATCATCTCTGAACTAAAATCAACTCCTGTTATCTCAACGTTATTCTGATCATAATAAGAAAAGTTTGCTCCAGCTCCAACACCGACCTCTAAAACTTTTCCGTATGCGTTTTTTATTAGTTTATTTCTCAATCCGGCAAACTTTTGATTAGTGCCTTTCGTTTCATACAATTTTACCTGTTTATCGAATTTTTTAATTTGCTTTTCTTTTTTCATTTGTTCACTTCCTGAAGAATTGACCTTTCATCCATATATATAAGATAATTTCAATTTTATTCATAACGCCTTGTTTCCTCTACTGGCGTGGCCCGAATAACATCACTGAAACACCAACAATACAGATTCCTGCACCAACCAAGTCATATAAATCAGGTGTTTTCTTATCAATACCCCATCCCCATAAAACGGATAGGACAATAAAAACGCCACCGTATGCTGCATATACTCTACCGAATGATGGGAAGGTTTGAAATGTAGCAATTACGCCATATAAAGCTAGTGCAAT
This sequence comes from Virgibacillus sp. L01, assembly GCF_052246775.1. Taxonomy (NCBI): domain Bacteria; kingdom Bacillati; phylum Bacillota; class Bacilli; order Caryophanales; family Bacillaceae; genus Virgibacillus; species Virgibacillus sp. L01. Next base: position 88,613 of record NZ_JBQQCP010000012.1, on the reverse strand, counting down.
CCCACCACCAACACCCCAATAATATGGCTTACCTTCTCTTAACCATAACCAAATTAAATATCCGCCACCAATTTCAGCTAACCCTGCTAGTACAAACAAAACGATTGCATAAATAATTAGAACCACTTCCTTAAACCAAATAACTTATACTTCAAAATAACTATTCCACTTATGATCTATTATCCGGGTCCCAGTTGAAGCTGTGTCAGTGATACCTATACACTATTGGTGCTGCTAAAATTCTCGTATATTGCTTCCTTTTCTTCCATAAATCACTGCTTTGAATAAAGATAAGTGAAAATGCTTCCCAGAGAAAAACCCATCCACCTACAGTTACGCTTAGTGAAATAAATTCATTTATGACCTTTTCGTTGTCGGAAATTTGCAGATAAAAAGTGACAATATAAAGAAAGACTCTTTTTCTTATATTGGAAAAAATCTCTTTTCGTCGTATACAGGACATAATTAAAATAATTACGAATTCCTTTTTCAATATCCTTTTCCATATCAATATTTCTTTCCTGCTTTTGCATGTTAAATCTCAGTTTTATATTTTTTTGTGATTTGATATCGTGAGAGCATTCTTCTTAGAAAACTTGGTATTCGTCAAGCCTTAATGGCGAGTGCCGTAGTTGCACTTATGCAGTAAGAAAGTATTTATGCTCTCTTAACTGCTAAAAAAGACTTTAAACTCGAATCAAGGTCCCTAATGTTATAAACAGAGGAATCCCACGTATTAAAAATATCATCATAATTCTCTAGATTAATTTCAATTATTTAGTCACCTGAATCCGGATCAATTGTATAAAACTGGTCCAGGAATCTATTCGACATAACCGTTTAATCCTCCAGTTTGTACTTCATCACCCTTAATTCACCGTTTCAACAATTGCAATAGCTCTTTCAATGCTCCGATTTCGTATGTCGGTATAACGTCACTAGGTTCTTTCCGATGACGGTTAACCCAGACAGAGTCTATTCCAGCACGCTCTGCCCCAAGGATATCTGTGCTTAAATTATCCCCAACCATTAAAACCTCATCCTTTTGCACAGCAAGAAGCTCAAGCGCATGCCCAAAGATGGCCGGATCTGGTTTTCCTCTTCCAAAAGCCCCAGAAATAACTATATGCTCAAAATAGGTCATGAGCTGTGGCGTGATATCAAGTTTGGTCTGTTGTAATTCAGGAGATCCGTTTGTTAACAGCAGCAGTTGGTATTCACCCTTTAGCTGATCAAGTACTGCAAAACTATCCTCATATACAAACGCATTTTCCTTGCGCATCACGGGAAAAGTTTCTGCTAGCTGATAACCCAAATCTGAATCATCAACTCCTAAATCATGAAGTCCTCTCGTCCAGGCTTTTTTCCGATATTCAGGAACAATTTCTTTCAACTTGTGAAAAGAATCCCCTTCATCCCGAAAATCACCCCATAGTCCTTCAAACGGATTTATTCCAATCATTTGTGTAAATGCATATGTATCATAGGATGCATATAATTCTCGTGCATTTTCACGAACTTTCGCTTCTAGCTTAACAGGGTCAATGTCATATGTTTGCTTTGCCAATTCACAAGTAGCCTTAAATGCCTCTTTTACGCTTTTTTTGTCCCAAAGCAGGGTATCATCAAGATCAAACAAAATTGCTTTAGTCATTTATCCAGCATCCTTTCCACAAACCCCCGCTCATTCCCACAAACACGTTCTTCTGCATATAATTAAATGGATGTATTTCACAAGGAGGGATATTTTTTATGTATTACGTCAATTATCCAGGTTATTATTATGTACCATATTATCCTAACGCCACTTACTGGCCAGATCGCCAGCAATATCCACCTGTTGACGCCAACCTATTATATAAATCAGCAAATGAAACAAAAAAACTTATGGATGACGCGAGCATTGTTCTTAATAAACTAGCAGAATCACAGGAATTTGATGCAAAACTAATGAATGCTGCTCAAACCTCAAATACTGCCAAGGTTGAGCAATTAATTCACTCTACAGGCATTACGTCAGACGTCGATATTCATTACAATCCTGATGGCTTGCGGCTGGAATTTATATCACAAGTTGCTGACACAGATTGCTGTAAACTGCGGATTGCACTACGCTGGCGTTAGATTCGATAAACAACTCTCGTACTGCAAACTATATCATGCAGTGCTTTCTTTTCTTCATTCCATCCTGCCATTAGAAAGCCAATACCAAGTGGAAGCGCGGAGAGAAAATACGCAAAAAATCTTCCAATTGATTTCAGCATGCTAATTTGGGTCATCTCCACATTAAGTACTTGAATCCTGCATGCTAATTTCCCTGGAGATCCTTTATACTTACTTGCAGTGAAAATTATAACAAAAACAACGACATAAATTAGATTTGATATGTCTTCGGATGGCGATGAATACCAAGTATTTGCCTCATTACCTGGTGAACTGAAAAAACGTTCGTCATTAATTATAATGGCTATAATTGCCCCTATAATATATGTCAAAATACCATCAATTGCGTTTGCCAGGAATCTCACCCAGAATCCAGCTGGCTTGTACTTTTCCATAACCATCCCCCATAGGTAATTTATATAACTATCGTACCATAAGACAAGCATTTTCATTAAAAATTAGACTACAAATCCGAGCTAAATTGTAGTTTTTTCGTTATTTCTGTAATTACCTATTGCATTATCCAATCGTTTGTATTAAAGTAAGAAAAATCAAGTATTTCAAATAAAATCATATATTTCTTATCTAGAGAGACGGAGGGATTGGCCCTGTGATGTCTCAGCAACCCGCCATAATTGGCCCGGTGCTAAATCCAAAAGGTAACAAGTTACCTGAAGATGAGAAGATTGTTTGCGTTATTAGGGACCTTCTTCTTATCTGGAGGGTCCCTAATTTTTTTATGAAGAGGATGATTACTGTGGCAAATAAAAGTATCGAAACCAACTTAGCACAACTAGGCAATAATAGTGATAAAACAACAGGTGCAGTGAACCCGCCAATCTATTTATCAACAGCATACCAGCATGAAGGAATTGGCAAATCCACTGGATACGACTACACGCGTACGAAGAATCCGACGCGGGTTATCCTGGAAGAAGGAATTGCAAAGCTGGAGGCCGGGGATAGCGGATATGCCTGCAGTTCTGGAATGGCAGCTATTCAGTTAGTTCTTTCTCTTTTCCGTTCCGGTGATGAAGTTATTGTTCCAGAAGATATTTATGGTGGTACATACCGTTTACTTCAGCATTACGATGATGTCTACGATATAAAGACAACCTATTCGGAGTTTGCGGATGTTGACGTGACAGAGAAATTAATTACACCAAAAACGAGAGCATTACTTATTGAAACACCAACAAACCCGCTTATGCAGGAAATCGATATTAAAGAATATGCAGCACTTGCACAGAAGCATGATTTGTTACTCATTGTTGACAATACATTTCTGACTCCTTATTTCCAGCAGCCGCTTGAACTTGGTGCCGATATCGTCGTTCATAGTGCTACTAAATTTATTGGCGGACACAATGATGTTCTCGCCGGCCTAGTCGTTGCAAAAGGAGAGGCAATTTGCGATAAGCTTGCAACTATCCATAATGCTTCAGGTGCAGTCCTGTCTCCTTTTGATTCATGGCTTATTATTAGAGGCCTCAAAACACTTGCTCTAAGGATGAAGCAGCACGATGAGAACACACGGAAAATAGCAGATTATTTAGCAAATGAACCAGGGGTTACGGATGTACTGTATCCAGGTAAAGGCGGCATGCTTTCATTCCGCCTTAAGAAGACAGATTGGGTAGAACCTTTCTTAGAAAACATTGAATTGGTTACTTTTGCAGAAAGCCTTGGAGGAGTTGAAAGTTTTATTACGTATCCAGCAACACAGACCCATGCAGAGATACCAGAAGAAGAACGAACACTCCGTGGGATCGATAATCGTTTATTACGATTTTCTGTTGGCATTGAACAAGCGGAGGATCTAATTACCGATTTGAAGAACGTATTTTCAATCTTGGAAAAGGGGGAATGGGAAAATGAGCAATAACAAGAATCAATTAGAAACAGAACTAATTCATGCTCCATCAAATTTGGACGTTGAACAGAGAACAGGTGCAGTCAATGTGCCGATTTATCTGTCATCAACCTATCACCAGGAATCCTTTGATGCGTTTGGACCATTTGATTATAGCCGTTCAGGAAATCCGACAAGGCAAGCGTTGGAAGAAAAAATAGCCCAATTAGAGGAAGGTGCCCGCGGCTTAGCATTTGCTTCTGGAATGTCTGCCATATCGTCAGCCTTTATGCTGCTTTCCGCTGGTGACCATGTTCTAATTTCAACGGATGTGTACGGTGGTACTTACAGATTTGTAACCGAAGTACTTACCAAATTTAAAATTGATCACACATTCGTAGATATGACAAACCTGACTGAGGTTAACGATGCAATTAAACCGAATACAAAAGTCATCTATATCGAAACACCGTCAAATCCATGTTTAAACATTACTGACATTAAAGGCATCGTAAAAATTGCCAAAGCGAATGACTGCCTGACTTTTCTCGACAACACTTTCATGACACCACTTTACCAGAAGCCGATTAATCTTGGTGTGGATATTGTGCTCCATAGTGCGACTAAATTTTTGTCTGGCCACAGCGATATTATTGCAGGTCTAGCTGTTACAAACACAGAAGAGCTTGGAGAAAGGTTGGCCTTTATTCAAAATTCCTTTGGCTCCATACTAGGCGCACAGGATTCCTATTTGTTAATACAAGGCATTAAAACGTTAGGATCCCGTCTTAAGCAATCATCTGAATCAGCACTGAAAATAGCTGCCTATTTAACAAATCATCCATTAATTAATAACGTATTTTATCCCGGATTACCGAATCATCCTGGGCATGACCTCCATAACAGCCAATCTAATGGTTCAGGAGCAGTCCTGTCGTTCGAAATAGAAGATTCAGTTGTAGCGAAAACATTTGTCGAACAAATTCGCCTGCCAGTATTCGCCGTGAGTCTTGGAGCAGTAGAAACCATTCTGTCATATCCAGCAACAATGTCTCATGCTGCAATGCCAAAGCAAGAAAGAGAAAAACGAGGGATCACCGATGGATTATTCCGATTTTCAGTCGGACTTGAACATGTCGATGATCTAATCGCAGACCTGGATCATGCATTACAAACTGCGTCGCAACAAGTAAAGAATCCACATGTTGTCGGATAAAAATTAACACTAGGCGTAATTCTTTTTCAAAAGAATTGCGCCTATTTAATAAAAATCCTCCCCACTTACCTTTGAAACAACTTTACAAAACTTCGCCCACTTCTTTGGATAATGATTGCTTCCTATTTTAATTTCACAGTGTGTATCATATTCGATAGTTAACCGCCAATAGGAACCGTCCAAAACACCATCATGGTTATACTCCTCCGCCCAGTTAACAAAATCGCATTTATATAATTCAGCTAGCAGCCAATCAATACATTCCTCACTCATAGTGGCTATCTGATCAAATTCGTTAAACTCACCGATTAAAAGTGCTTTCCGAACACGCCTATGCTTCAGGTCAATCCTCATCCTCTGAACAGAACCATAATCCATATACCCACCACTCTGTATATCAATAACCTGAATCAGCTCATAAATTTTTCGTCCTCTGTATTTCTTCCATTCATAACCGCAATCCTTGCAATGATATTTAGCATTACCAATAGTGACAGGCTGTAATGGCGCAGGATCCAAATGCTTATATTCCTGGCTGAAGTCATATGTACATTTTGATTCGCACTTCGGACAAACTGGTGAAACAATCCGGTACTCACTCATGGAATTCTCTCCTCAACCTGCAATAAGATAACGACACTTTTTATGCGTTTTACATTTTTTGTAATTAATATAAAAACGTCGTTTAATCAATACTAGTATTAAATATAAAAATTGGAGGACTTAACAGTGGAACACGATACAAAATTAACAGCTGGTGAAGTTGCAAATTTATGGACTTCCTATATGCATGACAGTATGTGTATTTGTGTGTTTGATCATTTTTTAGAAAATGTACAAGATGAGGAAATTAAAAATACGTTAGATTTTGCTAAAGAGTTATCTGCATCCCATTTACCAAAAATTGAAGAAATTTTTAATAAAGAAGAAATAGCTATTCCTCAAGGATTTACAGATAAAGACATTTACAAAGCGCCCCGACTCTTCACAGATGTTTTTTATACTCGTTACCTGGAATGTATGTCGCGAAATGGACTTATAGCAAATAGCTTGTGTTTAGGGACTGCATATCGAGAGGATATAAAGACAATTTATCAAACAATTATAAATGAAGCTGAAGAATTATATAACCAAACCAACAATCTGTTGAAAGAAAAAGGAGCTTTAGTTCGTTCTCCAATAATCCACTATCCACAGAAAGTTACGTATGTACAGGATGAAAGTTTTGTCGGTGGGACATTTTCCTTTACTAAACGGCCACTCTTAGCAATTGAAGTAGCACACATAGCAAACAATATTGAATCAAGCCAAATATATAAAGCCCTTATTATGGGTTTTTCACAAGTTGCAGAAAGTGATAAGGTAAGAAAACACTTACGAGAAAGTATAAATGACACGGATAAATTTATTGATGATCTTAAAGAATTTCTGGAACATGCTGAGATTGCTGCTCCCATGACGTCAGATGATTCGATTACTAATTCTACTACCTCACCTTTTTCAGACAAACTTATGATGTTCATTATATCAACTTTAAATGAATTTTCCATTTCCTTGGTTGGTACATCTTTAGGTGCAAGTGCCAGAAGTGATTTGGCAGCAAATTATATGAAATTTGTTTCCCATCTTTCCAAATTTGCATTAGAAGGAACAAAATTAATGATTGGAAATGGATGGTTAGAGAGACCACCGCAAACTTTAGACCGAAATAATCTTATGAAAAAATAGGCTACTAACCATCTCCATTTTTGCTGGCATCATTGTATGTCCCACTTCCCTGGCATGGACTATTATTATCCTTCCTTTTTGTTTGGATATACTTCTGTGTCAATAAACCTGCACTAAAGACCGAGATAATCATAACGAAGTAAAAAAGTTTCCGATTAAACATAAATTCTGCTTCACCAGTAAACTTAATATAAGAGAACGAATTCATCAAAAAACCAATTGCAACTAATAGTGATATGATAAATTGCCCTTTCACAGACTTAACCATAGTCCGCCTCCATATGTACCCCGACACGTTATTCCTTGTAAAAAATTTGCCGAACTTACAGTAGTCGACTAGAAACCAAGTATAATTAAAATGATTAATAAGCTAAAGTTAGGGACACCAATTATTAGTAACTTTGTAACCCATTTGTTTTTGTCCTTTCTGTCTTTTTTGGTCTCGGTATGATAATTAGCTCTATTTCTGTCACCATCAACAAAAGCTCCTGTTAACAAACCTGATAATACTAAAGGAATAACTGCTGCTGCAACTATAAGTTTAAAAAATAAGTTCCAGTCACCAGTGAAAACGCCAATCATCAGAGCAATAATGGTAAAAATTAAACCAATACCCAGATTTTTCAACAACCTAATCTCCCCCTTTTTTCATTACCGGTATTTATCGTGAGTAGGGTTAAATAAATCCTCTTCTGTATTTCTAACAATTGAGAAATTGTCTACATTATCATGACCATGAAGCGTTTCATTGTGATGAAGGATTATCTGTTGTGCAGTTAAGTTATCGGAGTCAGAGGTAGAATGTCCATCTCCAACTAAAGTAACGTCAAAATGATTGAACGTCGCTGTCCTGACAGCCGTATCGATACAATGTTCCGTCTTACATCCCATTATTACAAGATGCTCTACGTTATTCTCATTTAAATGGTTGAGTAATGGTGTGCCGTAAAATGAATTTGTAGCGGCTTTATCAAATACATCAGCAGCGGATGGCACTTTAATATTTTTATGTATTTGAAATCCAGGACCTTCTCCATTTGAAACATCTAAGTCTCTTATAAAAACAACGGAAACACCCTTCGCTATGGCCTTTTCAATAACAGCATTAATGTTATTAACGACTTTCTCCTTATCAAAAACTTCCTGTTCCACACTACTGCCTTCCATCAAATCCTGTTGAGCATCAATTACCAGTAAAGCTTGCTTCAAAAAAACTCATCCTTTCTAAAAATACTTAATAACCATCAAGACTAAACTAAAAACAGTATATAGAAGCGAACCATAAAATACGACACCCACGTCTATTTTCATCTCTTCGCTTTTTTGAATTTTCCAGCTTGACTCACTTGCTTCAAAAGTTGCTGCTTTTGATAATGCCCCTCCACTACTGTTAAAAAAGTAAATTATAATCGTTATCCCCAGACCAATTAAAAAACTCCATTCACTATATGAAAAAGAAATGATTACACTAGCAGCCCATATAATTAATCCGATAACGATAGAAGACAAAAATGAAAAAACAATAACCTTCTTCACACATACCCCCTCCTTCTCTTATTTCCTACGAAGGGCAAGGGAAAAAGGTTCCAACTATACAGAATCTTCTTTAAAAATAGAACAGACCAATCTATACAATTTTGACATCCTACTCTGCTGTTCTATCACGATATACGAAAAGAGTAATGGCATGTAATACTATGGTCACGACAAGAAGAACTGCTGAGACGAACGCCAAGCACCTATTGTTTCCATAAGAGCAGACCCATCCTCAATTTTTACTAAATGATTAGTATAGAAAATCTGGAAACATAGGGAAATAGCACAAGCACTGATGCTCATCACCGAGAGAACAACCCAATTCCTATGGTCACCTTTATTATATCGCATGAGATTAATAGCTGGAAGTAACTAAGCAATTAATCCAAGCACGAGGCTGCCAACTTTAAGCAAACCAATATAATTAATCCCCCTTATATTTTCAACATCCTCTTCCTTTATCCCTTTTAGGTTTTTCTAAAAGTTAACTCCATTTTATTCACCTTTTTAGGGTTATGAACCTGCAACCATTGTTCTGATTCACTTATCATCCAATTTCCCATATCATCTAAAAAAACAATTAATTTATATACATTTCCTACCGGGTTAATAGCATAGTGTAGTGCTTGTTTCATTTCGGATTCCTTCTCTGGGTAATATTCAGAAAATAACTTATATGCTGAGAATAAGTCTCTTGTATATTGATTTTCTTTCACTATTACAAGTGCAAGTCCTGCCCTAACTATGATTTTCATAATCCAGACGCAACAATCTAATATATCTTCAAGATCGTCATTCCCATCAAGATCTTCTTTTGCTTGTTCAATTTGGTTCTTTAAGTTAACAAGATGTTCGTTACCAAGTGTTTTATCCGCTTTATAATTAGGTAAATGAGCACTAAGATCTTCCCCATATACACATACACTATGGGTCTTAATCATAAAAGGAATGATAGCAAACGTAGTCGTTTCTAATATGTCGTCAATGTGATAGAAACTAAATTCAACCCCATTTACACAACTGAAATTTTTGTTTAGTTTTTTTTCAGCCCTGTCGACCCATCTTAAATCTATTTCATTAACAGATTTATTCGTAACTGCTATTGTATCTAAGTCCGAAACACCACTTATCCCCAACCCACGAGGAACGGAACCTCTTATATATATACTATGTACATCTGACCCCAAATGAACTTGGTAGTATTCTGTCACTTCCTCAATCAGCCCTTTAAAATCAGGTATAATCTTCTCAAAACTTGCATCATTTAATATATAACCATTCTTATCGACTGGGCACAAGCGTCCAATGTTTTTAATATTAGTCAACTTATCTCTCCTTCCCCTTATCAGTTTACTGCTCCTTAGATTATACAGTGGAATATACTTGTACATCTTGTTCGCCTAATACAATGTTTTTATCTAATTCCATTCCTATCTTTTTGGCGATTTTTATAGAAACCACATTATCAGGCTGAATCAATGCAATATACCTTTGTCTATCAAGTAGTTTAATTCCATATTCCAAAAGTGTCTTAGCTGATTCGGTTGCATACCCTTTTCCCCAATGCTTACGAGATATCCAGTAACCAATTTCTATTTCCTTATTACCTTCAATCGTTTGTGGCACTAAACCTGCGTGTCCAACTAAAGATCTGTCTTCCTTATCAACTAAAACCAATAAACCCATATTTTCGCCAAATTCATATGTACTGTATATCCAATCCAGAAAATCCTTTCCACTATCTGTATCCTTTGTTTCTCCATCTCCAATAAACCTCATTACTTCGGGGTCTGACAATAAAGACATAAGAAATTTAAAATCATTATCATTATATGGACGAAATAACAGTCTTTCTGAAGCGATTGGCAAATTCAACACCCCTTTCCGTTGCTAAAATTTTTCTTCAATCCTGCTTTTTTCTTTCAAATAAAAAGACCTAATTCTTTTTGAAGAAATTTAGTCAATTATCCTTGAACATCTTCGTCACTTTTGTATTCTAAAATGTCTCCAGGCTGACAATCTAAAGCCTTACAAATAGCCTCTAAAGTTGAAAGTCTGATTGCTTTTGCTTTTCCATTTTTCAAAATAGAAAGGTTTGCCATTGTTATTCCAACCCTCTCTGAAAGCTCTGTTACACTCATTTTCCTTTTAGCCAGCATCACATCAATGTTGATTATTATTCCCATGTTATTCACCTCAGACCGTTAAATCATTTTCTGATTTTAGATTAATAGCTGTTTGCAAAAGTCTTTGGAGCACAGCAGCAAAAACTGCGATCACCATTGAAGCAAAAATAACGACCATTCCGATTATTATCCCTGGTGCGTCGTCAGCCTTTGTAAGAAGATATAAGAATGGCATCTCTACAACATACAAAACAATAATTATGATCGCACAGTATTTTATAGTCTTTAAAGCCCTAACAGATAATTCCGAGAAAGCTTCGTTCCTGTCAATATAGCTTAAGAGTTTTAAAGTCTGAAATAAAGCAATGAAAAACGGTATCATTGCTGCATACATTCCAATTAATATTGGATATTGTAAATTTGCCAGCTCTGTAGGCTGCCAATATGGGGAGTCTGGGTTAAATCTGGATAATCCAAATATACACACAGCAAGAACTGGAGTTCCTATTAAAAAAACAGCTATTCTTAAAAAGAGTGTTGATCCTCGTTTCATAAAAAGCACCTCATTTAAAATTAGTAGTAAATTAATTTTAATACATTATTTATTGATTTTCAATAAATAGTTAACATTTATTAATATATTATTATCGTAATGTACTACTTCAACTTCAAAGAAGCATTCCTCATTACAAAGAAATGCTCCATACCTTCAGGTTATTCAAATGTCCCTTCGATACCTCAAAGAAATATAGTCTTCTCCTTCGACGTTCCCATAGGCCCCTTTTTCATGTATAAAACGAAACCCCTTTGCTTCATAAAATAAAATATCTTTAACATTTCCTTTTAGCATCCACTTTAATTTGGTTAATGTAAACTCCCTCTTCTAACATAATGATTACTTAAATAACACGCCGTTACTACGAATAAGATGTTATGCCTTAATCACATTATCCTTAAACTCCGAATTAAAAATATATAATTTGTATAAACTACCTTTAACCTCAAGAATTATTTATGTAAAAAATAAGTTAGATATGCGAATCGCCTTACATCCAGAAATTTTAATTTTATCAGCAGCTTTTAAACACTAAGGCATTTAAGGAGTGATAAAGTGGAATTAAAACAAGATAACAAACATAATATTAGGCTTACTTCTGCAGAGATATCGAGTCTTTGGACAACATATGTAAATAACACGATGTCTAAATGTGTCCTTCGTTATTTTTTAAGCAAAGTCTAGGATTCTGAAATTCGTTCAGTTGTTGAATACGCTTTAGATGTATCCCAAGAGGCTATTAGCGATATTGAAGGTATTTTCAAAGAAGAAAATTATCCGAAACCAATTGGATTCACTGACAGGGATGTTAATATAAATGCTCCTCGTTTATATTCAGATAAATTCTTTATTAATTATATTGACCAAATGGCTAAAACAGGTTTTTTTTCATATGGAATGTCTGCATCTTTATCATCACGATTAGATATTCAAGAATTATTTAATCGGCTAATAAAGTATACTATTGATATAAATACGAAATCAAAGGCAGTATTATTATCCAAGGGAATACATTTAAGACCCCCAAGTATCCCTAAGCCTAAAAAGGTTGATTTTGTTAATAAACAAAGCTTTTTAACAGGTTGGTTTGGTCGCAGAAAACCATTGTTAGCTGTGGAGATTGCAGATCTATATCATAACCTTCAAACAAATGCAATTGGGAAAGCATTAATTACAGGATTTGCTCAAACAGCGGAAACAGAAGATGCTCGTGATTATTTAAAACGTGGAAAAGAAATATCAAATAAGCATATTAAAATATTCACTTCGATTTTAACGGAGGAAGATATTCCAGTTCCAAGAAATTGGGATGAGGACGTGCTAGATTCAACTGAAGCCGCATTTTCTGATAAATTGATGATGTTTCACATTTCTCTGCTAAGTTCAAGTGGAATAGGAAACTACGGTGGAGCAATATCAACGAGTACAAGACGTGACTTAGCAACACATTTTTCCAGGCTTTTAACAGAAATAGCTCAATATACTGAAGATGGAGCTAATCTACAGATAAAACACGGATGGATGGAACAACCTCCACAATCAGTAGATAATAATGATTTAATAAAGTAATAAACATCATCTAGAGCAAATTTATAAGCTTATTTCTCCGTCAGTTCAATAAGGAAAGATTATTACTGTTGTTCTAGTAAAAAGTTAATTAACAATGCAAAAAGACCATCAGCATAAAACTTGATGGTCTTTTTACATCACATTTTTTTGAGGCACTTCAAAGTTCAATCTGCTATAACACCTTTGAAAACCATTCCTTGATCAAGATCGATAACTTCGAGTACATTTGAATTTTTTACATAAACACTTTTATATTGGGCGTGCCCATCTTCATCTTTTAGAATGATAACTCGCGTCTGTTGATTATCCTCGATGACCTGTGCCTGGTAATCATCTGAATCTACCTGTTCATCCAGTACAGTGAATTCCGGTAGTATGTCGACTGGATCACTATTTTCCGTAACTTCCACATTCGCTTGTGACTTTTTTGTTTTCTCTATTGGTAATGCACCGGCATCTGTTATACTTCCTGCAGACAATATTAGTGCTCCTGCAGCTGTAGTCATAAATAGTGATTTCATATGTTTTTCTCCTCTTCTATTTGACTATTTCCATCATAATCAAGAAATGTAAGAAAAGGCTTTGAAGAAAATTAGAAATTGGTGAGAATTAGACAACAAATAGATGACAAACATTTCCTCTATGTTTCAACTCACACAATTGGTTTCACACAATTTACTTCTTCTTCTTTGCCAATTCATCACGATCCAGTGCTCTTGGAGGTTCTTCAAGCCACTGATTTTTGATCATGATGTTTGCTCCGTCTTCAGCGTATTTCAGGATTTCGTTCAATAGCCGATTATAAGTAGCACCTAAATCTCTTCTTGGACTCATCGACATACTAGATCCATAAAAGCCGACACTTAGTGCTATAAGACCAGTACTATAATACATCATTATCTTATCCGAAAATGTATAAGTTGTAGAATCTGTAACAGTATCATCCATCTTTGCTGGAGCAGGCACATCGTCCTCATGCAGAATGGACCCAAAAATTTCGCAATGTTTCTGAGAAATTTCCTTACCTCTCATCAAAAACTTACGTACATCCGTATTCTTAGCCACTTGACTAAACCCAATCATAGTAGCCGATCCCAACGCATTTCGCTGATAATTACCAAACAGATTAACAATTTCTGAACCTGTTAATGGTCTTCTCTCTCCAAAGTATCCTGTTAAAAAGTTTTGGCTTTTTACGAAATCATAGCTTTCAGGTTTTGGTAAATATGGCATATTGATGTAAAGTCCTTTTGACTGCAGAACCGTTATCAACGTTTTAAGAAATCCAGTTTGTTCATAAACACATTCTGAGAAGTAATTAAAAACATCCACCCTGCCAGCCATTGACAAGCTAATACTATATGCCTCCAATGCAATTTGTGCACCTTGATGCAGGTAACGTAAGATATAGTCATCCGAATACAATTTTGGTGCGTTGATGTCAACATCTTCAGTTGGTTTAAAACCATAAGGTATCGGATAATTGTCATTCGTAAATATTGCCCTTAATTTAATTAAATGGGACTGAGATAAATCTAATGCCTGCTGTACAAGGGGTTGTACTTCACCATCAGAAACCTTCCCCAAAAAATATTGTAATTTACATTCCAGCGCACTATCATTCATATATGCTGCCCACAACTGTGTAATCTCCGATGAGGTCATTTCCTGATTCTCATTATTAATATCATTCACCTCCAACCAGTATAAATAATAATAATACTTTTTCCATATGGAGGAATTATTATGCAAACAAAAACCAGCCCACAAATGAATGAGCTGGCAGTACTTTAATAGTTTATTTAATTACTAAAATTGGACACGTTGCATGGTGAACAATATTTGTACTTACACTTCCAAGCAGAAGTTTTTTCACTCCACCAAGACCGCGACTCCCAACAATAATCAGGTTAATCTCATGATCGTCAGCATATTCGCAAACCTTATCTCCTGCATTCCTTTGGGAGTAATCCACTAAAACATCCGTGTAAACGACTATGTCTTCCGCTTCGAATTCTTCTTTAATAGTCTGTATCTCTGGACGTAGACTCTCCGCTATTTCCATTTCAATATTACGTGCCATTACGACATTTGTGTTTGGGCCAGTTTGTGTTACAACTGAAATAACATGAACCTCAGTCTCAGGTACTCCTGCAGCCTGTAATCTTGCTTCTTGAAGCGCTTCTTTACTTAGATCAGAACCATCATAAGCTACGAGAATTCTTCTTTTCATAATCAAGCACTCCCCCCTCACCAAATTAGGAAGGTTTATCCCTACTTCAATTATACCAAATAGGAAGAAGTTAAAGTACGAGTTATTGTTGAAAAGTTTGGCATTATTGTGACGGTAATTACGGCCATAAGAATGTACCACTTCTGTTATGTTTTTCACCAGCTATTGTCATCCTTTTTACCTCCTATCGCAAATGCATTTACCAATGGGTATCTTGATGAAAGTACAGATTTACAACGTTAAGGATTTTGAAGAAAAGCCTAGTACCTCCGTGTTTTAGCGAGGAATTAGGCTTATGGCCTTCCACAAACTGTCCCGATAATGGATGATTGACATTTAAATCCTGCATATCCTAATCTCTAGCTGATGATTTATTTTTGATAATATCGAAAAACTGTTCATTTAGATATCGAACAGTTTTCCTGACTACCCTTCGACTTTTAGTAAACGTAATGCATTTAAAATCACAATCACTGCAGCCCCTGTATCACTCAGTACTGCCATCCAAAGTGTAAGCCATCCCGGAAATATAAGAACCAATGCAATGAATTTTACTATTAAGGAAAACCATATATTTTGTTTGATAATTGCTAGAGCTTTTCTGCTTAATTTAATTGTATGTGGCAATCTTTCCAGGTTATCTGCCATTAGAACAATATCAGCAGTTTCCATAGCAGTATCGGTTCCTGCACCACCCATAGCAATCCCCAAATCAGATGTTGCAAGTGCAGGAGCGTCATTAATACCGTCCCCAACCATTGCTACTTTGTGTCCTTCACTTTGCAATTGCTTAATTGCATCCACCTTATCTTCTGGCAATAGTTCTGCAAAATATCGATTCACATTCGTTTCTTTTGAAATCATTTTTGCCGTGCCTTCATTGTCACCTGTAAGCATTGCCAACTGATTCACACCGACTTGTTTCAAACCATTTAACGCCTTGACAGTAGTATTGCGGATCGTATCAGAAACTGAGATAATTCCCATTATTTCCTGTTCTGTTCCGATTATCACTACTGTTTTTCCTTGACTCTGTATCTCGTTTACGTCAGCCTCTATTTCTCCCAATGCTATATTCAGTTCTTCAAACAATTTTAAATTACCGGCATAATAGATCTCTCCACCGATTGTTGCTTGAACACCTTTACCAACAATACTTTTAAACAACTCACCATTTTTAGGCTGGTTTCCTTTGTCTTTTGCGTATTCAACTATCGTTCTTGCTATTGGATGGGTGGAGTAATCCTCTAATGTGAATGCTAGGGATATTAATTCATCTTCTGAGGCCGATAACGTCCTGATTTCAGAAACTTTTGGCTTTCCTTCCGTTAATGTACCTGTTTTATCAAATGCAATAGCATTAATAGCTCCTGCTTTTTCTAAGAACGTACCACCTTTTATTAATACACCATTCTTCGCAGCATTACCAATAGCAGAAACAATGGCGACAGGGGTAGAGATAACCAATGCACAAGGACAAGCCACAACTAATAATGCAAGCCCCTTATAAACCCATTCTCCCCAAGCACCGAAACCAAAAAGTGGTGGTAGAACAATTACAGCTAATGCTAAAACAAACACAATAGGTGTGTAAACACTTGCAAATTTATCGATAAATGCTTCGGTAGGCGCCTTTTGCTCTTGGGCTTCCTCAACAAGATGAATGATTTTTGCAATTGTTGTATCTTCTACTAATTTAGTTGCCCTGACTTCAAGCGAACCACTTTCATTAATCGTTCCAGCATAAACTGTATCTCCAATTAATTTATCGACTGGAATAGATTCTCCCGTTATTGGGGCCTGATTAACACTGGAATCACCTTGGATGATTTCGCCATCTAACGGAATTCTATCACCAGGTTTAATAATAACAATTTCTCCAACCGAAACTTCTTCTACTGGCTTTTTAACTAATTCAGATCCAATTTTAATCCATGCCTCTGATGGTGCTAAGTCCATGAGATTCCGGATAGATTTCCTTGTTTGCTCAATTGACCTATTTTGGAGTGCAGTACCCAATGCAAATAACCATACTACTGTTGCACCTTCAAACCATTCCCCGATCAAAGCAGCTCCAATTGCTGCAGCAGACATCAGAACATTCATATCCAGCGAACGGCTTTTCACAGAAAAATAAGCACTTTTTACAGGCTTATAGCCACTAATTGCGATGGCAGCCGCATATAAAATAGTTGATATTATTGTGGGTGATCCGGCGTACGAGCCGATGAAGCCTAGAGCGATTAATATACCAGATAAGGTAATTAATCCGTATCCTCCCTTGCCTTTCGTCTTTTCTGCGGCTTTAGCTTTATTGCCATCCGAAAGCAAAGAGGCTTTATAACCGATTTTTGACACTTCTGAAACGATGTCATCGATACTATTTTCATGATCCACCTTCATTTTTCCGGTTGAAAAATTAACACTTACATTATTAACAGATGATATAGAACTTAAATGGTTTTCAATACTTTTAGCACAACTACCACAATCCATTCCCACAACATCATATGTTCTGCTATTTTTGTTTTGTTTCATGGGCTCAGCCGTATACCCCAGTTTTTGAACTTTGTCTTCTATACTATCAAGAGAAAGGGCACTGCTGCCTGATACTTGCAACTTCGCTGTATTGTAATTTACTTTTACTTCTTGGACATCCTTTACCCCACTTAATCCTTTTTCTAAGGTTAGAGCACAAGAAGGACAATCCATTCCGTGTATCCGATACTCAACTTTTTCACCTTTGTCAGATATTGTGTTATTATTAGGCGTTTCTTCAACTTGATTGTGACAACAGCTTGATTTCTCCAAAGTGGCATCATTTTCTTTGCTACTGCAGCAAGATTCATCGGTAGCAGTAACTGCTATTCCTTGAAATGAATTTTGACTGCTGCAACAACTGTTCTCTTCTTTTCTAGTTGTAACCGCCTTTTCGTTCTGACTACTGCAATCGCATTTATTATTTTCTGCGGGTATAAGTTCTTCCTCTGAACTACAGCATTTATCAGCCATTATTCCACCTCATTCAATATGATTTTCACAATAAGTAACGTCGTTTTGAACGTCTTCTAGCACAACATCAAACATCGTCAATAAATCGCGTACCAGTTGATTTCGTACCCGGTAAAACACATATTTACCGTCTTGTCTCCCTACAATAAGCCCACAGCCTTTTAGACACGCCAAATGCTGAGATATGTTTGATTGATTGCCATCTAGAACATCAACAATTTGTGAAACTGTTTTTTCCTCTTCTTTTATAGATTCGAGTATTTGAATTCTTGTTTTATGTGAAAAACCATGCAAAAACTTCATCTTCGTATCCATATCAACCTTCATCATGCGGTATCCCCCACTTATATTAGACATCACTAATGTGTTTTGTTAACATCATATTAGCAATATCTAATATGTGTGTCAAACGAATGAATAATTGTGAAAATTGATTGAACAATATTTGTTTGGCTCAAATTATAGAAAGATTGATGATAGTATTAACATTACATAAGAATATGAAGAGGTGTTTTGATGAAAAATAGTAATTCGCCATTTAAAATTGTTGTAATTATCACATTAGTTATTGTTGCATTACTAATTGCTTTGGTCGTTATGATCAACAATAATCCCGAGTCAAACGAGGAAAAAGCGCTTGATAAACAGCCATCAATAGAAGGACAACCCACTTTGGGAGACTCTAATGCTCCAGTAACCGTTGTCGAATTTGGTGATTTTAAGTGTCCTGCATGTAAAGCTTGGGGCGAAAACATCTTCCCACAATTAGTTAGTGATTATGTGGATACTGGAAAAGTGAAATTTTCATTTATAAATGTTTTATTTCACGGTGAAGAATCAAAGTTAGCTTCACTTGCTGCCGAATCAGTCTATAAGCAAAACCCTGAAGCATACTGGGGATTTCATAAAGTGCTTTTTAAGGAACAGCCAAGTGAAAATCATGACAGTAAGTGGATAACAACTGAGAAAATTCTTGAAGTCGCTAGAAGTGTATCGAACATTGATACAGAAAATTTAAAATCAGCAATCGAAAACGATTCAGAAATGAAAGAAGTAAATAAGGATACAGAATTAGTAACAGAATTCGACGTAAAGCTCACACCAACTATTATGATCAATGGAACAATGATTGAGGATCCATTTGATTATGAAGCAATCAAAAAAGCTATAGAAAATGCATTAGAGGGGAACTAGGGTATGACTAAAATAGATAAAAGCCAGTTAATTCTTTATCTTGCCTGGTTAGTCTCAGTGGTCGCAACACTTGGAAGTCTTTATTTTAGTGAAATAAGAGGTTTTGTACCATGTGAACTTTGTTGGTATCAACGCATTTTAATGTATCCATTAGCTTTAATACTTGGAATTGGCACATTTCAAAATGATTTAACGGTTAAAAAGTATGTACTGCCATTATCAATCATTGGCTGGTTCATTTCACTCTTTCATTATTTGGAGCAAAAAGTTCCGGGCTTTGCAAAAATCAAACCTTGTGCGGACGGTGTTCCATGTAGTGCTGAATATACAAATTGGTTTGGATTTGCAACAATTCCTTTATTGGCGTTAACAGCTTTCATGTTAATAGCAATCTTCATGTTACTTATAACGGCACATAAAAAGCTTGATTCTAAAGACTAGAGGTGCAATTCCATTGTGGAAGTGCACCTCTTTTACATTAACTGATGATAAAACATTAGTTCACAAAATTGTTCGGATAAGTGTTGGATAAAAGTATTTATGAAATTGATTCTACTGATTAATAAAAAATCTTTTGTAAACCAATATATAAACGATAAATTCAAAATGGCAGTTCAACTACTGTACTCCCATCATTATTCCAAAATATACAGATAAAACCATCAATAAAGAAGAGAATGTCGACGCAAAAACGGATTTCTTCTTAGTGGCTGCGAGAATTGTCAATAACATAAATATAAAAGATAATCCAAATAACAAATAACTTTCCAATCCAAAAGTTACTGTAACATTAAATATCCCAGTACTTTCAGCATTTTGTATAGTTTTTACGATGTCCCCATCATATATTGTTGTAAACAAAGGAGAAGCTCCATAGGATTTTATCAAGCTATAGATTTGGTGTGGTGGCCATGACTGCCCCATGAATGCTGTGAATCCAAATACAATTAAAGCATAAACACTTTCTAACCTTGCCCACTTCAATGGATTAAACGAATCGTTATTATATTTTTTTCTAGAAATAACCCCATTGAGGAAAGCAAATAATACTAGTGAAATAATAAATATATGCTTTATGACTAAAGCTTGTCCATAGTTAACAATAAGACTATTTTGGTATTCCTGGATAATAGTTGCATTGGGATCATCATAAGAATTAATATCAATTTGCATTGTAAAATAACCTGTAACAACTGTGATGATAAGGCATGTTATTGCAACAGGAGTGAACCATTTAAGAAACGTTAACCAGTTATTTTTATTTTTGGAAAACCAGCTAACAACAAACAAAATACCTATCCAAATAGTAATTGACAGAAAATGAAGTGTATGGAAAACGAATCCTAACCCTTCAGTAATGGTTGCCGCATGGCTTGACTTTGTATAGCCAAAGAGCATTAGCAATGTGAGCACAAGTGCCCATGTAGTTAAATGTGTCTTTGATTTTAAGTTTTTAGCCAGTAATACACATATCAGGACGATGGTTACAAATGTAATAAACAACCATGCTTTCCCGATTTCAAATGTCATTATCACGTTTTTTAAAATGAACCAGAGATTGCCGTCACCTGCTAAAGTATTTGCGGTTTGGAAGACTGGCAGAAAAGCTGTTATCGGTATTAGACCTACTGCTAGATAAAGGATCTTTTTCGGTATATACATGGGAGGTCTTTTATTCTCAGGAACCATAATTAGAATCAAAGAACCGATAAGAACTGAAAAGCAGATATACAATATAAACTCAGTGAATGAGACTAAAAGCATTTTAATTTATCCCCCTCTTATTTTTTACGTTTACTAAGCAACATCCAAGCTAATAACGCTAAAGCTGCAATAATAAGTAATATAATCATTCCATTTACTAAAGAAAATTGCTCATTGGCAATGCTTGTATCTTGTCCAGATGCGTCCTTTTGTTCTGCCTCTCCCCCATTTTTTTGGGAGTTATTAGGAATTTCAGAGCTGTTGGTTTGATCATCCTCCGTTTGCGTAGCATTTTCCTCTGACTCTTTTGTTTCAGGTTCTTTTATACTAAAAGAAAATTGATTTTCAATAGGGTGTCCGTCTGCACCAACAATTTCAAAATTTAACTGATATGAACCCGGTTCAAGCGGATCCTGAAATGTTGCTTCCAGAACATCGTCCGTTATCTCAACAGACGCAGGTTGTATTTCTTCCCCCGCATTATTTACCAGGTAAAGTGTACTTCCGTTTTCAACTTTAGTGTTAAAATTTAACTTTATGCTTTTTATGCTTTCTTCTAGTTGTTCTCCATCTTCAGGTGTTGAGCTTTCTAAAACAGAATGTGCACTGGCTAAACCGACTGGATTGATAATAATTAACACCATTGCGATTAACGATAACAAAGGTTTTCCTATTTTCAACATGTAATCTCCCTTTCTTTTCTCTCATACAACTAAATCGTACCATTAACTAATTGATAGATAATTCCTCTTTCCTAAATGTAACTAAATCGTCAAAAAAAGTGCTACTAAATTGAGGATACAGGCATGAAATAATCCCTCATTAATTGCTAAATGGGTTGATTGTCTTATTCTAATATCCATGAACTGTAGATTCTATAAGCATAGATGTTAATATTTCCCTTGGTCCAACAATTGGTATACGGTTTAATACTAACAACTCTTGTTTTACATAAGAAACCATTATTTTTAGCAGAGTTTAGTATTTCTTTGAATGTAAACAGACGATAAATTTGCAAAAAAAATAAGATGCTTCTATCCCCCCCATATAAAAATTAGGAAATATTCAGCATCAATTGTACAGCATTATTTAATTTACTAATCTGTTTAAAAGTACACTATGTTCCCCAAATCCTCGTGACAAAAAGGAAACATCATTTTCTATATTAACTAGCCGATTATCCATTCTATCCATTCGTAGCTCGATACCATCCATACGTTGCTCCAGACCAGTCATACGATGTTCCAGACCGTTCATTCGTTGCTCCACGCTATCCAATCTATTTTCTACCTTATCTATCCGGCTATTCACTTCTGCAAAACTCTCGTGCATTTCTTTAAACCCTTGACGTACAATTCCTGCTAATTCATCCAGATTAATTGCCATCACCACCTTACTGTTCTTGTAATTGATTATATCATATTTACTGAAGGTGATAGAAATGGTGAAGATTTCATTTTAGCCACCTGCAGTCTGCAGAAAATACTATTTCATATAAGGGATTTTTAGGTCTTACAGTAAGACTCTTGAATCAAAACTAAATTTTGCCTTATTCTTGAAATAGGTACTATTCCCTTTAATACTTCTATTTAAATGATTTCGGTGCTATCATAAACCTATAAACAACTAAAAGGTTCGTGATCCTAATGCCTACACTAAATTACGGAACAACAACTATAGACTACATACGCTACAACCAAGAACGTAAAGACTTGAAAATATCGGTAACTATCGTAAACGGGGTCGAGGTGTACTCACCTGATAACCTTGATGATAAAGATCTTAATGACTTACTTAAAAAGAAAGCACCGTGGATTCTTAATAAAATAAAAGAACTGAATCAAGTTGAAGCATCTATTCAGCCAAAGGAATTTGTCAGCGGGGAAAAGCTGCCATACCTAGGACGTAACTATCGACTTAAAGTCCAACGCGAGCCTGTTACGAATGCTGATCTTTCCTTGTATCAAGGCAGGTTCATTGCAACCGTTCCAAAAAATTGGCAACAAAGTCAGGTCCAAGAAACGTTAGAAAAGCAACTTATCCACTGGTACCGCCAGCATGGTGCTAAAAAACTGCAGGAACGGGTCCAGCATTACCAAACACTTATGGCTGTCACACCAGAATCGGTGAATTTCCGCACACAGCATAAACGTTGGGGAACATGTACCCCAGATGGTGATATTTATATTAATTGGCGATTGATTATGGCGCCAGTAAAAGTGTTAGATTATGTTGTTGTGCATGAGCTTGCACACCTTAAAGTTCAAGATCATTCAGCCGAATTCTGGAAAATAATTAAGTCCGTTATGCCAGACTATGAAAAACGAAAAGAATGGCTCCGTGTAAATGGAATGTCCCTGCATTGTGTCGGATGAAAAATAGAGCATGATACCTGTCAATGGTGCCATGCTCTATTTGTGGATATAAAAGGTGTACTAACGCTGATGATTTCTTTCGGCATGTTGATTTGTTGTGTCCGGAAAAATGAAAAATACCCCCTCCTGTGCTTAAGTTAGATCGTTAGGGATTACCTGATCATTGTGGCCTCCCTCTCTGGTGGGATTGGTCTATTTAATCATTCCATGTTATCGCATGGGGCGGTTTTTAATATGGTATGGACTACTAAAGTAATTAGAACACAGTTTGTATTTCTGAAAACATTTTTCAACAGCAGATGTACCATGCTCTTGGTTTGCATTATCTCGTGATGATTACGGCCATCAGAATGTACTATGTCTATCATGAAGCTTATCTGAATTTTCACTAGCAGTTACCTTTTTGTGCACACAAAAAAAGCACCTTATCAAACTCTATATCAATTAAGGTACTATTATATAAACCTACAAATCTAATCTCAGCTTCTATAAAAGTCAATAAATGAACTTTTTCTTTATATCCATAACCCTAATCAGCGTCGGGATCACTCAAGTCTAATTTTCGTTGTTTCATTTCATCTGCAATGACTGAGATAAACTCTGGGTCTAAACGCAACTTTTTTGCTTTTATATATGCTTGAATTAATGCTTCATCAGAAAGCTCTTTCATGGTTCCCAACACGTCCTTTCCATCTTAATAACTTGTTTTTTATATGTATTACCCGTTATCATGCCATCGCTAGAACAGGAGACGTATTCCGTTAGGTGTAAGTTTCTTGCAACTAGCGTTAAATAAACTTTTTTCTTTAACACATTTAATTTGATGTGCCCGTTATTTCGTCATACAAAACACCATTTATTATAATTTCAACAACTTCAATCACACCTGAAGAGAACGTATGATCTCAATCATATAATGAGGGAAAGAAATTATCAAGCTTTCTTCCTTTATCACTCAAGCTAAAAGTGATGGACTTTTCTGTTTGTGAACTTGTAATCAGTGGAAAAAATAACTTTTTAAATGGCCCCCACAGCCATTCTAAAAGTTGAATTTTCTAGGGCCTGAACTATTTTTACAAGTGTATAAATCAGTGTAATGGATACAATAGCTAGTACAAACCCCGTGGCAGCCTTTTAACTTCATACGTAAATTGCTTTAATACCTCTTTCGTAAAATCGGTGCGTATTGAAATGCGATTGCGCACATAGTAAAATACACAATAGAAATACTAAGAAACAATGAATGTTTTGCAGTGTTTATACGTTGAGAAACAGTTCATTGTTAGGACAATATATGAGGAGTGGGGCGAGGTTGAACAGAAATCAAGAAAAAACGCAAAAGGTGTACAGTAGCCGCGAATCTGCGGCTTTATTAAATATTAAAGAGTCAACTTTACGAAAATATGTTTTATTGCTTGAGGATGCTGGTTATAAGTTTCATAAAAATGAGTTAGGACACCGGGGTTATTATGAAAACGACTTAATTTCTCTAAAAAAGTTATTAGAGATCAAGGAATTCCCTGAAATGACACTTAAACAATCAGCCTCTGCAGTAATGTCATGGGTTCAAGGTGATGATTTGTCAGATGCCGATATATATGATAATATATTGTCGTATAACCGTCATAACGCGAGTTATAACGACCTACATAAAGAAATACAGGAATTTAAAAAAAGACATGAAGCATACAATCAGACACTAATGGAGCGTATGGAAAAACAAGAAAAAGTTCTTATGCGCGCTCTGAATGAGATTCAGGAAAAGGTTGCAAAACTATTAAAAGAACGATGATTTTCTTAAACTGAATGGGGGTATATAGGTTGACCTATTGGGACAGGACTCACTTCAGACGAATGAACGACGAATTTGAAAGAAAGCTTAATCGTTCACTGACTGATAAGGAGAAGGAATTTCTTAGATGGCTTGCAACGAAGCACTGTTCGGAAATGTCTTCGCAGGAAAGCAACCAAATAGTTAACCATGACAGGTAAGTTTTATGTACTTCCATTATTTTTATGCTATCCACTAGGGCTGAAATATCCCTCCAGGTGTTGGTAAGTTAAACTAGTGATGATAAAATATTGTTTCATTTAAAGGTGAAAGGAAATGGTGAAAGATGGGACCATTACAAGATATTATGGGTGTCGAAGAGGCTTCATTGTTATGGGATTTATCACCTGGCTATATCAAAAACCTTTGTGCTAATAATCATGTGCAATGTAAAAAGATTGGAGGAACTTGGGTGCTCGACAAAAATCAATCAAGCCCCAAAAAAGTTAAACCCTCTTCACTTAATGCTGATCCAAGTGATTGACAAAAAATCACCCCGCGAAGTTTACTCAGGCAAGTCTTAATAAATCAGATTACTATTTGTTTTATTTCATAACCAGCTGATAATTGATCCAAGTGTTTTACAAAATCATAATTTCCTCTAGTAATTTTACTAAAACTCCTAATCTTCCTTTCTATACCGATTGAAATTACCCCACATGTGCTTTAGCTTAGCCATAAGGAGTTATCCCTTAATGTGCCTCACCCTTTGGATGGGATTGGCTATTTAACCATTCCATGCACTAACATGGAACTGTTTTTAATATTATATAAATTTCTATGGTTATAACACAGGATACCACTGTACACGTTTTAATCTATTAACTGTAGATGTGTCGTGCCTAGGTGCATTAGTATGCAGTATGTTTATAATGTACTTCAGCAGGATCCATCAATTGTATGGCAAGTGCTTCTACTTTTGCACCAGGGCAGTTATATTTTCGTAGTTTCTTCTTAATTCGCCTGTGAATTTCACGTTTGACATCATCCTTTACAGTCCAGTCAATGACAGCGTGTTCTCTGATTATTCCTGTAACGATATGCGTCAGGTCTTTCACGTCTTCTTGTTCGAATTCCTCTAGTTCCTTTTCGAGCATTTAATAGAAAGGATATTCCTTTGGTTCGAAGCCATGCTCAACACTTTCTTCTGTATTATTGCGCATAACATTCATGACAGAGGACATAACAATAACTGAAATCGTTAATGTAGCAGATTACAATAGCGGAACTTTTTACGCCCACTACGAACAAAAGACAGATCTTTTGAATGAGATATTTGAATGAGATAATTGAAGATATTTTCGAGGAGATGGAAGAATCTTTTCGAAAACCGTATCAAGACTTAACAGAAGTCGAGTTTAAAAATTTATCACCTAATTCAATTGTTTTATTTGACCATTTTTTAAAGAACAAGGATTTATATAAACTTATGTTAAGTTCGAAAACAAATTATAATTTCCGTGAAAAAATGACTGCTAGGTTGGATCAGTTATTTAGAGGCGATTTCGAACTCTCAGTTTCAGAGATTGGCCCGAACATTGATATTAATCTTTTTAGCACTTATCGTATTCATGGCATTATTGGGTTAATACTTGAGTGGATAGACAATGATTTAAAAATTCCCCTCTTACATGGGAGATCAACTTATCCATATTTTAAGCTTTTACACACCGAAAATCTATATTAAAAAATAATCCATTAAGGGTATCTAATACTGAATCATTCAGATGAATACAGTTGAATAGATCTTATTCCAAAAAATTGGCTTACCGAGTTCGATAAGCCAATTCCATACAGTATTGTATTATTTTGATAATGCAATTTTTATATGGGCTAAGTGATGCTCTTCATGCCAAGCTAATTTTGCAACTTTTGATGCAACTGTTATTTCACCGTTTTTCGGATGAGTAAAACCCCGATCTAATTGTTCTTCAGTTAAACTAGATCCTAAAGATACAATGCGCTCGTTTATACCTTCTAGCATTTTAATAGAACTTTCTGCAGGAAGTTTTGTATCCGGCTGAATAGCCCACTTTTCCTGATCAAAACCTGTTACTGTTGGGTTATCATCTGTTAAAGCAAGCTTCAAACGCTGATACATGTTCAACTGAGAATCTGCAATGTGATGAACAAGTTGGTGAACTGTCCAGCTGCCATCACGATATGTTCTGTTTAATTCTTCATTACTTAATGAGTCAACAGTTTCTCTTAATCGAACCGTGTAAGTTTCGATTTGCTTTAGCCATTCTTGAACATTTTCAAGTGTTACTTTTCCAGGAACCTGTAATTCCCCAATTGGAAATCTTACATCCATTTTCAATCCCCCGTTTCCTAATTGATTAAATTTTACTTGTCTATTATTTCATAAACTCTTTATATTTTAACATAAATATCTAATTCTCTTATTAAATGTTGTTCAAGATTTGATGCTTACTCTAATCTTACGCCCATTTGCTGAAAACCAGCTTTTTTCACATAATACTACTTTCTACAATTGAAAAACAGGAAAACTCATACATTCGTCATTAATTATAAATTCACTCTTCCTATCCTTTCAGTAAGTCTTCATCCTGTTTAAGTTTCTTCACCTCAACAAGCTTGGACAAATAGATACTGATTTCATATAGCAAAATAAGTGGTAAGGCTAAGATAACTGGCATTATTAAATCTGGCGGAGTAAGCATAGTACAGATAACAATTAAGGCAAAATATGCGTATTTCCTTATTTTTCGCATGTAATCCGGGGTCAACACTCCAATCGTTGTCAAAAACATGGAAACGATCGGAAGTTCAAATAAGATGGCAAATGGGATGATAATACGGAACATAAATTTAAAATATTGATCCACTGTTAACATGACGTCAAACATCCCCTCTGATAATGACAGAATAAACGGGAATATTTGTTTAATATATATCATATAACCAAATATTAAACCTCCAATAAATAATAAAAACAGAAAAGGAATGTAGGATAATGAAATTTTTTGTTCGGATGTTGATAAAGCCGGTTTCACAAACGCCCAAACTTCATAGGCCAGGACCGGGAGGATTCCAGCAACTGCTACCAGCCCCGCCATACTGAAATATATCCATACAATTTCTGTAGGACTAATAACCGTTAAGTCCGTCTCGATATCATTTATGAAAAAAGCATAAATGTCCTGGACGAAAATTAAACCTACTGCAAAAAACAGAATAAACAAGACAAATGTTACAATCAGCCGATTTCTTAATTCCGTTAAGTGTCCGACGAGATTCATCTCATCATCATTATTAGATCTCCATTTTATCTTCCTCGCCAATTTGAACATCCTTCCCCTCTGCCGTAAATGAAGATGTAAGGTCAGACCCTACACCTTCCTGATCAAGAAACTATTTTTCCACAGCCCATGAAAATTTAAATCATTTAGGCGTTTTTATCTTCTTTCTTATCCTGTATTTTTGGATCATCTTCGTCATCCTTTGTTAAATCCACAGCAGCACTTTTAAATTCTTTCAATGTTTGACCAGTGGCTTTCCCGATTTCCGGAAGTTTTTTTGGTCCGAAAATAACTAGCGCAATAACCAGAATTAAAATTAATCCTGGAATACCTATCGTTGATAACATAAGGGCACCATCCTTTAATTATTTTTTTAACTAGCTGTCTTCTTCAAGCATGTAGTCTTTACACAAAAGATGAAACTTACGACAAGAACTTTTAACTACATAGAATGAAAAGGATCTATAATCTATCATTATTTAATCATAGTCTAACATGATTATCTGGATAAAATAATCCATACTTTCTAGAATTTACTAAATATTTACACTATATTATTATCTGCTTAATTTTTCCTTGTTACGCTTTAATTAAGGTAGCAAGAGTTACCCAATCAAATTTTTTAAAGGAGGAGTCTTGTTTGGATAAAAAACCTGACATGAACAGACGTAATTTTTTAAAAGTTAGCGGGATTACGACGGCGACAGTAGCATTGGGAACAACAGGTATACTTTCCTTAAACGCTAATAGCAACAAGGCATTCGCAGGATCTGCTCCCTCAAAAGGTTCATTCGGGGGATACGGTCCTCTCGTTAAGGATCCGGGTGGCGTGATGAATCTTCCACAAGGTTTTCAGTATCGAATTGTTTCTGAAGAAGGTAAAAACCTGTCAGACGGACGACCTATTCCAGGCATGTTTGATGGGATGGCAGCATTTCCAGGAAAAAATAATACTACTGTTCTTGTACGTAACCATGAATTGGACGGAAATACCGATAACCCTGTAGTTGGAAAAAACCCTTACGATAAAGAGAACACGGGTGGAACAACATCGCTTATCGTGGGTAACGATCGTACAGTGCATAAGGAATATGTAACATCATCGGGAACAATCCGAAACTGTGCTGGTGGTGCTACACCATGGGGAACGTGGATTACTTGTGAAGAAACCCTTGAAACAGGACATGGCTATGTTTTTGAAGTAGATCCACATGACCCAGAGAGTAATCTATCCAGGACTCCTATCAGGGAAATGGGCTCCTTCTCCCACGAAGCAGTGGATGTGGACCCCGCCACAGGAATTGTTTATTTAACCGAAGACGATAGTCCAGAAAGCTATTTTTATCGATTTGTGCCAAAGGACCGGAGCCAAAAGATTGGATCGCTCCATAAAGGCGGAACGTTACAGGCCGCAGCTTTTGAAGAAATGAGCTCCAACCATATGAGTGAATATTATTCCAGCCAGAAGCTTGGTGTCGTTTGGAAGGACGTTGATCCTGAAAAACCTACCCTGGATGCCCACAATAAAGGGTGCATTCGGTTCTCACGCCTTGAGGGCTGTCATTTTGTTTCTGGGGTATTCTGGTTTTCTGATACAGACGCAGGCGAAAAAGAATTAGGAAGAGTTTATCGTTATATCCCGGCGACCAATACGTTGGAAATCTTTTATGAATCCACAACAGATAATGATTTAGAGGCACCGGACAATGTCACTATCACTCCATGGGGAGATTTGTGGATCGTGGAGGATGGCAGTGCATCAGACAGGATTATCGGATTAACACCGGAGGGAGAAACATATCTCTTTGCTGAGAATGTGCTCAATAATTCAGAAATGGCTGGCCCAACATTTTCGCCAGACGGGAAGACCCTGTTCGTCAATATTCAGTCGCCTGGACTGACATTAGCAATCTGGGGACCGTTTTCTCGAAGAAATGCAGCCCGTGGAAGAATGATGGGACATGCTGCACCACCAGAAAATTACGGACCGTGGATTTCTGATAACCTAGCTTCTTTTGCGGAAGTTCAGGGTATTTCCACTTTAGAAGCTGCTGCACTGAATCGTCATGGCATGCCAATTGTATAGCATGAAATCTATCATAAATAATAGGGACGTTTCTGTTCCTATTATTTATCTGTATTTTATAAAGAGTATTTGGAGGAGGTTAGATATAATGGCGATAGGAAACAAAAGGTTCTTGGCAGGAATTGCTGCTGTTTGTATTACCACTTTTATGGTGAGCACTAATTCAAGTGTCGCCCATGCAAATGGCCCACGAACCGATCAAACCACACCAATCTTAAAAATTAGTCAATTGAGGGAACCTACGCATACTGTTGATCGGATGAGATTGATCGAATCATTTATACTTCCTTACAACCTAACCTTTAAAGGAACGGTGGTTGGAGGAATTTCAGGAATCACGTATAACCCTCACAACAATAAATGGCTGCTTATAAGTGATGACCGCTCCAATATAAATCCAGCTCGCTTTTATTCGGCTAAAGTCAACTATAACTCCGAGGGCTTTCAAACCGTCAACCTAACTGATGTAACCAATTTAAAACAGCCGGACGGCACCGTCTATCCAAACAGTGAGGAATATCAATCACAAATTGAGGGAGTCGTACCAGATCTAGAATCAATTCGATTTGATCCTCTGACCGATCTCATCTGGTATACCAGTGAAGGCAACCGTTCCCTTGGCCTAAACCCTTTTATTCGTCAGGCATCATTAGACGGAAGCTATGTATCGCAGCTTTCTGTTACAGATACATCTAAAATCGATTCCCAATCTATAAAAGAATTTCGCAACAATTTGGCATTGGAAGGAAGTACGTTTTCAGCTGATGGGCAAACATTCTGGACAGCAATGGAAGGTCCACTGATACAGGATGATACATTGCCAACTCCAGAGTCTGGTGCATTAACACGGATCACACAATATGACAGAGAGGGAAATGCACTGGCCGAATACGCTTATCCATTGGATGCTATTCCAAAAGATCCTGGCGAAGGGATGCATGCAGACAATGGGGTAACTGAAATATTGTCCATTAATAAACAGGAACTTTTAGTACTAGAACGTGCCAGTGTACAGGCAAATGATGGCAGTTACAGTAATTATGTCCGCATTTACAAAATCAGTATTAGCGATGCAACCGATATTAGTGGGATGAAGTCCATTAGTGAAAATGAAGTAACTCCATTAAAAAAAGAGCTAATCGTTAATCTCAATACTCTTGGCTTGGATAAAGTGGATAATGTAGAAGGAATGACTTGGGGTAAAAAGCTGCCAAACGGAAACGATAGCTTGGTGCTCGTTTCTGATAATAACTTCAATGGCAGCCAAATCACACAATTTATCGCATTGGAAGTTTTCCAAGAAGAAAAGTAATAACCCAATAAACTTAAAATAAATAAGAGAGAGTCGTTCAAAGGCTCTCTCTCTGCTACTGTTTTATAAGATAAATGCATTTACCCAGCTATATCCATTCTCAACTAAAAATTTATCTGTCTATGCAAAACTTCAAACCCTTAGCGAGCCACGGAAACCTCTGGTTGATAGTAAGAGGACGCACCGTTATGGTACACGACCACACGCCCGTAGCGATAATCATAAAAAATGGCAACACCGCGTTATCTGATATCAGGTTAGGTTATTTCGCCCACTCTATTTTTTATCATCGAAGGCCTTTTGTACGTCAACAATAATTAATGCTTTTTTCTTATTCATACGACTCCCCCCTTTAAAAATTGAGTTCGCCATTTATAACTATAATCACAATGTTATATTATTTATTCAACAATCTGGCCCGTAACATCTTAAAATGTGTCTCACTCATTCATTTATAGATGGATTAAAATATTGATAAGTTTCCCGAACGGGTCTCTCACGTAAAACGCCGCAAACCCCACGGCCCTTTAGCTGGATCATACTCAATTGGAATTCCTGCTTCTTTTACGCGAGCTAGTGCACTATCAAGATCATCAACCTCAATCGACAAATCAGGTACCGGTATCCCTGAGCAACCCTTCTGAAAGGAAACTAATTGAGTATCCATTTTCTTATGCGATCCGTAAGTCACAATAAATTCCAGATTCATTAATTGATTAAGTCCAAGTACTTCATCATAGAAGCACCTTGCTTTGGTGATATCCTGTGTAAACAAGACAAGGAAATTAGGTTAACGTCATAAAGTTATTCCTGCTCTATTATTTGAATAAGGTTGCCACATGTATCTTCGAAGACAGCTAATGTGACTTTGCCCATTTCCGTCGGTTCCATCGTAAACTTAACGCCTTGTTTAATTAATCGTTGGTACTCTTCATGAACATCTGCAACGCCAAACATTGTTACAGGAATGCCGTCAGCAAATAACTTGTTTTGATATTCTTTGGCAGCAGGATGATCATTCGGTTCAAGCAAAAGCTCGGTTCCGTCTTGATCATCTGGAGAAACAAGTGTTATCCACCTATATGCTCCCGCGGGCTCGTCATGCTTTTTTACAAAGCCCAACGTTTTTGTATAAAACTCTAATCCCCTGTCTTGGTCTTGAACGAATATACTGGTGACAATGATTTTCATAATTTTTTCCTCCTTTTATAGTTACGATGTATGGTTCTTTGCTAACAATCCCGCCAAAGAACTATACATTCATCATTAGTTATAAAATTACTCAACCCATCCTTTTAGCAAATTTTTAAGTGGTTCGTTGTTAAACATGAGTACTCGAAATTTCCCCTTTCGTTTTGATTTTACGAGCCCGGCATCATCCAATACATTAAGATGTTTAGCTATTCCCTGTCTCGAAATGGAAAGATTGTGCTTCATAACAAGGCGTGCTGTAAGTTCATATAATGTCAGCTCGTTACGTTCAGATAGTTCATCTAATATCAGCCGCCGAGTTGAGTCGCTGAGTGCTTTGAATATAGCGTCTTTATTCCACATACACCAATTATACGCAACCATATAGTTGCATGTCAATGAAGTCTTATGAAAGTGGTACACGCCCAATCAGATAAAGATTGCGAAAAGCTTACATTTTTAAAAGTTTTTTTCATACAATTTTATAAGAGGTGATGAAAATGCCAAGAGTAGCATATACCAATCATGACGTTAACTTAATAGCAAGAATGATGAGGGCAGAAGCCGTGGGCGAGGGACGACTGGGAATGCTGATGGTTGGTAATGTAATTGTAAATCGAGCAAGAGCTGATTGTTTAGATTTTCAAGATTTACGGTCAATACGGGAAGTGG
This sequence comes from Virgibacillus sp. L01, assembly GCF_052246775.1. Taxonomy (NCBI): domain Bacteria; kingdom Bacillati; phylum Bacillota; class Bacilli; order Caryophanales; family Bacillaceae; genus Virgibacillus; species Virgibacillus sp. L01. The sequence goes on along the minus strand of NZ_JBQQCP010000012.1, from coordinate 54,994 downwards.
TTTTTCAAGTACAAGGAGGAAATTATTCTTTTGAAGCAGTACAAAAGGGTAGTTTATTTTATAGTCCAGCAAGAGGTGTGGAAAAAAAGTTAGCCAGAGAAGTTTTAAAATATTGGAGAAAACATCCTGCAAAGTTTGCTCTTTGGTATTTTAATCCATCTGGTGAATGTCCTCCTACATGGTACGGCCAACCACTTACAGGACAATATAAACAACATTGCTATTATGAACCAATAGCTAATACATGTGAAAGCGCCTATAGGTATTAACAAATACCCCACTTATTGTGGGGTATTTTAATTGTTAAGTCTATCACCATATTCCTTATCAAAGGAAAGAACCTGGGACCGAAAAATGTGGTTTATACCACAAATATAATATTCGTTCAACAGACTTGCGTTAGAATAAGAAGCCACTTTTAAGGCATTCTATAAACAAATGGTTAGATAGCAGAAACACCTATAAGAGGATGTGCCACTTTTATTTTCTATCTAAATACAGGAGGGTCTATATGCAAAAAGATAAACAGGCTAATGAAAATATGAGGTCAAGTATGAAGCCAGGATTTGCCGGAACCGATCCTAAAAAGGTGAAAAAAGAAATCCAAAAAGATATAAGCGAAGGACAAGGTGCAATGACTTCTCGAGAGGCAGGAGCAATGCGAGATTAAAAAAACCACTTCTTGTGGTTTTTTAATTTTACACTTTTATATGAAGCATTTGCTCAGTTCTTTTTTAACAAAACGAATACAGCACCATAAAACAGCGACATCAACAATGAGTAGGACCCATAACTTAGGTCAAATAGGATATTGCCTCCAAATAAAGGTGTGATAAAGATTAGATAAAAAGGATACTGTATTGATGCTATTACATCTAAAATACCATTCCCAATCATATCGTGCTCAAATGTTGTGATTACAAATACAATTACACCTGATATGACCCCGAACATTGAAAAAGTCTTCAATATTCTACTTCCTTTTTTAGAATACGTTAGTAACAATACCATAAACAATATCGTTACAAGTGAGTTTAAAATGTCGATATTTGAATCAGGATGTTTAATTGATGGCATCAAATTTACTGAAAACGCCAATAAGTATGAACCTATTAATAATAGTAAGAATATGTACTTCATAATAACTCTCCCCCCTTTTATAGATAGTTCAATATCGATTTATTAATGTTAGCATAATATTTCATAAGTAATAGGAGTTTCTTAACAAATAATATTAGATAACTTGCTTATCGCCAAACTTTAATGGCGAACGCCTTTGTTTCACTTATGCATTTTAACTCTCTACGCGACAGCGCGTCGCTGATTGAATAAGAGTGCAAATCCAACCTAACTATGTTCATTCAAAATCTTTTCTAAGCGGGGAACAACATCTCCTTCAATTGCATCATCCAAATCTTCCATTTTATATTCAAGGTTCGAAATGATGTGTTCATATTTAGTCAATTTAGCATTCTGCTGAAATAATACAATCCCCATAATCACATTTACCAATAAAACAAGAATTAAAATAATATTATAAGGTTTTTTCATGAATTTCTGCCCCCCCTTAGAACAAAAAGCGATAGTAGTTGCTGCATCGATACCTCTATATCGTTAAATCTGATGTCAACGAATGTTGGGTGTTAGTCTGAGATTATAGCTAATAAATCATTAATCACAATAAAAGTCCCAAACAATGCTAAGCCAATATAGGTATAACCCAGTTTTTTATCTTCATTTTTTATAGTGTTTATTCCTATAACTAAACATATTAAAGATATATTGGAATACTTTATGTATGTAGGTACCTCGCTAATCAAAAAATGGTAGAGATAAATACCGATAGTCAAGAGTACAAGATAATGAAGAATCCAAAACTTAAAGTGAAATAATATTTTATTACAAAACCCAAAGATACCCTGCGACATAATTCCTCCTTAAAATAAAATATATTGCTTTGTTTAAAGCAAGTCTGCTGCGTTACTGGAATAAGAAATAATAAATTCATTCACTTAATGAAGAATCGCAGCCATTAGTTCATTCAATTTTTCCTTCTCCTGTCAATTGTGATCCATCAACCAAACCTAATTGACTAAAAGTATATTTATATTCTGATTGATTCCTCTTTTTTACACCTTGAATATTTACAAAGTATTCAATACCTTCCTCTAACAGATTATATATTCTTGAGTCTTCAATCATCACCTTATATCTTTCTTTATTTTGATTGTTATCGTTAGCATTAGAGCCTGTAACCCACATTCTCATATATTTTCCAGATTCATTATGATGTTCTTTCTTATCAATCTCAAAAATCATTGAACTACTTTTATAAGATTTTCCTCCCTCAAAATAAAAATAAAATAAAAAACCTACTATTAAGAATAAAAGAGTCAGCAAAACCACCCATTTTTTACGAGAATTATTGAACAAAAATCCACCTCCTGATAAAAGTTATTCTTTCACAGAAATGCCAGTTAGTTCAATGACTATATATTTAAAATTAACATGATATTCCAATTCGTAATCCGTGGTTTTTGAACAAAAAACAAAAGTAAGACCGACTCTAAAGTCAATCTACTTAGTTAAGTATTGTTGTGACTTTTAATAAGAGATTGTTATTGTACATTTAAATCTAAGTCTTTTTTCTTCTTAAGTTTACCAACTATGAATCGAACTATTAAATAAATGATAATTACGTTTAATACAAAAGTACCAGGATTTATTGCCATACCGGCATTTCCGTTAAAAAAGTTATCGAAAAACCATACACTGTTAGGTTCTGGCTGATACCGTTATATATTTTAAGGGAAAGCCATAAGTATAACTTCCCATTCTTCCATTAAAAAAATCACTTGGTATAAAAAGTGGTATTAAGATACAGAATAGCAAAATCCAACTCGTATGTTTCCTGTCTAACCTTTTCAAAAAATCCCTCCCTTATTAAACTTTACTGCTACTATGGTTAATCAAGGGTGCTGGAACTAGGGGGCATTCGCCTTATTAAAGTAAAAGCACTTATTCATACCATCCTTCGACATCGGGAAGTACTTGATATTCATCCTTACTTTTAACAATTTTAAGTACATAATTTCGCAACTGAATTAGTTTTTTTGCATCGTTGGTTGGTTCGCAGTATTTCAATGATAAGAAACGTGTTATTGTTTCGTCGTTGATGACAATCTTCCATTCATCTTCTCCGTGCGGTTCTTGGGTACAAATCGATCCGTTTACAGGCTCGGGCGTAAATTTGGTCAATTCATCTATGTTAATCTCCTTTACTTTCTTGTAAATCTTTCTCATTTCTGCATCGGTAAAGGTTATTTCTGCGGTTGCCGTTCCATCTGCTATTAAATCTTTCGTAACAATTCCTTCAAAAGTGTTAATTTCATTCTTTTTTGCCATACCAAACTGAACTGAAAAATTAAAATTCTCCGGCATTTTTCTTGGCATGTTCTCAGTGGCAGAACTGGTTGTATTTGTATCCGATTCGCCTGAATTTGTGTCAGTTTGGCTACAAGCACCAAGAATTAAAGTAATTAAAATAATAAACAATAATTTTTTCACAAAAATATCCCCCCTATCACATGGGACGATAAAACTGCCTAATAGTTTCCCCTTAATGAACTATTTTTCCAGTTAGCTCAGGTTGAAACTTACCAATCCCTTATTAAACGCTTGCATAGCTCAATAAAAAAGCCATGAATTGATTGATACAAATAGCAAAAATAAGAAAACAACTACTAATAGCCAACCAAGCACTTTTCGTTCTTTTTTAAATTCTTGTATTCCCATGACTAACATCAATAACCCTAGGAAAAATATCATATAATGCTGAAACTCAAAGTTATTCGTAATCAATCCATATGCAGCAAAAGAAATGGCAACTACCGAAAAAATAATATGTAAAATTATTAACATAATTACCCCCCTATATCTACTTGAATAACACCCTCCAGACTACTTATTAGACTTTTGGTCGTTTGTTCAACTCTTGCACCATTTTGTTCAATTATTGTTGTTGTTATGAATCTTCTTTAGAGATAATCTCCTTTATTTCATCTATTTTTTTATCCATTTCATTTAGCTTTTTCTTATTGTTATTAAAATGGTGGGCTACCCTTGATATTAAGTAAACAATTAAAACGAAGAATGCAAGATTCCAAATAGCACTAAAGGCATCCATATAATAATCCCCCCTCTTAAAATTATATCTCTATTTAACTAAACTGCCATTTATTGAACTAGAGAAAACGATGGCATAGCATCCGTTTCTAAGTACAGAGTTTCACAATATAACTAAAAACTCTAAGTTTGAATAAACAGGAATGCACTGTTATAGAGCCCATTTGCTTTATTTTTTATCTTATGAATCCGCCTTCTGAATGGATTATTTGTCCTGTAACCCAATCCGCGTCATCGCTGACTAGAAATTTAATGGTTCTTGCAACATCCCTTGGTTCACCTAATCTACCAAAGGGAAACATCGGTTTTAGGTCACTCCTTATTTCCTCTGTAACCCACCCAGTATCTGTTGGTCCAGGGTTAATTGCATTGACTGTTATACCAAAAGTGGCAAGTTCTGCCGATAATGTAACGGTCAAAGCATCAACTGCTCCTTTCGTTGTTGCATATGCTAATTCACCAGGCATAGGTCCTTTAAACTGACCTGAAGTAATATTAACAATTCTTCCTCCAGATTCCTTCTTAAAGTTCTGAGCAAATTTACTACTTAATAGTGTAGTTGCACGAACATTCACCATATAGTGCTTATCTAATTCATCAGCAGTAAGATTGGAAAAATCGTTATTTGTTGAGTATGCTGCGTTGTTAATTAATATATCAGGATAACCAAGTTGTTCATTCACTCTATTTATAAGAAGTTCAGGTGCATCATTTTTAGTTAAATCCAATTCCATCCGAGAAACCTTAACACCTTTTTTTACTAATTCTGCTTCTAATTTCATTGGTTCATCTAAATTTATTGCCCAAGGCATCCCTTTATCATAATCCGTCCAATAAGTGAAAAAGATATGGTAACCAGTTTCAGCTAACTCCTTGCAAATAGCTGCTCCAATACCATTAATGCGGCTAGCACCCGTAACAATTGCAATTTTTTCCTTAAATTGATTAATCATAATCCCCCTCCAAACACAATCAAATAAACCCTCAAGTGAGAGTAATAATAGGCTATTAATTTTCACAACTTAAAATGCGTTTAACTCATCTTCCTTGTTGAGCTAACTTGCTGCGATAGTGCAATAAGCCGATCTCTTATTAAACAATCGCATCAGTTAATGCAAAATAGAAAGTTTAGTTTTTAGCTTGAACATATATAAATGTTTTTCTTACCAAAAACACAGCTAATATCGGAATAAATATATAAATTCCTATTTTAACAACGTCTGCATATACCATTGTTAACCCTATTATAATCACAATTAGTGATACTAAAAACAAAGCATTAACAGTCTGTCTAGACAAATTCTTGAACCATTTATTTTTCTTTTCTAAATACCATACTACCAATCCTAAAATTAATCCTCCCAAAAACAGAAATAAGTAAGTTAAAGACACCAAATCCCTCCATAAGTAATAATTTATTTTATTGACAAACTAACATATAATACTTTTTCTAAAAGGTTTGTTATTCAATTAACCCGCTTCTATAGTTTAGCAAGGATGCTGGTATCTTATTGTGTTAAATCACCCGTTTGTTTAATTTCCATCTTTCACAATCTAGTAATTCGTTGGTGGGTTTGTTGTCACATATGTTCGTGCGATAAAATCGTGAATCGCACGTTTATCTTCTCTTACCCCTACCATAAAGGCACTTACAATCAAACCAAGACCCAATGTAAGAGTATAGGCAATTGCCGCTACTATAACTATTAATATCATTGTGCCGATTCCAACTTTTTTCCCATCCATTCTAACGATACGATTTCCTGCCATTCTTCTTCCTAATGTGTACCCAGACCATAAAATAGGTAATAACATCGTATAAAACATTCCTAACGTATCAGTAAGGTAGTAGTTTTCACCATCATAGAACACTCCATATAGAAGGTGTGAAATAATTCCTGTCACCAAAAATATAATTATAAAATCTAAAACAAATGCTAAAAACCTGTTCCCAAAACCCGCTGGATTAGCAGCTTCCATAAAACAATCTCTCCTTTAATAATTTTCGTAAAACAAACCTGCTGTTATAGTTGAACAAGGATTCGACTCCTTATTCAACTCTTGCCCCCGTTGATTTAAGGACATTCTTCACAACCCTATGTTATCAAGAGGTCTTAATTGTTTTTTCGTCAGGTATCATACTAAAGGAATTAAGAATTAGAATATAAAACGGGTACACTATCAACCCTCCAATTATTAAAAGACCAGAGGCAGGGTTTGGGTCGTCACCACCGTAAGTTATCAGGAATAAAGTTACGAAAACATAAATGAAAAGCACAAAATAAGGTATCCATAAAATGATAGTCCAAAGGTTTGCTTTTCGCCCATTCAGCCATTTTTTTGTTAAGAGATAAAGTATTATTGTGCCAGCTGTTACTTCAATTAGAAGAATAACACCAGTTAAAATATTTATCGTGCCAATTTCCCAACTTGTTAGCCTGCCTATTCTATAAACATTCACTATAAGTTGAACTGGAATAAATATGATCAAAGCATATATCATGCTAATAACATTTAACTTCAATAAATATTTCATTTTAATTCCCCAATTATATTTATCTCTTCTTGAACAATCCTGCTTCATTAGCACAACAAGCTCTAACATAATAAATTTTAACATAATATTCCAGCTATTAGTTAGTATGATCGCAATTTTCTGAAATAGTAAACATTAGAAAAGTTGACATTCGCCAAGCCTTTGGGCGAATTGCCTTATTTGCACTTATACAGTAAGAAAGTGGTTATACTTTCTAATCTGCAAATAAAAAGATCGAATAAATGTCGATCTACTAATACAACTCTTGCACTCGTTACTTTTTAGATATACAATCAATTCCTTTTCTTAATACTATCTAACAACAAATATCCAAAGAATACTCCGCTTATAGTAATCAAAGGTATTCCGCCGTCACCAGTACGATAAATATCAGCTAAGAATAAGAGATGTTTACCGATAGAAGAAAAATAAAGATGCGGTGCAAGTGTAATATATAAAAGAGGAATTCCAACAGCAATCAACTTAATCCAATCTATACTCCACTTTCCTTTTTTGTTTATTTCTCTTATTAACTTAGTTAAATTTATAAGCATTCCGAAAATAATAGGATAAATAATTGAAAATATAATGTACGGTGTCATATTAAAAGTTCTGGTGTACTGTTCCTTTAAAAACATTTGATAATTCGATGCTATTATAAATAAGAACACCAAAACAACAGTATAAGTTAAGGAACTAATGAATCTTTTCACTTTAAACACACCCGATCATGGAATAAATTAATCAATTAACACTTCAATTTCGTCTTCATTATCTTCTACCAATTCCTCTAATAAATGGTCATATTCTTTGTTAAATTCCTCCATCCCTTTTTCGTCATCAAACTCTGATAACCCTAACTTTTTTTCGAAATAAGTAATCAAATAAGCATTCTGTTTTTCAATTTTTTTTGCATATTCCCTTTGGAATTCTTCTGGTTCCATATCTAATTTTCTGGCTTGTGATTCGGCAAAATTACGAATTTGTTTTCCGCCTTCATCATTTGTATTTGCAGGGGGCAGTTCCCCGAACCAGCCGCCGTCCCTTTCATCACTTAATTTGTCTGAAATATCAAGGCCCATTTCCTTTACCTTTTGTTTTACCAACTCGACTCTTATTGCCCAATCAAGGTAATCTAACGCGGTATCATCAGGGTATAAAAACCGTAAATCACCTATTGTAATTTCTTGTCCTTTCACAATGGCTGCGGCTTCGTTATCATCATATTTTGAAACACTGCTACACCCAGCCATAAAAATAAGGAGTATCAAAACGGAAAACTGTACGACTTTTGACATTAAAACACCTCTATTTCATACTTCCACAATATGGAACGATTGTTGATAATGCCCTTTCCATACCAGGTACTACATCCATTAAAGCTGCCCAATCTTCCACAGCTACCCACACCGATACAAGACTGTATTCTGCACAAAGGGTTAAAGCTGTAAATGATAATCCCATCGCCATAGCAAGCTTATAATCCTTTCCTGCTTTATACAGATAAAGATTTATAAAAGTTGCTACTATAGCAATAACGCCTAATATTACCCACATAACTCAACCTCCATATATTTTTGTTATGTCCTATAATAATACTAATGTGCTTCATTCAATTTTTGCATTATTATTTTATTAGACGTTAATGCGTCTATATTCCAGTAAATGCTTATCCCTTTTGTGATTTCTTATTGAACAAATCTGCTACGTTAGCACAACAAACTCTACCATAATAAATATTAACATAATATTCCAGCTATGAGTTGGTGTGGTCAAAATTTTCTGAAATAGTAAGTAAAATAAAAAGATCGATTTAACGTCGATCTTCTAATCCAACTCTTGCACCAGTTAGTTCAATATAATCTCCATTTTTCTACCCTTAGTGGTCATCCCAATTGACCTATAAAATTCAATGGCAGATGTATTTTCCTCGGATACTCCCAATTCAATACTATCAACACTGAGGTTCTCCCCAAAGTCAAAAACGTATTGAATTAGTTTTTTTCCGATACCTTTCTTTCTATGTGTTCCAGCAACACATAGACTGTTTATAACTAATACTTTCCTCGCTTTAACAAAAGAATTTTCAGTTGTTTCTTCTTCCTTTGTTACTATAACACCGACTATATCATTGCCTATGGTAGCCACAAAGATATGTTGTTTGTCATCAATTAACTGACTTTCAAAGAACTCTTGCTCAACTGGAATAGAATTCTCTTTGTACAAATCTGGTCTTACAAAAACGTGGAATTCATGAACCTGCCTAAATAAAGGCAGCAAAAATTCATAATCGTTTTGTTCGGCACTTCGAATAGATATATCCATATTTTTTTACCTCTCAATAATTGTTTAATTGACAATTCACCATTTCTCTCTCTTACCCAGACACGCTTTATTGACGTATTCTGCTCTGTTTAAGTTTAATTCTTACAACTTTGTGTTTATTCTAACATAACTATTCATAACATTTCGTAAAGTCATGAAAGAAATTGTTTATCTCTGCCAATTTATTAGTAAGTATATTTGTATGCTGCAACTTCAATGGCTACTTAACTGAACATACAACAAAAAAAACGACCATATAATCAGTAAACAGATTGTATGGTCGTTTTACATTACATTTTAATATTTAGCAATAAATTAATATTCGATTACTGCTGAGTCAGGTCAGCTCTTACTTCTCACAGCTTCTGTCCCCTGTTTACGATACATGGAAACCAATGCCGCTCCAATTGAAAGTAAAGCAAAAAATCCGCCGACTGTTGCATTTTGTTCGATAGAGGCACGCTCAATAACCAGACCGCCAACCAGTGATCCAAATGCGATACCTAGATGAAGCGCCGAATTATTCAGACTCTGCTGAATGTCAGATGATTCAGGTGATAAATTGATAAGATAGGACTGTGTCGCTGGAGCCAACGTCCAGCTGAGCATCCCCCAGATCACCAGTATCATTATAAATGCTGGAAGTGCAAATGTTGTATAAGGTATAGAGAATATCACCAGCGTAAACAGAACAATCGTTAACATAATGGTCCGCTCTGGCCCTAGTTTGTCTGATAAAGTTCCACCAACACCACCGCCACTTACCGCTGCAATTCCGAAAATCATGTAAATAACACTGACCCAGGTCCCGTCTACCTCCATGGTCGTTTTTACAAAAGGAGTCAAATAAGCATAAAGAACTGTATGACCCGCGATGAACAGAAATGTTATGGCCTGCCCAAAAAAAATTCTCCGTCCTTTCAAAGTTGCCAGTTGTTTTTTAATTGGGCTGGAAGGCTTCGGATCAATTCGCTCCATCAAAAGAAACACACCAGCTATGGAAAAGACAGTTAAAACAGAAATCAGCACAAACGGAGAACGCCATCCAAAAGCATTGCCCAACAGTAACCCGACAGGAATCCCCAGAACAATCGAGGCACTAACACCCATGGAAACTATTCCGATTGCCCTGCCGCGATATTTTGGATGAACGATTGATGGCGCGATGGTCAGACACAGAATAATCAGAAGTGATCCGCTCAAAGCTGAAATAATTCTCCCTATAAAAACAATCGTATATGTCGGGCTAAAAACTGTCACAATATTTCCCAATAGAAATATAACCAGTGAAATAAGTGTCAGCCGTTTCCGCTCGATATTCGATGTAAGTATTAATAGAAGTGGTGCCCCGACAGCAAAGATCAGTGAAAAAATAGTAATCAGGAAGCCGACCTGACCAAGACTTACACCCAGATCTGCTGCCATCAGGTCCAATAATCCACCAATAATTAATTCAACCATCCCAACAACAAATGCTACTATCATTAAAAAGTAAACACGTTTATTCATTTCATGACGCCTTTCATCTCTAAGTTAGTTCGATAGTTAATCGTAAACCTAATTGTTCAAAAAGACAAGAGTGCCGATAGATACTTTTAACAAATACAATATATGTATATATCGCTATCTTCTGCTATAACTGGCAAGACGGTACAGAAGCTAACCAATATATAATGTGCTGGTACCCCAGAGTTAACAATTGCCACCCTTTATAAATAAAAGAAGTAACCGCCTCCTGTTAAAAAGCGCTTACTCCGTGATCATGTATACTAAATTCAGCCTGCAAATAGTATTACAATCACTCACTCCACCAATGGAATCTTTATTTCTTCTCCAACTACAAGAACACATTCCTGTCGATCCTTTAATGGAGCGAAAGTCATGACATATTCGTCTTTACCTGCAGTTACTTCACCTTTACTGTATATTGGAATGACTTTTTCTCCAGATGATTTTAAGTACACACCAGATTTATTTTCATTAAAGGTATATCCGTATTCATTACTTACTTCTCTTGCATTGAGAAATTGTTTTTCTAACTTACTCATTATTCTAGTTTCCTCTCCAAATTCATTGGTATGGATTTTAGTGTCAGAACCGGCGACTACAACCCTTGTTTCCAGTTCCGAGAACTCCACTCGTCTGATTTTGTATGTTTCACCATTAAATGTAAATTTTTTATTTAAATCAACTGTTTTCCTATCTGAGACTGCGGACTGATTAACATTTAATTCAAGTGGCCATTCTGTCTCTATTTTATCCATTTCATTATCTTCATATATCGTTAAGTTTTGAATTTCCAAACGGATATTTTGTCCTTCATACTCTTTTATTGATTCGAATGATAAGGCTTCTGCCACCTGGTTTGTTTCACTATTATAATAACTGCTTCCCCATCCCACATTCTCCAATTCTTTCTTCTTTCCATTTTCCTTAATGAGATATATGGAGCTTACACCTTCAAAAATGTCGATATAATGATTTTCCAAATTGGTTGAATCACTTTCATAGGTTAGCAGGAGTTTTGTTTCTTTATCATCTGTCAACACCGTTTCATAATTTACCGTTATGTCATGTTCTTCATCATAAAATGTTTGTTCAAGTGCCTGACCCTTTCCTGATATTATAGCCTTTCTTACGCCTGCATCATCTATGTGCTCACTTGAAAATATCTTGTCATAAACCTCTTGAATAGCTGCCAATGCTGGTGTAAACGTAAAGGTTGAAATAATAATCAGGAAAGCAGCGGCAACTAATGATAATCGTTTGTAAAGCTTCCTTTTATTAGTTGGTTTACAATGTATCCCCCCGAGTTCTGCTTTGGCTTTTTCTACTCCCATTCTCGCTCTATCATGCACTTCCTCCGGGACTTCAATTTTGTCTAACTCGCGTTTAACTTTATTATTCATACATATCAGCCCTTCTGATTTGCTTTCGAAGCTTTGCTAAAGACCGGTACAATACTGATTTTACTGTTCCTAACGGAGTCCCCTCAATTTCAGAAATTTCCTGAAGTGTATACCCATAATAATATTTCCAAAGAATGATGCTTTTCTCACTTTCATTTAATGTTCCTAGCAAATCTTGCAAAGACAATGAAAGGGGAAGATCTTTATCGCTTGAATCGATAGTTTCAGTGAATTCTGCGTTCAAGTGAATGACTTTCTTTTTTCTCCTCAGCATATCGGTTGCACAGCTGGTGGCTATTTTAATCAACCACGTTTTAAAGACATCCGGATTCTTTAATGTGCTAATTTTTTTGAAAGACCGATAGGCAGTTTCCTGAACAACATCAAGTGCATCGTGCTTATTTTTTACATATAAATATGCCATTCGATAAATATCCTTTTCATACTCCTGAAACAATGTAAGAAAAGCACTTTCATCGCCTTTTTGTGCCCTTTTCACTAATTTATTAATGCGAATCACCTTCATTTCCCCGAAAGTATTTCTACTTATTAGACGGACTTCCTGTTTATTTAGCTTCAATTAATTTTACTGTATTAAAGAATTGCATTAAAAAAGAAGTAACCACACTTTGTAAAATGCGATTACTTCTCTTACCAATCAGACCAAAGACAATCATAAATACTAAAGTTGCCATTCATTCCTTTATTAAACTAATATTTTCTAACTGGAAATTGTAACTCAGTCACAAATTCATCAGGATTATCTGTCAGCCAGTCACCCTTGTGGTATATCTCCCGTACCGGTCCATTGGTCGAATAGCCATTATCAGATAACCATTTATGCATTGTATTAGACGTTTCCCCGATAGCCGAAAGTGATCCAGTATGAACGATACTTGCCATATTCTCAACTAAAGGCAGTTCATATACCTTAACATCATTACATTCTGGAATAACGTTTGTTATCGGCTCAACAACCTCCATATCTATCTGACGAGAATCAGTGTTTATAAATAAACCACTATGATACATCGTCAAACAAGGTACAGACCGTTTGCTGTTCATATTATTAATATGTTTATTGACCGTTGACAATAAATTTTCACAAAAATAATCAAATGATAGGCTGCTTGCTTTCTGAATCGGCTTTCTTACAGATGCCACTAAAATGGGTTCAACTTGCTTAATTGATATTTCATTCATATAAGGTACTCCCCGTTCTTTATTAGAAAAATATTTGTACGGAGACGTTCCAGTCTGTTTGTTTCCAGTTCCAATGATTTTTCCAAGGAATCTGCCTTATCTTCCAGCATTGTAATTATCTCTTTGTTTAAAGAGTCTTCAATTAAGGTAGAAGAAATTTCTGAAAGTGATAGGCCGGCATCCTTTAAAGCTAAAACTTTATTGATTGTTACAAGCTGATCAGCTTCATAATAGCGGTAGTTTGTATTACCATCTATGAACCTGGGTTCTAGTATTCCTATATTTTCATAATGATAAAGCGTATTTATGGAAAGCCCGCTCAACTTCGAAAAATCACCAATTTTAAACATATAATCACCTCGAAAAAAACAGACTATACAGCTGTGCACCTCTGCCGTCTAATTTAATAATAAAGTCTTGGGTAACCCAAGAGTCAATAGGGTTTACTATATTTTTTTAATTTATCTAAGACTGCTTTTAGCTACCCAGCCTTCTCTTCCATCTTTTTTAATTAAGCTATATCCCGTGCAGCTGATTCTGTAATCAATCTTATCATAACATTCCACCAATTTATCGTACTTCTCCAGCAAACACAATTCATCTATCCAGAGAATACAATAGGCACAAAACCAGTAAAGGGTGAAAAAAGTGCCACAATCGTTACCAGTTTATATTAAACCGATGCAAGTCAGCTATGGTGTGGATATAAAAGTAATCTATCCCCATGTTTTTGGTATGCGAGACCTGGGAATGGAACGATTAATCAATCAGAACATCGTCCATGAAACACAGCAGCTTATCAACATGCAGGTAGCTGAAATGCCGACTACGCTCGTTGAAATGGACGGCTCATTCGAGATTAAAAACAACCAGCGAGATGTCCTGAGTTTATCCTTATACAACTACGCATACCATTATCAGGCGGCACATGGCATGACCTACATCAGATCACTAACATTCGATTTGAAAAACAAAAACCGCTGCAGCCTCAGTTCTCTATTTAAACCGGGAAGTAATTATGTGGATCGACTATCTGAGCTGATAAATGAACAGATCCAAGAGCGCAATATTAACACATTTGAAGATACGGTTAAAATTCAACCGGACCAAGACTTTTACATTGCTGATAAAGTACTTGTCATCTATTTTCAGCTCTATGAGATCACACCATATGTTTTCGGGTTTCCAATGTTTCCAATATCAGTCTACGCCATCCAGGATATTATCAATGAAGATGGTCCGCTTGGCCGAATGGCGGAGAATAATTAGCTTCTTGCCTCACTGACCTTAATGTGATGCTTCCTCGTACAGTATTAAAGTAAGAACATTTGAAGGAAGGCCATATTCCAATTCTTAATCGAAAACTTGACTGAAAATAAGAACCCACACCCGTAACCTAATTCACGAAGGTTTAGGGTTCTTTTTATACCTATTATTAGGATCAAAAATAATTGTACCTTACCCCATGTCGCAGATTGAAGAATGACATCCTTGTGCTTTTTCTATTATGATATGAAGCTGGATTATCAACTGATGAGCCTGTAAAGGTGACGGTGCTAGAACAACAGTTAGCTTTTATAAAAAGGTTATAACAAAAAGGTCACTCCTCATATCAATATAAACCTTCTGTCCTAGCTTGATAATTAGTTCTAATGACCTCGTTTGATCTAGAGTATTATGGGAATACCCTCTCTAAATCCAATTCTAAGAAGGAGGCGTTTTACATGAGGCGCTATTATGCCTTAAGTTTTATTCTAGTTCTTGGCCTAATTTTAGGGGCTTGCGGTACACCTGATAGTCAAGACTCTAACGGTAATGAGGAGAAATCTGGAGAAACTTCTGGAAAAAACAATGATGGTGACGAAGGGAAAGATAGCGAATTGGCAAATGGAACTGATACTGTTATTAACTCAGTAGAGCAGTTGGATGCTAGTTTAGAAGACTCAGCAGATGTAAGTACAATAAACGAAAAAGGGAAGACACTTGAGGAAGATTGGGACAAAATTGAAAAGAAAGTGGAGAAACAATTCCCTGATCAATATACAAAAATAGAAGAAAGTCTTTATCCCCTTATTGATGAAGCTAAAAAGGATAAGCCTGACCTGGAAAAGATGAAAGAATGGACACAGTCTACCTTGGAAAGTTTGAATGAACTAAAACAAAATATAGAAACACAGTAATCAGAATAAAGTGGAGTCTGAATAACTCTACTTTAAGTGATTTCAGTTCTAGGATCTGAGTACTACTCGGGTCCTGCTAATACTCATGGCGTAACCAGTTAATTTTAATAGTTGATTTAGAAAACAAATCCTTAAGAATACTAGCTAACTACTCCACCTTATTCTTAAGGACTTGTAACTTGTTATACTTTCACCGTTTTATATTCACAAACTATGCAGCATTTTTTGAAGATGTAATATTAACATTCGCCTGAACTAATCGGTTTCTAACTGTTATTCCAATCCAGCTGGCAAGAAATGCTTTAATTAATCCTACGATTATGAACGGATATACACCTGCTGCTAGTGCCTCACTCCATGTTAATTCAACCACATATTTTAGCTGGATGGTCCCAAATAATAACGTAATCACCATACCTACAGTATTTGCAATCATTGCCATAGAGACGGTAAACCTAGACTTCTCAAGGATATATCCTGTGACAAAGGCAGCTGCAATAAACCCGAATATGTATCCTCCTGTTGGCCCTACCAGTACTTGAGGGCCACCACTAAATCCTGCAAAAACCGGAAGACCTATAGCCCCAATTGCTGCATAGCAAACCATAGCGACAGCTCCTTTTCGACTTCCGAGAATTGTCGCCGTAATTCCGACTGCCAGTGTTTGGCCACTTATCGGCACAAGAGGAAGCGGGATCTCAATTTGGGCCATAATAGCTGTTATCGCAGCAAAGATTGCACAATGTAATATAAATCTGAGCTTCTCACTTTGTTGTTCCATTTCTCTCAACTCCTTAACTTTAAAATAATTGTATTGATAGGACACAAAAACCATATCCATTATAGTGATTATAAACATAGATCACATTATTGTAAACCATGATTAATAAAGGTTTACAAATAGGGTGAAAAAGATTATATTTAGCCTTCTCAACTGTATTTTGGTATTATACATCTACCTCTTTGTTTTTGCTGGTACACATATCGCAAAGCTATTCGATTAAGAAAATATTTAAAATAACGGTCCTATACTTATGTAGAGTCCAGTTTTTAAGAAGGAATTTTAATGATTAATATAGAATATAGTAATTCAGAAGGAGATGAAAATCATGCGACATGTTCAAAATCTTCTATTAGATCAGTTTTTAGCAAATGCTAATGACCCTAGCTGGTATCGTCCATTTACAGAAACAGTTGAAAATTTAGCAGACGAAGAAGCATTTTGGAAGCCTACTGAAGATAGTCATAGTATCGCTGAAATTGTGCAGCATCTAATTTACTGGAATGAAACATGGCAAATAAGATACCAAAAATCTGATTTTAGTGCTGTTCCGTCTATTGAAGATAACGATAAAAGTTTTATAATCCCAGGAAACAAAACCTTTAATGAATTAAAAGAACGCTTACTAGAGGTACTGCTTAAATGGCAAGGTTTACTAACCGTGAAACAACTCGAAAATGATGTAATTGGATTCCCTGTACCAGCTAAATGGCATGAGTTACTTGGAAATGCAATTACGCATAACGCCTATCATATTGGTCAAATCGTTTATATACGGAAATTGCAAAAAAGCTGGTATTAGAGTAATAAGGAATCTTTAAAGAACTTAGAGGATGGACTTCATAAATGAACAAAATTAACATATTTAAGATTTGAATTATGATGCAATAGCCTACAAGAAAATCAACATAATATCTTATAGAGAATAGGTTTTTTAACAACAACTAATTAACTTATATGGATCAAGTTATAAATTACGACTTCCTGTAGTAAAGGAGTTGAAGACATGAGGTTGGCTATTATTACAGTTGGAAAAACACATAGCGGAAAAACTATATTTGCTCGAACTTTAGAAAGGGGTCTGCCCAACTCTCTTATGATAGACCAGGATAATCATGCAGAATTTATCAACACTTTTTATAATACCCTGCAGCCAAAACAGGGCCCTAATACTCTCAAGTATGCTGTTTCTCAAACAATTGTTGATTATGCTGTTAATCAGACTAATTTACACCTTATTATCAGCAACTCAAATCGTAAACAAAAGGATCGCTCTGACCTACTCAAACAGTTTCACGATAAAGGATTTATCAGCATTCTTGTTCATTTTAATTTCCCAGACCATATCCTTCAAACACGAGTTACTGAAAGTCAGCGCACTACAAATATACTCAGGAGTGCTTCTAATTTTGAGGAAGTGCTTAATCGGCAACAGACTGATACTTTGAAAGAAGAGGTGTTAGATCCAAAAGAGGGAGAAGCAGACCATTTATTCGTCGTAGAAGACAATGAAGAAGTTGAATCTGTTATTCAAAGAATTATACGAATTACTCAATGAATGAGGACTTTAGCGAAATAATACAGAAATAGCCTAGCATATCATTATGAATGCTAGGCTATTATATTTCAAAATACCTAAATGAATTTAACCTTTTACTGTCTTACCGTTTGTAATGCTCCGCTCCATGATAGAAGTTGGTCAAGCATTTCATTCGCATTGTTTTCATGGTAGTCGGCTGGTTTGAACTTACTAAAGTCTTCAAAGTCAGTCATCAGTGAGAATGTAACTGCTGTACGTACGTCTGCAACTTTTAATTCCCCTAAGATCAGGCGAAGATTTTCATGTGCCCGCGTACCGCCTAAGCTGCCATAACCAACAAAGCCTGCTGCCTTGTTGTTGACTTCTGGATTTAAGTAATCCAATGCATTTTTAAATGCTCCACCTATTGCATGGTTATATTCTGGTGCAATGAAAATATAGCCATCAAAAGAAGCTATCTTTTCGGACCAAGCTTTAATTGCAGCTTCAGCTTCTTGTTGCTCAGATTCTGGTACTGCTGCACCTAAAAACGGTAACTTATATTCTGCTAGATCCACAATCTCATATTCTGCGTTATCGTTACGCTTTGTCGCGAGATCATTGATCCAGTTTGCAACTGCTTCCCCATTACGACCTTGACGAACACTTCCTAGCACAATTCCTATCTTTACCATTTATATCTCTCCTACTATATTTATTATCCTTAATTCAAGACAATAGCTAGTTTAATCTATTAATATAACTAAGTCTATCTTTTTGCTCAGAATAAGATGAACGATCATCAGTGAACGGTTTGGTTAAATAGTCTAGTATACTTTTTATACTTAATATATATTTTATATAAGGTATACTATTTGTAAAGAGGTGTTAAACACGAAGGTTTGTCCTTATGTGATAGCGGCATAGCACATTTTTCTGAGATTAAACGTGATTTAACAGGCATTACGTCCAGGGCACTATCCCTGAAACTTTCCGAACTTGCTGAAGAAGAGTTAGTCGAAAAGGTAGTGGAAAGTGGCTCACCAGTCACCATTTCTTATCAATTAACAGAAAAAGGAAGATCTTTATCCGATAGTCTTAAACCAATTCAGGAGTGGGCAAAAAACTATATGGATGTAAATATTCCAAACGAAAGTGAGGAGAAGGAAATTGACAAAAAACAATAATCTGATTTGCGTTTCAGAAACAGGTGTATGTGGCGTAGCTGGAGGAGAAGTTGAAATGGAGATAGTTGATCTAAATAAACCCAAAAAAAACGATTGATCTTTATTATGTGACGGATCCTATTTGCTCTCATTGCTGGGCACTTGAACCAGTTCTCCGTCGTTTTGAAGAGCAATATGGGCATTATTTTAACTTCCATACAGTAATGGGAGGATTGTTGGAAAAATGGGGTGATGAACCAGTCGATCCTGCAAATGGAATTTCAGGACCAGCAGATGTTGCTGGACACTGGAGAGAAGTTGGTGAACAAACCCGTATGCCAATTGATGGCTCGCTTATGTATGACAACCCTGTTCAATCATCTTATCCACCATCTAGGGTATTTAAAATTATTCAAAACGAGAACAAATTCTTGGCTAATGTATTTTTACGCCGCGCAAGAGAAGCAGTTTTCGCGTTCAATCAAAATATTTCAGAGGAAACCGTTCTGATTGAAATAGTAAATAAACTTGGACTTGATGGAGAGAAAATTGTAAAAGAAGCAGAACTACCAAGTGGACAGCAGTCATTAAATGAAGACTTTGGACTTGCAGCAAGTCTAGGCGCTACAGGATTCCCTTCCATTGTTATGGTGAATCAGGACAATAAAGGCGTGAAAATTGTTGGCGGCCGCCCAATGGAATACTATATATCAGGGCTGAAGCAAGTTCTTAACATAGAAGAGCTCGAACCAAAGCAACAACCAGCACTTTCTGGATTGCTAGAAAAAGAAAAATTACTGTTTTCAAAAGAGATTGAAGTAATGTACGATGTTGAAGTCGCTGATATTAAAACATTTGTTGAGAAAGAGCTTCCTTCAACTACTTATCAATCAAAGGAAACTCTGGGTGAAACATATTTTGTGAATAAATAACTACGTTAAAGGAAATCACCAGGGATAAAAAAAGAGATTTCCAATTAAGGAAATCTCTTTTTTATTAGTAACGCTTATTTTTGAACGTTAGCTGCTTGTGGTCCGCGGTTACCTTCAACAATTTCGAATGAAACTGTTTGGTTTTCTTCTAATGTTTTGAAACCTTCGTCTTGAATAGCAGAGAAATGAACGAATACATCGTCTTGCCCTTCTACTTCAATAAAACCGAAACCTTTTTCTGCGTTAAACCATTTAACATTACCTTGTAACATAAATTGTTACCTCCTGCGTGGATTCAATCCACAATGTATTACTATTAATGCTCTGCATATTCATTCCAGACGAAAGTGACTTACTAGTTACTTTTCTCTTTCATTGACAACCGAACAAGAATAATTAACTTTTATCATAACAGTGAATGTACTTCCTGTCAAGTACTGTTACAAATTTAATTAAGTATTATTTTTTTAGGCTATCCAAAAGAACGAATCCAAAAACAATACCAGCTACTGTTGTAACTGTCGGACTTCCAGTTATAATTATATCTGGTATAGGAATAGAGCCTTGCCCCAATGGTGAGTATGGTAAAAGAGACATTGTTAATACATAGAAACATGGCAATCCAATTGCTATGAATTTAACCCAATCAAACGTCCACTGCTTCTTGTTATAAATTTCAATTATCAATTTTGGTAACCGCAGTAAGAGTCCAATTACGATAGGGAATAAGGTAGCAAATCGTACGACAGGAAATAATTCAAACTTCATTTTCGCTTCTTCATTTAGTTGAACCTGATACTTCATTCCCCAGTAGATTATAAGTCCAATACTAATTGTCCATGCAAGATAGTACAAAAAGCGCTTAATTAATATCTCCCCCTTTATTTTTGCTTTTTTTCAAACCATAGTAGTGCTTCCTTTTCCATTTCCTTTACAAATTCTTTTTTTGCAGGGCTATAGTCACTTGTACTATCAAAACATTGAGCCAGCTCTTCTTTAAAATTGCTGTATCGTTCTACTTCTGCCGGGTGGGTTCGCAGATAGTCTCTAAATATTAAATGCCGTTTAATTTGAGGGTTATCTACTTGATAAAAATGAATATGATGCGTCCTGTTTTCCCCGCCTTTTCGAAATAATCTTCTTCCTTCAATGCCCCATTCGCCAGCAACATCATATCCGAGTGTATGCATTTTGTCGTTGAACGAATCAATTTTCTTAATGTCTTTTACGATACACATCATATCGATTACGGGTTTAGCCTTTAGGCCAGGAACTGCGGTGCTCCCAAAATGTTCAAATCTAATTACTTGATCACCAAATATGGTTCTTAAAAATTGAGCTTCCATTTCAAACATTTTTGCCCAGTTTTCATTAAAATCTGTTAATCTAACCTTCATAAAGACACTTCCCTCTTATATCTTTTCATTTTCGATATAATTTAAAACGCACCACCTAACATTAATACTTTCATTACCTCCGCTACCATATATATTATTACAACAGCAAAACACATTATTGCAGACTTATAATCACCGGACTTAATGGAAAGAGCTCCCCTTACCAGAAAGAAAAGAAACGCTATAAAAAAGATCATTTCACCGTAGATTTCATAGTTTTGGCGGTCCAGAACCATTAAAGTAAAACATATTATTGCTAAAGTTATAAGGCTAAGCTAACAATCGAAACAGGTTTACTATCTGACTTAATTTAATACCCCTCCTCTTCATACTCACATAAGCTATAACTTCTATAATTCAATTATAAATATTGAGTATGATCTCTTTTCGCGGAATAGATGTTTTTCTTAACTCTTTAACATATTTATCAAGTTCATAAGGAACGCACTGTTTCATTAGGTTATATCCATTTTGGTTTATATCTATAATTCCATAGCGAGCAAAAGGTTTATTAAAGCAACCAACGGAACCAGGGTTAAAAAACGTTGTAGAATTACAAGTAAACCAATGATTATTATGCTCGTGTCCAAAACAAACCAATGAAAAATCATCTAACCCATCAAGGGAAGTGAAATTTTTTTGATTAGGAATACCAATAAGATCAAAAGGATCTCTACATATATGTGCATTATGAAATTTTTCCCTCATCGGATAATGAATTAGATGCAGACTTTGTTCATAGATAGTAGGATTTATTATACGAGGAAGTTTTTCCAATACAGATTTATGATGTTTATTAAGTCTTTCAGCAATCCACTCGTGGTGTGGAATAACATCAATCCTGCTTTCAGGGTATGGTTCATTGTTAAGGAGTGTTAAGACTGCTTCATCGTGATTTCCTGAAATCATTTTAAGATTATCTGTTTCCATTAAAGTATCCAGAACCTCATTTGAAAACGGTCCTATTCCAATCATATCACCAAGACAATAGATGAAATCCACTGACTTTTCTTTGATCTCTTTCATAACAGCATTCAATGCATAAGTATTTCCGTGAATATCGGTAATTATCGCAATTCTATACATCCCGAATCCCCTTACAGTAATATATATAAGTTCCTCACAAACAAGATGCTTTCATTACCATCATAGTTTATACAGGCTAACCTATAGTAGTAAAAAAACGAACTGTGTTATTTGATTTGGCAACTTTATAGTCTCCCCCATGTACATTTGCCTCCTATTTAGTAAATTTTAACATAATAACCCAGATATCCGCAGCCGTAATCCCAATTTTCTGAAATAGTGTAATCAAAATAAAAAGATCAATTACAATGACCTTTACTTATTTGTTACACTCGATTTGAAGATTAATTGTTCTTTCCAAAACCTATAATTGAGACTATTAAACCTGTAAATACTATTATGTATTCAAATCCCCCTAAACTAAAACCCCTGTCGACTGCAATAATTCCTCCAGCCAGAATAAGACTTATTCCTTAAAGTAGAAACTTCAAACCTGATGCATCACTTTTTGTTGAAAGCCAATAAATGAAGTATCCTAACAGTAAAAGCAGTAATAATTGAATTGCTGCCAAATTCATCCCTCCTTTTAACCGCACTCGTTATGAATTAGGACTAAATGCCTTTCTCAATTCAAAACCTTCTCCATACGAATATCAGACCACATTCTATTTTGCCAAAAAGTAAAATTATGGATCAAGCCAATTTCCTGGTAGCCCAATTTTTTATACAGCTTATGTGCCTGCAAGTTAAATTCAAACACACCTAGTTCAATTCGCAGAAGACCATGCTGCTTAATCTGCTCCTCTAAAAATTGAATCGCCCGATAACCAATCCCTTTCCCCCTTGCTTCGGGTTCACCAATCGTAATGCCTATCCAGGCTGTTTCAGGTTCTTTTTTATAAAGGTGGAGTGGATCAACCATGTAATTCATTTCCCCGATTAACTTGTTATCAAGATAGAGTAAGTAGATGTGATGATGCTCAAGTCGTTTTTTAAGGTCACCTATAGTTATTTCTTGTCGCTCTATGTTCTCATTATTTCGGTTGGGTCGAGTCAACGCGACTAGGTTGGGGTCATTTTCCCACTGGTTAAACATTTTCACTATGGTTGGTGTAGGTTCCTTTAATCTGATGAAATTAGTATTCATGGTAATCTCCTTTTAACTATTAATGTAGAGCATTCACCTAGTATGTAATTAATAATTTCTAACTCCAAACACTCTCATTATATCACTTATCTATATATATATTTGTTCTCTACATCTAATTATTGAATAAATAAAAAAGACAACACCATGACAAAATAAATGATGCTGTCTCTATTATCGAGCCTTGCTATTTACCAAGTTCTTACATACTTCGTGTTTTGATTCTGCTTAACCCCTCTGACTACTATACGATAAATAATAAACCCTATAATCATTAATCCGCTCAAGGCTATAAAGCCTACGCCAGAAGAAAATTTATCGATTAACAATCCAAGTACAGGTGAAGCAATTGCCTGTATGATAAGCGAGATAGCCATCCAAACGGACATGGCTCTGCCCATATAAGATTTTGATACTGTCTCCATAAGTGTTGTATTCATTACTATTCTTAACGACGAGTTACTAAGACCAAATAAAACACTTCCCAGAAAAAGTACCAAGACGTAGCTATTAAATGCAAAACAAAGCAATATGCCAATAGATAGACAGAAGAAAAGTATTACGGTCGCGTTGTTCGAAATTCTTTTAGCAACAGGTGCTGCAATTATACCAGATAACAGCCCACCAATTCCGTAAAACATATCGGATAAACCAAAAACAATGGAATCACCACCAACCGTATCGCTCACATATCCAGGAAGTACAACATTATACATCATGGTGGAGACCAAAGGAATAATGGCCACAACTCCCAGAAAGAATATCTTTGGTCTATCTGCCAAATAACGAACTCCATTTTTAAAGCTTTCGTGATAAGTTTCTTCTTTATTGTCAATCGTAATTGAATTGTATTTAACTTTGGAAAGAAAAATACTGCTGAGAATAAATGCAGTTGCATTAAAAATTAGGATGAATTCAAACCCAAAATATTTATAAATCACCCCTGAAGCAGCACCTGCCATAAACATGCCTACCTGTAAACTTATCTCAACCAGTGAGTTACCATTAATATAATCCTGATCGGAGAGAATTTCCTGAACGAGACTTCTTGATGTTGATATATATGTCGTCCATCCCATTCCATTAACAATCGCAAATAGATAAACATACTCGATTTTAAATCCTGATATTGATAATAAGCCAGTTATGCCTATTAATACAATTGCCTGAACCAGATAAGTCCAAAGAATGATTACCTTTCGATTCAACTTATCAGTCAATATTCCAATCAATGGTGCAACAAGAAATCCCGCTATTACATTAAAAGAAAGCATGAGCCCAATAAGCTTTGTAGAATTTGTTTGATCCAACAGAAACCAATTTGCACCTATCGTACTCATACCAACTCCAAAACCTGAAATGATTTCAGACAGGAAAAAATTACGAAAGTTTCTTAACTTTAATACACTAAAAACCACGTTTCCACCTCCCCGTTCTTATTACCGCAGTAATTGATTAGCTGAGAATAAAGCTGCTTTATCTTGAAGAATATCGCCGGGTCTATTCGCTTCTCCAATAATATAGTCCTCAAATGAAGTGCCTATAAAATCAAAGATATATTGAAATTGCTGAATTAGCGGTAACCCTTTAAGATAGGGGTTATCTCCTCCTACTGCAATGACATAGGCTTTTTTAGCAGCCATATTGTTTTTAAAGTCAGGATAGCTTGCATCCCTCATTGTTTGAGACCAGCGATCTATAAAGTTCTTCAGTGTTCCTGACATGCCGAACCAATAGATCGGTGTAACAAACAAAAGAATGTCATGCGATATAATTTGATTAATGATTGAGTTATATTCATCTTCAACTTCCTGAAATCCACCTTGGATATGGCGCAGGTCTTCAATAGGATGAATATCATAATTTCTTAGATAAATCTTTTCTACAGATAATCCCTGGATAGCTTGATCAGTTAGAATTTCCGTATTACCATTTTCACGGGTACCTCCATAAATAACTGCAATAGACATATAGCACGTGCTCCTTTTCATTAAATATTTTAACTTGCTGTTCGAATACTTTTATCTTATGATAAAAGTGCAAATCAATAAAGATGATTATTTTAATTGATACAATCGAAAATAGCGATTGATGGAGGTGAAAGAATGGAAACTAAACAATTAATTACATTTAAAACAGCTGCAGAAACCTTAAATTTCACACATACAGCAAAGATATTAAATTTTGCACAATCAAGTGTGACAGCCCAAATTAAGGCACTTGAAAAAGAACTGGATACACCTTTGTTTGAACGACTTGGCAAGCGATTATATCTCACAGAATCCGGTCGGCAATTCAAAATTTACGCTGATAAAATGCTTGTTCTAACCAAGGAAGCTCGAATGGTCACAAGTGGCTTAGAAGAGCCATTAGGAACACTTGTTATTGGGGCACAAGAGAGCCAATGCACGTATCGTTTACCACCAATACTTAAAGATTTCAAAGATCAGTTTCCAAACGTTAAACTCATCTTTAAACCAGCCCACTCGGATGAAATGGCTAAAGAAAAACTGCTTGAGGGAAATCTGGATGTAGCTTTTATTATGGATACACTCAAGCCAGGAGATGCTTTAACAATTGAATCTCTCACACAAGATAGGATGAAGCTGGTAGCTGCTCCTGGGCACGCATTACTAAATAAATCAGAGGTTTTCCCAAAAGATCTTGAACAGGAAACCCTTTTGCTTACCGAAACAGGGTGCTCCTACCGTACATACTTGGAAAATACCTTGCGAGAGGCCGAAATATACCCTACCAACAAATTTGAATTTGTTAGTATCGAAGCAATCAAACAATGTGTAATAGCTGGACTCGGAATAGCTATTTTACCTGAAATGGCTGTAGAAAAGGATATTAAAGAAGGATTTATGAAAGAGATTAAATGGAAACAGCCTGCCTCACCTTTTTTCACTCAAATCGCCTGGCATAAAGATAAGTTAATGACAATACCCTTACAATCTTTTATCGAACTAACCCGAAGGACCCTTAAGGATACACAAACTAAATAAAAAGAGTAAGCTCCCAAAGTATTGGTAGCTTACTCCTTTTTTTACCTATCTAATTCCGCTGCTAATTGTATAAATTCTTCTGCATCTTTTTTACATAACTGCATTCCTTTTTCAAAGAATGCTTCTTGTGTTATATTTTCTCCTAAATGCTTCTTTGCTAAGTCTTCGATAGACATGCTTCCTGAATCTCTAAGCAGTGCCAAATATTCCGTTTCAAATTCTTTTCCTTCTTCCTTGCCTTTTGCATATACACTCAATGCAAATAGATAACCAAATGTATAAGGAAAATTGTAAAAGGGTTTATCTGTGATATAAAAATGTGGTGTAGAAGCCCAAGTGTATGCAGGTATATCTTCTAACGCTCCATCATAAGCTTCATCTATCGCCTGGTCCATAAGTTGATTTAAACGGGAGGATGAAACCATCCCCATTTTCCTTTCCTCATAGAACCTTGTTTCAAATAAGAATCTGGAATGTATATTCATAAAATTCATTACACTACGCTTTAATTTCTCATCTAGTAAAAACAATCTCTCCTTAGGTGAATCCGTTTCTTCCATGGCTGCATCCAATACAATCATTTCTGCAAATGTGGAAGCCGTTTCAGCTATACTCATTGGATATTGTCTATTAATGTGTTCCACAGCATTCATAGCATGATTATGAAAGGCGTGACCTAATTCATGAGCCAGAGTTAATACATCCGTTATATGACCACCATACGTCATAAATACTCTCGATTCTTCAGAAAGTGGAAATCCAGCACAAAAGGCGATTGCTGATTTACTCGATCGATTTTCTGATTCAATCCACTTTTTATTGAAAGCTTGACGGGTGAAATTCTCTAATTCAGACCCAAACTGTCTGAAATGTTTCAATAAAAAATCTACACCCTCTTGATAATCTATTGTTTCCATAGATTGGTTGACAGGAGCCCAAAAATCATGCGACGGCAGTTTTTCTTTCCCCAACATTTTAGCCTTGTCGTTTAAATAGTTGGCAAATGGTTGCTTATGCCGGTTCACCACTCTCCACATTGCACCTAACGTTTCTTCTTCCATTCTGTTATCTTTTAAAGGTTCATATAAAACATTTTGAATACCTTTTCTCTCGTAAATTTGCAACCGGAATCCTGCGATCCGATTTAATATTGTTGCGAAGGTATCAGATTTTTGTGACCAGGCTTTCTCAAGAAGAGCAGCGGATTGTCTTCTTATTTTACCGTTCTCATGGGAACGTAAATTTCTTGCTTGTCCGACAGAAAGTTCTTTAACTTTTCCTTCAATAGGATTATCAATTCTCATTTTGGCAACTGATGAATGATACATGTCCCCCCATCCATGATAACCATCTACCATTAAAGAGGAGATGGTATTTTCCTCTTGTTCTGGAAGCAGTGTAATTGCTTCTTTCCGCCATTCTCCAAGCATAAATTGATAGTTTTCTAATTCTTTACTTTCTATTATACTTTTCCAATTTGAATCTTTTGTTAGAGCAAGAGCCAATTGAAATCTTCGCACCAAGGAATTAAAAAGGGCATGATAAGATGAGAGTCTATCTTTCCAGGTTGCTGCATTTTTATCCTTTATATCCTCTGCAAGTAAGCAAGTTATATAAGACGAAATTTGCGATAGATGTATCTTGATATTCTCTATAACTTGAATGAGTTCTACAACCATTTTTGAATCATCACTATCTTCTAGAGCCTTTAAAATGTTTACCTTTTCTTTAAAATTGTTTACTTCTTTTTCTATGTATTCTATTTGGTCCTGTAATTGAATGGAATTACTTCCTGTGTTAAGAAGAGAATCTAAATTCCAATTCACCGGATATAAAATATCACCCATACCAACGCCTCCTATTGTTTACACAAACAATGAATTAAATTGATGTTCCAGCTCCTTTACTAGATGTTCATAATTAGTCGATGGGTCTTTCACAATTAATCGATTACTAAAACACCTGGAAAAATTTTTAAGATTAATCTTTTCATGTAAATTATTTTCTGAAACAGGTATTTCTTTCATCCAGGTTCTAAGTGTCGATAACGGAACCTTTTCGTATTCAATCATCGCCAACACGGGGGTTGCAATTCTCTCATCTTCTTCAGCAGCAAAAACATATGGTGCGTTTACTACTAGTTCCGTCATCCCTTCCCACAACAGCATACACGAATCAATATCAGCATAACGATTTTTCACAAGTTCATCGATTGCATCAGAAACATGTGCCGGGGCATGTGCCCAGCCCTTTCCTTCAACAAAGTCCCGATAATCCTTCTCAAGTCTGCAATAACTAACAACAAGTTCTACAACACTATTATACTCAGACTTGGAAAGAAATTTATCTTGATTATCGCGATATAACAACAAAGTGATTAATAGAGAAGAGAAAGACCTAAGAAAAACGCTATCTGTTCCAACCTCGCCTAGCTTATAAAACAACATTTCACCTGACGTCGCATAGGCTAACAATTCCTTTAATTCATTGTTTGTAAGGTAGTTATTATGTATCAATAATTTAATGAGTGCCTGATAACCTAGTTCATCCCGTAATTCTGCATCAGTAGATCCTAATACATTAACCACTTCTAAAACTGTTTTATATTCATCTGTCCCCTCCGATACTACTTGGGTTTCATTTAATAAATTATGTAGTTTCTCTTTTATTTCTTTTTCATTTTTCATCCTGGTTTTTAAGCTCCTTATTAATTTACAGTGGTACTGTCCTTCATAACACTGTTATAATTCCTTTTTCAACTCCAAATTGGATGAGACCTTCATAGGGATCTCCGGTAATACCTAAAATTTCACAAAATGCCGGTTCTGTTTTGTATCCTTGTTGTTTAAGTTTAACAACTTTCTCTCTTAATTTACTATCTTGTTGTAACAGTTCAAGTTCAATAACCATATGAAGATACGCGTGTTGTTTGTGTACAGGCTGATTTTGACCAAATAACTCGAATTCAAAATTATTGAAGAAGAAATTTGCTTTAATGATCTCTTTATTTCTTATAGTTGTTTTTTTTATCTTAAAGCTTTCTTTACAGGAATATAGACTTTGAAGACGTTCTATAAAATAATTCAATTCTTGTACTTCCATGATAATGTCCAGGTCTGAACCCTCGACATCAATTCCAATCGGCAACGTTCCACATAATACTGGATTATACATACTCAATTCATTAAAAATGCCCAGTTCATTAACTGCTTTGTACGCTGTTTGTTGGATTTCATTGCCAGTTTCCATCCTTTTGAATAAATTATAGCCAATCAACACATTACCTTCCTCACTTACAAAGATTTCTTACCTTCCAAAACAATATTAAGTAACCTGGCATTTGATTAACTGTAAAAAGATTAATATCCCACCACTAAAGGTTGATACATCTCAATTTCGATCGATATCCTGATGCTGAGGTTGATATATCCTATTTCAAGTCGATATCCTGCTGACGGGGTTGATATATCCTATTTCAAGTCGATATCTTGTTGCGGAGGTTGATATATCTTATTTCAAGTCGATATCCTGCCGCCGGGGTCGATATATCCTATTTCGAGTCGATATCCTGCTGCCGGGGTTGATATATCCTATTTCAAGTCGATATCCTGCTGCCGGGGTTGATATATCCTATTTTAAGTCGATATCTTGATGCCGAGGTCGATATACCCTATTCCAAGTCGATATCCTGACGCGGTGGTTGATATATCTTATTTCAAGTCGATATCCTGCCGCCGGGGTCGATATATCCTAATTCAAGTCGATATCCCACCGCGAAGGTCGATATACCCTAATCCAAGTCGATATCCCACCTCGGAAGTTGATATATCGCAATTCAAGTCGATATCCCACTTCTACTTGTAACCGACCCCGCCTTCTCCGATTCATTCCAAATATGATTGAATTTCTTTCTTACTCTTAAGCCTAATAATGGTTTTTTCAGGGCCGGTTTTTCTGAATTCTTCAAATCTACCTTCCATCTTTTTCTTGCGAGAAGAATAAGTAGTGACAATGAATTTCAGAAATTCATAGTCTAACTTTTCCTTGCACCCTTCTCCCATGTCTGGCCGGGTTTTCCCTATGTTTAAGATCCATCGTTTAATAACGCGATACAGACAAACTATCAAAGGGAGTTCGAGATAAATAATTGTATCAGCTTTTTGGGCTCTAATATCATATGTACTATTATAATTGCCCTCGATAATCCAGTTTTCCTTAGCAACAATTTCCCTCTGACTCGCTCTAAATTCTTCTTTTGGAGCTTCTATCCAATTTGGTTTCCAGTGCAGTACATCAAGATGATAGACATTTATATCCAGTTGCTCTCCCAGTTTCGCCGCAAAGGTAGACTTCCCAACACCAGCTGACACTCCCATCACCATGATGCGATTCATATTCGATCAGCCTCCTAAACAATCTTGTTACTTACCACTTATATCACGAAAGTTTTTTCGACATGTTATAACTTATAGCTTCAAAACCCATTCTCTTGTATAGCGCGACTGCTCTTTCATTATGTGCAAACACGTGTAAGCTTATTTGATTGATGTTTTCTGACTTCGCATACTCTTCCAATGCTGCCATAGTTGCTTTTCCAAACCCCTTACCACGTTGAAAATCATCTAACTTAATGTCATAAATAAACCCGTGTTTTTCATGCTGTTTTGATTTTATGTTCAGCCATAATGTCCCGATCGTATCATTGCCATACATAATAGAAAATAGCACATGAGCGTTCGTTTCTAACCCATCCGGTAACAGCCGCTCAAACTGTTTCTTGGCTTTATCAAAAGCCTCTTCTTCACCCCAGTTTCCTGCTTTCACATGTTCATTAGCATAATCTTGTATTGCGCTGTTATAATACTGATTAAAAGCCTCATCATTCATACGAGCTAATTTTACAGACATATATGTACCTCCTTTATTTTCAATAATACCTTAAAATTCAACCAAAAAAGGCTGCATATTTTGGTTTAAACAATACTGGATTCTTTGCCGAAAATTTTTCCAAGTTACCATTTCCATTGCTTGTTTAATTGGAAAATACCCAACTTCTAAACTCTCAGAACTTGTTGCTGGTTCTCCTCCAATTGGGTTACCCAAGAACAAGTTATTACATATCGAACCATTCACATTTTGAAATATACCACAAAACTTGGTTATCTCAATATCAATGCCCGATTCTTCTTTTGTTTCTCTAATTGCAGCATCCTTTAGTGATTCTCCCTCTTCAACCTGTCCACCAGGCATTTCCCATCCTCTTCTTGGTCCTTTGATTAATAAAATCTCTTGCTGTTCATTTAAAACAATGGTTGCCGCAGAAACTATATGCTTCGGTGTTGTCATAGCCTTGTCCCCCTAATTTTCAATATTATTTAGTATAACATTAGTATTTTTAAGCGAAGGATGTAAATAAATAAACGATGCAATTGTCGCTATAATGCCCCCAATTAGTATCGTAACTTCTGTTCCAAATTGTTCAGCAATTATTCCGGCTGCCAAAGCTCCAACAGGCATTAATATCCACGTCATAAAGCGACTAGTTGCTTGCACTCGGCCTAACAAATGATCAGGGCTTAAGGTTTGACGAATGGTTACAATGCATGGACTCATAATAGCAGCAGATATTGTGCCTACTGCATTCATCAGTGCTAACCACATGAACGTATCCGAAAAGCTGAACACTATAATCGAAATACCACCGATCGTTCCTGATAAAAATAAGATCCTTCTATAGGAAAAATAGCGCTTAAGTAAATTTGTAACTAAAGCACCACTTATTGCAGCTACCCCTCCAATAGATAACAGATAACCTATATGTACTGTATCTAATTCAACTGAAGACTTTAAGTGAATTACCAGCATGGTTAAAAAAAGAGTCGTTCCAAAAACAGAAAAAAGCATGGCTATATTGGTGTACAAGATAGGCTTCTGTTTTAAAACAAAGGTAAATCCTTCCTTTATATCTGCAAAGATTCTTGACCGGCTACTATTCTCATTTCGACTGGGACTATCAATCTTTAAACTTAATACAATTAAGTAACCAATTAAGAAGCTTAAACTGTTTATTAATAGACCAACTCCAGGATTAAAAATACTGATGACTATTCCGCCTAACCCTGGCGCAATAAAAACTGCCGTTTGAAATATGCCTGTATTGATGGAATTTACTAATTGTAAGTCCTTCTTCTGCACCAGTTTTGGGACTGATGCAAACTGGCACGTATTATAAACCTGCGTTAAAACACCTACTATTAATGCTCCCGCGTAAACTTCCCAAATAAAAAGCGAGTTCATCATATGTAATAGCCCTAACAAACCTATCGTTACAAATCTGCCTAGGTCACAAATCATCAAGATTCTTTTACGATTAAACCGGTCCGCCAAAACTCCAGTAAATGGCTGTATTATAATTGGTAATCTTTCTAAAGCTGCAACGATTCCCATACTTAATGGAGAACCTGTTAGAGCTAAAACAATTAACGGAAGGGCAATTAAATATATTTGATCCCCAAAGAAAGAAATTAAATTTCCCCCGATAAACCTGAAAACCTGATAATTACGCTTAAATTCCGGTGTTTTCTCTTCTGAATAGGCTTGTCCGACCGAAGACACCATCTCATTCCTCCCTGGCTTAGATTAATTATCTTCCAAAAATAGCTGCAGTTCTTTAGGTAAAGCAGTTAATACTTTTTCATTAACCTCATATTTATGTGAATTTGATGCTACTAATCTTACTGATTTCAGTATTTTCAAGTGGTGATGGACGGTTGTCTTGCCCATCTTCAACTCATCTGTCAACTCTTGCAGGGATAAACTTTTTTCCTTAACTATCTTTAAAATCTTTAGACGGTTTTCATCCCCAAGTGCTTTATACCTTTGCACTAGCATTTTATTCGGAACGTATTTATTGTCACTAGAAATGCTTTCATTGGCGACCGCATAGTAGAATACTTTAACACCTTCTAAGTCTGCCTCCACGTTCCAGGGACGGTAAATATATTGAGGTATGAGAAGTACTTGAAATACACTTGGTTCCGGATAATAACGCCGACCATCTGTTGCCCATTCCACAAACTCCTCTGGTCCCAATTTTTCAATCATCTTTTCTTTTGCATCCATATCTCTGATGAGTATAGACTCCAATTCATCTTCATCAGGTTCAATCACTGCCTTATACCAACCAGACATCACTTCAATCAAATGGCTTTTCAGTGTTTCCGTATCGACTTCACTAATGAACTTCAAATAGGAAGGCAAAAAAGAATTCTCTTTTGTATTATGTTGGAGTTTCTTTAGAGCATCATCCGATCCTTGGATTAACTGATTGATTAGTTCTTTTTGTTCTTTTCCCAAATATGGAATTGCTATAGTTCTTAATTCCTCCGAAGATAGTTTTTTTACAAAGGAAGTGAAATCCGCTAGATTCTTAAAATCTTCCTGATACAAAAGTTGAAGAAGTGACTTCCAAGTATTATGTGTTTGTACATACTCCAGGTGTCCAGTCATTTCCTTAGTCATGGATTCCTTAATTCTCTCCCTGTTCTCCTTCGGTAGATCAAGGGTCTCAACAAGAGAATGATTTGTAATAGCGGCAATACCTAGTGCGCATTCCCATAAAAGTGAATATTTTATTTGAACACTATATGTTTCCCTTTCTTTCGTTCTCATCGAAAATAAATCCATTTTTATCTCCTCCTGGCTATATTCTATATATATATGATAAATAATTCAATATAAATAGAATATATCTCAAGATAAAATAATAGACACCCTTATCAGAGTGTCTGTGCCCAATATTTTAATGAGGTTATAATAGGATGAGTTCAATCAATGAAGTGTATTGTGTATTTCTGATAGAGGATATTTTAATGCAGGAACTATTTTATTTGGTACGGCGACTTATGACTTCTGTTTCCACTTCATATATGTTATTCATCTAAATCCCTCCTAATTCTTTGTAGTTTACATTCTCAGTTTAATCTTTACTTCGTACGGCGACTTGCGATTTCTAATTCCATTTCGTATATGTTAGTCATCTGAACATCTCCTTTTTCTTTGATACTCTTAGTATAAGTAAAAATTAAGCCTTCCAAAACGGCTATGAGCATGAACTTCACTCAACCTTTAGACTGATATTTTTATAAGACCTACTGGCTGCCTCAAATGCACTTCTGAACTGCAAAAAAAAGAGAACCTCTTCCGTGATAATCAATATCACAATGGAAGAGGTTCTCTTTTTGTTGTCATGATAAACTGTTCTTACATTTTCTCAACAGGAATCCATATTTCATTTTTGAAAGTTAATGAATTAAAATCATTGTTTTCATTCCACAAGATTTCAGGTCCATTTACTTGTTGTTAGTTTGAGGATGGAAACCATTCAGAATAGATTCGGCCCCAAGTATTCTGCAATGTTTCGGGAAAACGTCTTACTATACCTACCCCTCCGCTTCACTTCGTACCAGAACCAGGATCACAGTATTAGACCCGATTCAAATGATTATCCTTAAATTCTGTTGGATACTTTAATCCGTATCCAACCATTCTATCCATTCCGATATGGGCTGACCATATTAAACCAACTGCCAGAACGGTATGATTAGATACTATGATACCAAAAGTAATAATAGCTATCGGTGTAGTATATGTATGAAAATAATTATAAAGATTAGAACCAACCTTATTATTTAATAGATAACCAAGCATTGAAATATCCGGTACTAATAATAGGATTAAAAACACTATCCAGCTAAATTGGCTATACCCATAAAAGAAAAGACTTAGTGCTAAAATGGCAGCACCTTCTACGTGTAAAAGTAATTTCATCAATTAACCACCTCCTATTCCTGCAGCTTTGTTTGATTAAACCAGTTGACCGTTTAACGTTTTCCGTAATAAAAAGATTCATATTAGGAAGTCACCTCGCAAGGCCGTTTTTATTTAACAGTTGATTCCAGTTCTTCATTTCTAACTTCTATTATATATTTCTCATACACATGTTCTTTCCCACCATGTTCCTGATACCAGTCCTGAACTCGTTTGACGTGAGCCGTGTCGCTTCTAACTTTCGATTCAACTTCTAAGTATTCCTCATAACTGTCATATTCCCATATAGCAAAGATTTCTACGGTATTATCAGCATTTTCCTTCATCCAACGCCCTGTTAACCGAGCGCCATATTTTAACTGATTCGGTAAGTTTGTGTTATTAAAATGAGCATTAAAAATATCCACGAATTCCTTTTTTACAATATAAAACTTCCTTCTATAAAACATAAAGACTACTCCCCCCTCTCTTTATTTTTAATATTAATAAATTTGGTATTCGCCAAGCCTATAACTAGATAATTATCACCATTAAATTCACGATAAAAAATGGCTTTGGTGAAGTATCCGAGCCATTTTTTCTAATACCTATTGTTAAATTAAAGCTACCCTATAATTTAATACTCCAATTGTCGCAAATACAAGAGAATCTTTTGTTCACTCAATTTTTTTATGCTGTATATACGAATCTTGCTGTCAATTTTCTTTTGTTGTTTACTTCCCCTACTGAATCTATTGATTAATTGAAAAATAATCTCTCCACAAATACCTGCTGTACCACGGAATCCCAGATGAAATCCCATTTGTTCATTTTCCGTAAGCGGCAGTTGTGCGTTTTCTTCAAATTCTTTTTTATAGTCTTCCTGAATTATAATATGAGATTCTTTATTCTTTAACGTGAATAGCAATTCTTCAGCGTTATTCGCCTTAATGTAACCAGCATTCTCTTTAACTTCCAACACATTACCCCCTAAAAAGCCTAATACCTAATTCAATTTTGACATAAACTATTGAACAAAATAATCCGATTGCAATAAATAACTACCCTTCTTACAATTTCCATATTTGTAAAACAAGGAGTTAAATTCCAGATTCAAGAAAACACCCATTAACGAAAGAAGGGTAATATCGAATTTTACTATTTAATGTATTCTATATCTTCATCAAAATCATCAAGAACTTCCTCATTATTATCAGAATAGTAAACCCAAAACTTTATTTCCTTTGAAAAATCCTCCGTAAATTCAATTGTAGTTTGAGTTAGTTTTGCAGGTCCTCCAAACACTCGAACCTCTTTAACATCAGTGTCTTCTGGTTGAATAATCGTAACAATAGGGGCCTTCTCTTTATGACCAAGAGAACTGGTTTGTATGGATAGCCAACTAGTAACCCATTCCAGCCCATTTGAGTTATTTTTTATAAGCATAGAAGCTAATCCGTTCCTAGTGCTAAAAGAATATACATAAATGTAATTTCCTTTGATGTCATAATCAATTATATCTTTTGGATTATAACTATTTTCTTTTACTAAGTTTTTTTTAATTTGTTCTTCTAAGGATTGATTTTCTTGCGTTGTGTTTTCATTTCCTTCGTTATCGTTATTTTCAACGGTTGTTTACTAAGGTTGGTCTTGGCTCAGCAGAAAAATTGAAGAAGGATATTAGATAATTTCAAAATTGAAACTTTAAAATATGTGTAACCGTATGTATATTGTATAAAAAATTTTATTAAAAATTCTGGAGGATTAATTTGAAAAAACTATTATTATCTTTAAGTGTAGTATTTGTTCTCTTTGGTTGTACATTAACATTTTTTAATATCATAATTTTCTGAAAAGACCGTTTATAATGTCGATCTTCTTGTTAGCCTCCTTCTGTAGTTACTATGTATTCATTATTAACCTGTTATAAATCCTTAATTTCTATAATTCCAAAATAAGTAGTCGTCGCATTATATATAAAAAGAAAATAGAAGTTGATAATAGCAAGGAACCTGAAATTGCAATTTTCTTTTTATTTATTCCTTTGCTTTTTTCAATCATTCCCTATCCCCTACAAACTCCTTGTTCAACTCTAAACCATTAACTTTAAGTACAACTATTCACATATTATAAAAACCGTTCTCTCTCTTCGGTGGAAGGTAACATACAACTTTCTTTTTTACCAAACCATTTATATCTATTTTTAGCGATAATTCCATATATGAAGTCTCTGATGGGCTTTGGGATAACTAATAGAACAAATGGAATCTTCCAAACCCCTTTCAAGTTTTTGCATACAAGAAGGACTGCGGATGATTTAAAATAGCAATTTTTATTTTCTATAAGAACAAAACTATTTAAGTCATCTGGAGCATCATACTTATTTAATAATTCTTTTCCGATATCACTTTGTAACGATGCGAATTTAAAGTTTTTTTTCGGATCTCTTTCGATAATGAATTGAACGCTTTGATCGCAAAAGTTACAATCTCCATCAAACAGAATAATTCTTTCCATTCCAACCCCACCTTTCTTTTAGTGTAACACCTTATTTTTTCTATAAAGCATTTCGGATAACTCAATTAAACTGCTGCTACTTTAATAAGAATGCTTATTGTTTCCTCAACAATTGCACCCGATAATGCAATAAGATTAAGTGTTTTTTTCTAATAACATCAATTTTTCCCATTAAATTGGTTTGAACGGATACAATTACTTTATAAAGCATTAACCAATCTTTACGCTCAAATAAAGCCTCACGATTATTCCATCTGTTTCCTAAAAAAATATTCTCCTTTACCATAGCCACACTTAATTCATAAGGGTATTTACTTACTTTCTCTTTCATACTATTAATAACTAAATCACCACTTAGTGTACCTCCATTATAAACCGTAGCTGCAATACATTGCTTATCTAAATCCGTATCATAAGATATAATCACATCACTTATAACTTTGTTAATTGTTTCTGTTAGAAAATTACTTATTTCTAATTTTACACCCTGAGTTATGTATGTTTCTGACCATTCCTCATCTTCATATGGGTGAAAGTCAATAATATTACCATTTAATTCTATAATTGGAGCCTTCCTTTCCTCGTCAGTAGGAGCTCCTTTCCAAAAAACAAATAGTTCAATATCCGAATGTTCATCATGCCAATTTCGTGATACGGAACCTCCTAATAAAACGGCTTCAACTTTTGGATTTTGTTGATAGATATTTGCTATTTCTGATGCTAATATTCTTAAATCCACATAACCTCTCCCTTTCGGAAACTTTTCTTACTTCTTCCACTAACCTGCTGCTATGGTTGAATATGGATGCGATTCCTTATTCAACTCTTGCACCATTTAGTTGAGTGATTTCTATATTTTAATCTTCTTTAGATTGATTGGACTTTATTTCATTTAGTACATTGATTATTTTTAATAGACACCCAACTATAACGATAAAAGTAAAAGAAAGTGCAAATAACATATCACCAATAAACAATGCACCAAAGACAATTCCTAAAATAATGGCATAAATGACATACATACAAAATTACTTCCTAATTTTTAAGTTAATTAGATGTTATTCTTCTTCCACTAACCTGCTGTGTTAGTTTAATAAGAATGCTTACGGTTTCTTCAACAATCGTACCCATTTGTTTAAGTACAGTTTTTCACAATCTCTATATGAAAAATTTAAAAATTATTATTCCATCCATTGTCTTGGTCCGATAACGTGGAATAAATCCTTTTTATATCTATTAATTGCATCTTCAATTCTCATAATTGTAAAATCACTTATTGGTTTTGGTAGTTCCTCAAATGAATAATATCTACATTCTGAAATTTCTGGTGAATTTGGTTTTGGCATTTCATCATTAATATTTTGAGATATAAACGCAAAGTGATGCATATCATACATTGGGTCATAGTATACACCAGTCAAATCCCCTACTTCGACACAGAGCCCTGTTTCTTCTAGTACTTCTCTTTTTGCAGTCTCCTGTACAGATTCTTGTATTTCAGCTTTTCCACCTGGAAGTTCCCAATTTTTCTTTCCATAAGTATGTTTTACTAACAAAACTTTTCTCTCTGAATCGATTATGATTGATGCTGACCCCATTAATTTATTAGACAATAATAACCCCCCCTTGTATATTAAACCTACTCGAAAATACGAGAAACGTTGCCCCTATTGAACAATAGCAGTCACAGTAGTTTAAGTGTATTACTTCACAATAATTAAACGTTAACTTATTATGGCTGTATTGAAATAAAAATCATTAATATTAAAAAGAAACAGAAAGTCTCTAAATTAAACAAATATGGATTAGGCTTGAATTTTTCAAAGAATTTAAGTCGTTTTACAAGGCTACTATCAATAAATATCGGTAGAAAAATAGTAATTAGTAAACTAAATAGGAACATTATACCTGCCATTAATAAATTATTGGTCTCCCAAAAGGCAATAGACAAAAATAGTGCCCATATACATTTTAGGATGTTGG
Organism: Virgibacillus sp. L01; assembly: GCF_052246775.1. NCBI lineage: Bacteria > Bacillati > Bacillota > Bacilli > Caryophanales > Bacillaceae > Virgibacillus > Virgibacillus sp. L01. Next base: position 15,372 of record NZ_JBQQCP010000012.1, on the reverse strand, counting down.
CGAACAACTCATATGGACCAGACAATGTTGCCATCATATGGTTGCTACGTTCTTCTATAGTTGTACTCTTGTAGTCTTCCTTTGCAATGTGTACTATATGACCAGTTTGGAAAGTCATTGTTATTACCATCATACTTAAATAAATTATTCCAAAAATCATTCCAACCTTTAATAGTTCTATATTTAACAATTGATTCATCACTAACGGAAGAGGCAACCACATTGCATACATCACTGCCATTAATAAATGTAAGAATCCGATTTCATTATTATGAGCTAACCAGTTGAATGTTATAGCAATAACCAAAAATATCAATAATCCAATCCAACCTAAAATTATAATAGATATTAACAAGTATTAACCCCCCTCGAAACATTCACTAACCTGCTGCTACATTGAACAAGAATGCAAATCTTATAAAAGGAAAGCACCAGTTAATTGAAGATAAATTACAATTACCTTGAAGCATAATCAAGTATCTCTTGGTACAGTTCGTTCCAATCATGATAATATTCCGTTACTTCACTTGGATTTATAAGAATTCTTTCGCCTGACTCAAACTTTGCTTTAAAGTCATGTAATTGGTCAATGTCCATACGATAAAATACTTGATAGCCTACTTTTGGGTAAGGACTATCTTCATTCCATTTTGGGTTTTTATTGTGGTCAACGATAATATGCCCTAAAAGAGAGCAACTTCCTGTAACATATCCTTCTTCATATGCTTCACGCTTTAAACATTCTTCAGGAGTTTCTTCAAATTCAATATGACCTCCTGGGAAATCCCAACATCTATGGTTTAAGTTGACTAATAACAGATTACCACCTTTAAAACAAAATCCATGGACACTTGTAATTAGTTCTCTTGGTGGGATTTGTTTATCAGGTTTCCAAGTTAATTTTACTTTTGCATCTCCCCAACTCACAAATTTTGTAGTCATGCATTTTCTCCCCTTATAACCCTAATCTTCTTCAACTCTTCTGCTGCGTTAGCTCTATTAGAATAGATAGAAACTCACTAATACCTTATTAAACTCTTGCACCATTTACTTGAATAAGCAATTTGGAAATTACTGTTAAACTGAAAATCCAGCATTTACTTTTCAAAAAAAGTCTTTACTCTTTGGGAGTCATTTAAATTCTTTTCTATAAGATTTTTTAGTTCTTTTTTCTTTGAAATTTGAAGATATTTATCACTCATATACCATTTTGTTAATTCCTCTTTGTGTATACTATACCGTCGTTCTTGGAATTTAAAAATTATTTTATCGACACCTTCGATTAAATTGAAAATGTAAGTAGCATTGGTCAAAACAATCTTACGAGCTGCTTCCTTTGTTTTACTAGCATATTCAGCTATTATAAGATTCTCATCAGTGTATCTAGCAAATCCTTTTGCATCTTCTTGGTAGGGCAACATATTCAGAATTGCTGAAGCATAATCTCTATCGCCTAAACTAGAACCTTTGTATAAAAATATTGTTTTATCTTCTTGTGAGTCGTTTTCAGAACTACAACTAGTCACAAAGATTAGTAGAGCAATTAAGAGAACTATCTTTCTCTTCAATAAAATCCCCCCCACATTATATCTAGCCATCCCATTTCTGCTTGGACTATCCTGAAAGTTAGTTTAATAAAAATGCTTACTGTTTCTTCAACAATCGCACCCATTACTTTAATTAGATTTCTAAAGATTTTTTATTGATTGTTTTTAGTGCCTTTCTTTTATCATCTTTTTTAACATAAATCTTATAAACTTCTCCAAAGGTACTGTAAGAACCAGGAACTGTTGCATTGGTATTTGATGTTATAGAAACTCTATACTTCATAAGTTCCGATTCTAAAAGGGAAACAACCTTATAATAATCTTGTTGATTTATCGTTGTATAAACCCGTGTTTTTTTACTTGAAAATAAGTATACGATTATATTTAAAAAAAATTGCAAAATTTAATCCCTCCCACCAATAACTGTTCAAGTGTAATGAAATATTTTTAAACCCCATACTTGTTGGATTATGTATAAGTGCGAATACCCCTTTAGAGACATTTATTTCTTTAAACTGTCCAATAAAACATAACCAAAAACAATGCCAGCTATTGTTATCAATTTAGTTCCCATTAGCATCAAATCTATTGAGAATACAAAATTTATTCCAGTAGTCGACAAAATTGGTAACGATGCTATATATAAGGCAGGAATACCTATTGCGACTACCTTAACCCAATCAAACGTCCATTGTTTTTTTTCTTTAATCTCTATAATCAATTTGGGCAACCGTAAGAACAGTCCGATAACAATTGGGTATATAGTTGCAAATAGTAAAACAGGCATTAATTCAAATGTTATATCCGCCTTTTCTTCTAATCGAATTTGATACTTCGCTCCCAGGTAAAAAATAAATCCAATAATAACTGTACAAACTAAATAATATAAAAACCTTTTAATTTAAAGCTCCCCCTTTAACCTATTTGACTACTTGTAAATACGAAAAGACTCCTCTTTTTGTTTCAATATTTAATAAATTAACATTCTTCAACTCTTCTGCGTCTATAGCTGAACAAGGAGCGAAATTTCTTATTCAAGGAAAGCACCCGTTAGCGCAATAATTTATTGAAGTTTTTCAAATAACATCTTTTTATGTTTGTTTGCTAGTTTCAATAAATCAAATTCACCATTTTTAATTAGTTCAGTTACCTTACTTGCTTCATTCCAAGCTAAGTTGTATTGATATCTTGTAATCACACCACTTATAAAAGCATTCTGAAGTTCATCAGCATCAAGATGTATGATTTCCCCTGATGGTAGGACTACAATATCTAAAAATAGGTCATCCATCCAAGGTACGCCATTTCCCATTCCGTTTTGAAGGCAAATATCTATATACCATTGAACAATTTCACCGTTTGCATTGAACATAGTTGTGACTGTGTGGTGGGCTTCTAAAGGGTATTGATGAAGCCACATATAGCCGTTAGCAACAATACAAACTTCCTTCTGCCTATATCTTTTTGATAGTGGCTCAGTCACTTCAATTAAATGGATTAAAGTTGCAAATCCATAAAAGTCATTGGAATTAAAAAATGACTGTGAATAGTTCTTTTTTATAACACGATTCCATCCTTTATGGTCGCCATATTTTCTCTTTAGCAGTCTAATTCCCTCATTTCAGTTATTAAATTAACCTGCTCACTATAGTTGAACAAGAGTGCAATTCCTTATTAAAGGAAAGCACCAGTTAGCACAATGGAAATCTTTTAATTAAAAGAAAAGAAAAATACAAATATAAGAGTAATAACCAGAGCTTGGGCTAAACAAATAACTAAATCATTTTTCCAATAAGTTTTACCAAAGGGACTCCATTTACCACCAAATAAGCTAAATGACCTGGCAATTAAAAAGCTACACAACCAAATACTAAAGAAAGTTATTATAAACCCCATTGTTGTCCCCCTCTAATAGCAAATGAATAAGTCGAATAAAATTTAATTTTCTTCAACTCTTCAACCATTTAGTTTAATAAGAATGCTTACTGCTTCTTCAACAATTGCACCCGTTAGTTCAACAAGGGTACTTCCCAATCCTTTAATAATCCCCAAGTAATTGTTGGTTCTCCTTTTAAAGATTTCATCGAACCTACAAACATCTCTCCAGTAGAATCACCTATACCGTTGTAATGTTTAACTATTTCTTTTGTAGTCGCTGAAACATCTTGGTTTGCAATATCTTTAAATTTGACCCATTCTAAAGACCCTTCATCACTTTCAATTAAAGTAGAATTTTTAGATACAGTTCCAAAGAAGACATATTGTATTCGGATTTCTTGATGTTCTTTTGTCCTAAGTACAACATATCGAAGCGATAAATTATTTATGTAGTTGCCTTTCAAGCCTGTTTAAACATAATGCCAGCCTGGTCAAGCCACGAGCGTTCAGTAGTACCATCATCGTCATAAATAGATGGATTCGAGCTAATCATAGCAAGCGATTTTCTATCAGTTATATCCCCCTGTAACACTCGGTTCAGATTCTCTGGAAAAAAATTGTTAAACCAACCTAAATAATAGTGAGTTTTCATATGTACCCCCGTAGTAAAGTGTAAATAAAATTTATTCCTTGCGTCACTCATTCTGTTTTCTTATCACCAACAAAGTATTCTCGATATGGACCGATTGTTGAACACAAGTTAAACAACGCTCTTCAACTATCCTGCTACTATTGTTGTACTAAATCCCCAGTTAGTGAAAATTTATAATGTAAATTCAATAGTTTTAGCAGTTCTTTCTGCAGTAGATTCTCCCACAATTTGCTCAATAATATATAGTGCCATATTTATTCCTGAAGAAACTCCACCAGAAGATATGATGTTGCCATCTTGTACAACTTTTCTATCGGATAAAGCTTGAATCTCAGGATACTTCTCTTGTAGCAATTTCAACGCTAAATGGTGGGTGGTTGCTTTCTTTCCATCTAACAAGCCAGTTCCCCCTAATATGTATGCTCCAGTACAAACAGAACATATATATTCAATACTTTTATGCTTAATAATCCAATCTATTATCTTTTGGTTTTTAGCCATAGATTGTACCGCTCTTAAAGGTCCACCTGGGACTATTAAAATATCTAACTCAGGGCTATCATCGATGCTAAAATCAGGTTCTACTTTTATCCCTGAATGAGTTTTTATTTCCATTCCTGTTTCTGAAAGAGTAAATACTTCAAATGGTCTCGTTGGTAATAAATGCTTTTTATAAAGGGTTAATGCTTGCACGGCTTTGTTATTTGCAGTTAATGATAAAACCTCAGCGGGACCAGCAAAATCTAAAACATCTACATAGTCAAACAGTAAAATTCCGACCTTTCGCTTCTTCATTTATTGTATCTCCTTACCCAAGTTTACTTATTTAGAATTATCTCTTCTTACACTAATCTGCCAGGTAATTTAAGTATATTTGTTCACATATTCACTTTAACATAAAATTCTAATAATTCTTGTTATGAAAATAGGATCGACAAAATCGACGATCCCTTATTAAACAATTGCACCCGTTAGTTTAATAACTTTGTAGAAGTAGCTTTTTTTACACTTTGATAAACCTTCCCATCAATACGGTGTTATAGTAATTCCCGTCAGATAAAACTTTGTCATTTTTAAATATCCCTTCCACCACAAAACCATATTTTTTATACAGCGTTATAGCTTTATCATTGGTTTCAAGTACATTCAAAGTTATTTTCATAATTTCATTTGAATCTGCCCAATGAATGGATTCTTTTAACAGATTTTTTCCTATACCGTGTCCCCAGTATTCTTTTAATACACAGACCCCAAATTCTACCTTATGAGAAGTTCTTTTCAATTTATTACCTTCACTCCTTGAAAATCCTACAATTTTTTCATTAACTTCAACAACTAAAAATAGGTTATTTACACTTTCGGTATCATCCCTAATTATTTGTTTAAAACCAGATTCATCTATGTATGCTTCGCCTCTTTCTCTATCCATATTTTCGGTTTCGCCATCTATCTGCAATCTTACTTCAGACAAATTTTTCGCGTCATTTTCTTTTGCAGACCTTATAATATAATGTAAATTACGAATATAAAATTCCTCTTGATTGACTATTATCACAAATCCCTCCTTTATTAAACAAAACTGCTGCGTTAGTTCAATATCTACATATTTAATATTAACACAATATTCCAATTCGTAATTGATGATTTCTGAACAAAAAAACAAAAGAAAAGACCGACTTTACGTCAGTCTGCTTATTCAACTATTGCACCCTTTAGCTTAACAAACACTTTATTTATTATATTCAATTGTCGTATTTTCTAATGGAATAACTTCTTCTTCGTTTCCCCATTTAATAACTATTCTAATTTCTGCATCTTCTGGAGTGTAAAATTCACTAGCATTCGTTTCCGTCAAACTACCTCCAGGAGCATTGCCAATCCAACTTTGGAAATCAGATATGTACCACCATAATCCTCTACATCATCCTCACTTTCAATATGCCATTTAATACCTAAATCTTTGGTCCTTTCTAATTCTTCAGCGTCGTCACCAATATACAATATATTCAGTTCTCATGCTTAAGCTGTAATTGTATTCACCAAAGTCATTTTCGTCTTTGGATTGTTTAATCTCCAACTTTGGATACCAATGTTCACTCTTCCCTTCAAATACAAGATGGTTAGCTATCTCTTCATTAGTGCACCCAACCAACAAAAGAATCGATAGCCCTAACAATGATGTAATAATCTTTATCAAAACCAAATCTCTCCTAACACAAATTAAAATTTCCCATTTACTTTAAACTGTCCGTTAATTAAAAAGGCATATCTGCTTGTTGTAGATACGCACCCGTTAGCTCAACAGAAATCTCAAAACACGTGACTGATAAATCATTTGTCTTTCTTTGCAAACCAAAAAAATATAAAACCGAACAAAACAAAACCTATAATAATGGAAAAAGCAGATTTACTAATAAATGAATAAAAGTTTAATCCGTTGCTCAACCTAAGTAACGTTCTTCTTATTCAAAATAAGCACCCATTAGTGTAATAAGAATACCGACTAAGGTGCTTCAATCTCCCCAACTCTCGAAGGTTCACCCGAGATTGCATCAATGTAATATACTGTTTTATTTCCTGCTGTGTAGACAGCTTCTACAATCCATGCCGCAGTTGTTTTTTCAGGTTCTATCTCTGCATTCTCATTAAATTCAATTGTCCATTCCACATCTTCACTATTATTCATATTCATCTCTTTTGTAATTTCTAAAGCCTTATCCTCTGAAATATAGTCTTGTTCCTTGCTGCTATTGCTAAAATGACCACTTAAAGCATTTTCCCATTCTTCTTTGCCAGCATAATGATAATTAAAATTTCCTAATCTCCAACTACCTTCCCCATGGGCAAACCACAAACCAACATTCTCTTTGATTTTTTCTTCACCATTCTCTACTATAACTAAATCAACCGTTCCTACTGGATAGGTATCATCTAACTCAACATTTAAATTTTTATAATCTACAACATAAGTTCCACTTTCTTCTAAAGCTTTTACACGTTGAACCCATAAATTTTTCGCATCTTCATAAGATATTGTTGGTTCTAAATCAGAAGCTCTATCATAAAAGTAAACACTTTCAAACGCTTTTTCATAGTCCTGCTCTATTAAATTATCTAAAACACCTTGAGCAGCATTTCTAGATTGGTTTTCATCTATAATACCTGGTATATACGCATAACCTAATACACCAATTATTCCTACGAAAAATAAAATCGTAATAATTTTCTTCACAAGAACACCACCTTCAAAAAATTTTAAGATTCCACCATAAAATTCTGATACCCACCTTACATTCTGCTGTTTTAATTCAACAAGGATGCAATTTCTTATTCAAGTAAAGCACCCGTTAGTAGAAGAGTGACACTAACAAATTATACAAAGAATGAATAATAATTACTGACCAAAGAGAATTACTTTTCTTATATACAAATCCAAATATAATCCCTAATACAAAAGCTGTTATTAAGGAACTTAGAATAAAAGGAAATTCAAACAGACCTTTATAGATCCAAATAGGAAAATGAATCGATACAAAGAGTAAAGCTGTAATTGTATTTGCTATCCAAAATCTAAAAGAATCCATAAGTTTTCTTAATAAAAAACCCCTAAAGACAATTTCCTCAGTTATACCAACTAATAGAATAGTATTGAGCCATTCGTTGAAGCCTATTTGAAAATCGATATTATTTTTTAAAACGATGAGATTTATAATTACAAAATAGGATGTGAGGACTAGGGATACCCAACCTGTCCATTTTAAGCCTTTTCTAAAGTTGTGACGTAATCCTAAGTAGGAAAACGGATTACTTTTTTCCAAATTTTTAACTAGTAATATAACGGGAATGACCCAAATGATTATTTTAATAATGGCTAATGTTATAGCTCTTGGAACAGAATTCATCAAATCTAAATATTGAACTAACCATAATTCTCTGACACACCATTGGGCATAAAATGTTATGAAATACACCCAAATATAATTTTTATATACTTTTAATTCTATCCGAAACTCCCCCTTTTCTTCTTCAACAAACCTGCTGCGTTACTTCAATAAGCAATAGGAGCTGCCAAGTCGACAACTCCTTGTTCAGCTAAAGCGTCCTTTAGTGGAAGAAGACTCTAACACATTCACCAAACTTTACGGGAAATCTATTTAATTTTCTTTAGGAGCTTCACATATTCACCGTATTCATCTACGCCAAGATATAATATGGTTGTAAAACCCTTCTTTTCATATAGATGGCTTGCGTTTTTGTTATCAGTATCTACACCAAGTGTTATTTCCTCATATCCAAGTTGTTTAGCATAATCAATCAAATAATCAACAATAATGCCACCTATTCCACGATTTCGATATTCTTCTTTAACAATCATACGGGAAAGATAAATTCGTTTATCTGGAATAGTATAGTCTGGGTCGTTGTTTTGAAAAACCAACGAACCTTCTCCTATAAACTCGTTATTTTCTAAATAAATAAAAGTAATTCTGTTTCCGCTTGCTAATTCGTCATAAAACATCTTAGCCATTTTCGGTTTCTTTTCCATATCCCAAATATTACTGCACCTATTATAACCTTCGGGTTTTAATTTCTTTATTTGATATGAAGCCATAACCTCTCCCTCTCACTCAATTTTGAAAAAATCATAAAAAAATGATGCAGTCGTTCAATAAAACTGCCGTTACTTCAATAAGAAAGGTGCGTTCCCTTCTTGTAGTAACGCGCCCAATACTTGAAGATTTGATTTCGAGTTACTCACTCCAAACTTAAATTCAAAAGTTAAATTCTCTTACCTGCGTATTTTTACTTACTTTATTTCTACAACTTTTCCTTTTATACTTAATCTATCAACTGGGCCTATCACTCTACTGTCCTTGCTAATAGATGCATTATCCCCAATCAAAAAATATTCATTATCTTTTAACTTAATACCTTCTTCAAGATCTTCGTTTCCCATTGCATCAATATCAGAAAAAACAAATTTGCTATCTACTACTTTTTCATTTATATATCTTACCTTCTTTTATATGTAAAGTTTCATTTGGTAAACCAACAACTCTTCTTATGTGATGCTTTGCTTCTGATAAATTAAATACAACCAAATCCCCTCTTTTGATTCCATTTTTTTGATAATAATTCAAATCAACCACTACTGTTTGTTTATGTTTAATAGTTGGTAGCATGGAATTCCCAAGGAATTCAAACTTTTCTTTGCTTCCTCCACACCCTACTAAAAACATAAAGACTAAAAATAACATAGATATTTTTTTCACTACTCTCTTCCTCCTATCCCTCTTATAAATTTATTTTAACAGTAATACACGGTTAGAGGTTTACCAACTACTCAATGTTATGGTTCAAAAAAAAGACGCGTTATTAAGGAAACGCGCCCGATTGCTGAATATCGAGATAAATTGCAAATATGATCTTCAACTAACGCACCCGTTAGTTGAACAGTTAATTTTACTTAAATTATTGTTCAACTAAACTTTTCCCCATACTCAAAACAGCATTCAATAATTTTTGGGGCTGATCATACATGACTGCATGGCTGCTATTCTGTATAGTGATTAATTCACTGTCTGTTGAAAGATCTGTTAGTTTTTGCTGACTTTCCATCCATTTTTGATTAATTATTTCTGATTGCGCCTCCGAAAAACCAAAAGCTTTAGCACCAGCGTCAATATTTTTGGGGGTGATAATCATTAATGGTTTATCTTCAAGTGGCTTTAAATTATTTAGTTTTTTAACACTCATAGAAATTTGTTCAATTTCCTCGTCCAACACTTTAAAAAATGGTGCATCATACTGAACCTGTACATGTTTTTCTTTTGAAATAAAATCTGGCATTCCTTTCAATGTATTTTCTGCAACTAACCTAATAACTCCTACATGAGATAACAATCTATTAGACGATTGATCTTCTGCGTCAAAGAACTTTTTATTAAATTTAGGAGCTGCTTCTCTAAAGAATTCATTTCGAGAATCAACTAGAATTAATCCAGCTACTTTTTCTGGATATTTATCAGAAAAATGACGGGCATACACACCCCCGACGGAATGTCCGATCAGAATGATAGGTGTTTCAATTTCAGCATAACCTAAAATTTGGTCAAGGTCTGAAATAGTAGATTCAAGACTAAATCCATTACTTGGGGGATCACTCCACCCATAACCAGCTCGATCATAAGTAATGACCTGCGTGTGCTCTGACAGTTTATCCTGGAATTGAGACCAATCATACGACCAATTTCCAGTTCCTGTTTCAATTACAACAGGTGGTAAATCAGACTTTTCTCCTTTAACATTGATGTGAATTTCCCTATCTCCAACCGTTACCATTAATCCATCTGGTGGATAATTTTTTTCTACGTTATGATAGCTTATTAATTCATAAACAACTCCACTTATAAGCAATACAATTACAGTAATTATTAAGATTAAACTCAAAACTTTCAATTTTCTCTTCACACAATTATCTCCTCATCTGAACTGAATATTTATTTGGATTTCAATTCTGACATAATTATATTAACATAATATTCCTAAAACTCAATTGTTTAATAAAAGAATAAAGACGATCAATTCTGATCGTCTTGTTAAACTCAAGCACCAGTTAGGGCAATAAAAAAGTATGTTTTTAAATTCCTCCTCACGACTATTACATACGATTAAGACAAGTGTCACCTTTTAAAATAAAGAGAGGTCACCGTTTGATCTTTTTAATAGCCCATATTACTAAAAAGATCAAGAGTACAACAATAACTATTGATATAACTAATCCGGATGTGATAAAAGTATTCAAAGTTCTTCCCCCTTTATTATAACTCTCTCCGCAAAACACATCGCTAATTGAATAAGGGTGCAAACCCTATTTCAAGTAAAGCACCAGTTTAATTTAAGTACAGCTTTTCATAAGTAATTAAGTAAAAGGTAATTTAAAATTTTTCTATATCGGCTACTATACCTTTTAAAACATCTATTGAATTAGTTATGTCTTCGTCGTAGTCGAGACTATGATTAACCTCAGGAATTAATTTAGAAATAATATTTTTGTTTGTTCTTATTTTATTAAACCTTTCCTCTGTATAGAAACGGTCTTTATCACCAATAAAGCACAAACCTTTATTTTTACTATCTACCATAGATGTGAAAACTTCATCTAAATCTAATATAGGTGTTAACCAAATAGTTTTAGCATCTCTGAAACAAATTCTTTTCAATTCAGAACTCATTGCAATTGTCCCTATTGATTTACCAACAATATAAAAATTCGTATACGAGTTAGTGTTTAGTACCTTATCTATGACTAATTTTGAATCACTTTTAACCGCTTCATATAATTCATTGCGAGTGAAATTGTTGTAAAACCCATCATTATAAGGATAATTAACTTCTAAGATATCTTTATATTTATTAAAAAATATACCAGTAGAATAGTGAAAAACTGGACTGTTAACCGTATAACCTGCACCTGGAAGTAATATCACTAAATCCTGTGAGTTTTCACTTTTGCCGTATAAAGTATAAGGTATTTTCTTTCCCTTGTACCCTTCGATACTTTCATTAATGTATTTCATTTTTATTCCTCCCCTAAAAACCATATGTCCTTATTAAACTTTTCTGCTGCGTTCGTAATATAAGGTTAACCAGATTTTTCTGGTTGACCATTTTTTATATGGTTTTATTATAACAGTAGCTGGGGTAGAACGTCTCTGCTCGTGGGACATTGATCCCGTCAACTAAACAGTTCACCCCCTACTTGTAAAAACATGATTGAGGCTGGTTGGGACCTTTGGATCCCGTTTAACAAGCGAAGCTATGATATTACAAGAAGGATTAGGGGCACCAGCAATTTATTAAGAGGAGGAGATTTTGAATGGATCCAGTCGTTGGTCTGGATATTTCTAAAGGGGAAAGTCAGGTCCAAGCATTTTGGGACAAGAAAAAGCCATATCGTAAGAGTTTTAAAGTAGAACACACCAATGAAGGGTTAGCGTTACTTCAGGAGTTTTTAAAGCACTTAAAGGAAACTACAGGACAGAATCCAGCAATTATTTTGGAATCCACAGGGCATTATCATGCTTCCGTTGTTCAATTTTTGGAGGATCATAATTATTTGTTAATTATAGTGAACCCATTGATCTCACATAGAGCAAAAAGTTCTAGTTTACGTAAGGTTAAGACAGATGCTGTAGATGCTTACCATCTTTGCGAGCTTTATTATAAGGAAGATTTAGAGCCTTATAAAAAACGTGGAGTTCAACTCTTAAACCTTCGTAATCTAACACGGCAACATGAGAATATTACTGGGAATTTCATTAATACAAAACTACAGTTTCAAGCTGTATTGGAACAAGTATTTCCTGAATATAGAGGTGTCTTTGGAGAGCTATATTCATATGTTTCATTACGTATTCTCAAAGAATATAAGGCATCCGAAGATATCTTGGAAACTAGTGAGGATAAACTAGCAAATCGTATAGCTGTTTTATGTACAACTCGTTCTGAAAAATGGGCTTATGAAAAGGCTCAAAAGTTAAAAGAAGCAGCATCACGAAACCCATTTAAAAAGACGTTGTATCAGAGTCATCTGTTAAGCATGGATATGTATATAGATATGCTTCTTCAATTTAAAGAGCATCTATCAAAGTTGGAATCAGAGATAGATACCCTGGCTAAAGAAATTGAAGAGTATAATATCATCAAATCTATCCCTGGTATTGGAGAGAAGATCGCTGCCACGATCATTTCTGAAATTGGGGAAATAGATCGATTTAATCATCCAAAAAAGCTTGTAGCTTTTGCAGGAGTTGATCCTAGCATTTTTGAATCAGGTAGGTTCACAGCCAGCATTAACCGCATTACTAAAAGGGGCTCTAGCCGTCTACGACATGCCCTGTTTCTAGCTGTGCGTTGTGCCATACGTGATAAACGGAAAAAGAAAACTAGTAATGAAATACTCCCTCGAAATAAGAGAATGAGAGAGTTTTACGATAAAAAACGTAGTGAAGGCAAACCTTTCAGAGTAGCAGTTATTGCTTGCGTAAATAAGCTCTTACATTGGATTTATGCCTTACTAAAAAACAAAACGACTTTCCAAGATATAGATTAAAAACTATATCTAACTAAATAACCCAAAACCTTCCAGAATAATGATAACGGAAGGTTATTTGGCATGTCCAATTTTAGTATATCATATAATTTTTTAGGATTTTATAGAAAAATGTTGACAAACTATTAGCTAGTTTAGTTGAACAAGGGTGCAATTCCTTATTAAACGACTTCACGTTTTTGGTCATAACAAAGTAGCAAGAGGTCTATATGAGAAACTCCTATTTTCCTTAAACCCAATTTTTTACCCATCATTTCAATTTGATTCATTGCTTCCTTACCATACCCAAGTCCCTGATATTTTTCTGAAATCCTAATATCACGGATAAATCCGTTCTCGTTATTCTTTTGTTCAAGCCATACTGCTCCAATTGTTTGACCTTCATTTAGAATAGAATATAAGAAATTATTTTCAGTGGTCTCACCTTTGGGCAAAAGTTTTTCATATTCCTCTCTCGCCTTACTAATAGACTCTTCTTCATTCCAATTATTAGATAAAACTTTTTCTTTAGCATAACTTCCTACCGCTGATTTAAGATATATTTGAAATTCCCCAGAATTCATTAACGTTAGAGTAACCAATGCTTCCCCCCCTAAAAATATACTGACTCTTCTTGAACAAACCTGCTGCGTTGCTTCAATAAGCAATAGGAGCTGCCAAGTCGACAACTCCTTGTTCAGCTAAAACACCCGTTAGTTTAACTACTCAAACTATTTCTGTTTCTTCTTTCTTGAAAATACCAACCAATAACATAACGAGTCCGATTATGAAAATAAAGGGGAAAATATACCACATTATCAATGCTGCCCAACCACTTTCTACAATGACTGCATAGGTTAACCCTATCGCAAAAGATAAAGCTGGTGAAATTGGTACCATAAGAGCGATGCCCGATACCTTATATTTTTTATTTTTTGGTTTACCTACGCTTAGCTGATAAGCTACAAGCACACCTATAAATGCAATTCCATACCCTATAACAATCGCCATTTTACCAATCCTTTATCTCTATTTTGATATCCTATTATTCCACTAAACTGCGTCGTTAGTGGAAAAGCGATTGCTCTTCTTGAACAATCGCACCCGTTAGTGGAATAAGCCTATTATTCACAACGACTAAATACTCTTTCAAATTCACCATCTATTATTAGTTGTTTAATCACTCTTTCAATATCTTCCCGCCTAATCCTCTTCACTAAAATCATATCGCTTGACCAAAAATATCCCCCATTTAAACACTCACCTGTTTGTTCATTTTTCTCAGGAGAGCGTAAGGATGCTTATACTATACGAGAATAGTAAGCTACATCGGTAACTCTGCCGAGTAAATTCGATTCAGGCAACACCGCTACCAAAGTAAATCCGAGTTTTTCAATTAACCTTTTTGACTTCATATTTTTATTATCTATAGTAGCAAATAGGCGTTTAAGGTTTAATGTGCTTTTACAATGCTCAATGACCGCGGAAACCGCTTCATACGCAAAACAGCATCCCCAATGCTCCCTCATGAAGCGATAACCAATTTCGCCAAGATAACCTTCTGCTATTTCTGGAATCATTACATCACCGATGAATTCATCAGTATCTTTTAATGCGACAGTCCATTTTGTTTCATTACGGTTCCTAACCATTTCTAACATTGAGTGTTCATCACGAGGGGGATTACTTCCAAGAAATTCTCTTACTTCATCATTGTTAAACATTTTAAGCATATTGGGAATATCTTTTTCCGATCTCGGACGTAAAATCAATCGTTCTGTTTGAATTTTCGGTGCTTCTTTTTTTGCCATGATTTATTCCAGCCTTTCGTACATTATATAAATAATCTATCAATGTGAACGGTATTGAACTTCATCGTTTGTTATCTCCTTATGAAATTTATAATATAAAATTCGATACCGATTATTTGGATTCCTTCTTCAAGTAACCTGCTGCGTTAGTTCAATATCTATATATTTAATATTAACACAATATTCCAATTCGTAATTGATGATTTCTGAACAAAAAAACAAAAGAAAAGACCGACTTTACGTCAGTCTGCTTATTCAACTATTGCACCCGTTCGTAATATAAGGTTATCCAGATTTTTCTGGTTGACCTTTTTTTATATGGTCTTATTATTACGGTAGTCGGGGTAGAACGTCGCACCCGTGGGACTAGATCCCGTCAACAAAACTGTT
>NZ_JBQQCP010000011.1:0-96206 GCF_052246775.1 Virgibacillus sp. L01 | reverse complement strand
TATTCATAGTAAGGCTCCTTTCGTAATGTGGCTCTGATTTGGGTTTTTCTTTCTTAGTAACAGTCTACCAAATTAACCCACGACTTTACGATTAAGGAGCCAGTTTTGTTCATAGTAGCTATTTCCTTAAAAACCCTCGTTTTAAGCTTGAGTTCGGATCCTCGTTCCGCTATTTATCATTTCTACCTCAAATTTAGCTGATTTTCTGCTATTAACGGAACGAGGATCCGCCTCACCCTTCCGAAACCATCTTCTCTGCTATTTAGCGGAATGAGGATCTACTTCGACTGTTTATCCGTTCCTCATTCCAAGTGGCAATACTTCATCCCCTTAGTTTGTTTCTAAATTGTTAATTAAATTGTTGATCACGAAACCTTAGGTGTTTTGTATTGTTTGCTTTCCTTATATGCTGTTGTTTCTTCTGAATAGATACTGAAATGCATGAATAATAATAAGGCATCCACCAAAAATGGCAAGACACTGCAGCGTCATAGCCAATAGTGTTAAATTAAGAACTGTAGTTAAAATTATACCTAACAGAAATAGCACCAGAAAAGCCAAACTACTCATGATATACGCCAACAATTTAATTGATTGCAACGAAATCACCCATTTTGTAAGTGGGTGCACTATTAAATAGATTATTATAATTCCAATAAATATATAGAGATACTCTGCTTTAATTCCTGCTGGCAAAAGATTATTTATGTTTGCTGTAACGTAACTTCCGACCATTTATTTCAACTACTTTCCAAAGATTTATTATTCAATATAAACAATTTTCTTTAGGAATATACAAAGCATGCTAATCTGATATAATTGCTATTATTGAATGATAAAGGGGGATATTGGCATGAACAGAGCTTTCATCTATATTATCTTAGGTGCTGCCCTCTGGGGTACAATTGGCTGGTATGTAAAAAACTTATATTCGTACGGATTTACACCAATGGAAGTTGTTACACTTCGAGCATGGTCTGCGGCTATTATACTAGTCATCTACTTAATTATTAGTTCACCAAAGAAACTAAAACTAAACTCCATACGTGATATTAAATATTTTATCGGTACCGGGATCTTCAGTATCATCTTTTTCAATTACTGTATGTTTACGGCAATTGAGCTATCAACAATCCCTGTTGCTACAGCCTTGCTATACACAGCGCCGGCATTCGTTACACTATTATCTTTTTTTCTTTTTAAAGAAGCCCTGACACGACTAAAAATCATTGCCCTTTTAATTACACTAATGGGAACAGCACTTGTTGTTGGGTTAGTACCCTTAAACCTAAAAACTTTTCAGCTGACAAGTATTCTATTCGGATTAGGGTCAGGTATTGGGTATGCCCTGTATAGTATTTTCAGTAAATTTGCATTAAAAAAATACTCAAGTCTTAGTATCACGACCTACACATTTATTGTAGCTGCTGTCACATTATTGCCATTTTTCCCTTATCAGGAAAAATTTCATATGCTACTGGACCCTACAGTATTATTTTATGCATTCGGATTAGGCTTCCTCCCAACCGCATTTGCCTATATTATTTACACGCACGGTTTAAACAACACAGAAGCTTCCAAAGCGTCTATACTTACGACAATCGAACCTGTTGTGGCAACATTAATCGGGATATTCATTTTTCATGAACCCTTTTCCTTTATACAAATGATCGGAATGGCGTGCATTATCGGTGCTGTAATCTTAATACAAGCCTATTCCAGCCCTAAATTTAAAAAATCATCAGTAAGTGATATCAATCACGACATGTAAACAATAAATCCACTATTATCTAAGTAAGTTCACTAATAGGAGGTAATAGTAATGAGTCAATTTACTACTGAGCATACACCAGCCGAAATTGTAAAGGTGTTTCCAAAAGCGAGTGATTTGTTCAAAGAACGTCGAATCGATTTTTGCTGTGGTGGGGATCGTCCACTTGGAGATGTTTTTAAGGAAAAAGAAATAGATAAAACAGTGGTCTTAGGGGAACTTAACAGTGCCTTTGACAGTTGGAAACTAGAAGATCATGAAGTAGTTGATTGGGATGCGATCCCACCTGCTGAATTAATTGATCACGTTGTTCACACACATCACGCATATCTAAATGAAGAGCTCCCTGCTTTAGGACAATTTGTCACTAAGATTTTTCGTGTACATGGTGCAAACCACCCACATCTAAAAGAATTACATCGCTTATATAACGATTTCAAAGTAGACATGGAAGAGCATATGATTAAAGAAGAAGGCGAAGTATTTCCTTTAATTAAAGAATATCAAAAAAATCCTAGTGAAAAACTTCTGAATCATATCCATGAGGCTAATGGCGGTTTAGAAGACGAACATGAAGCATCAGGAAACATTTTAAAACGCATGCGGGAGATTACCAACGGATTTGAACCTCCAGCAGATGCATGCAGTTCATACCGAATCACATATGCCCGATTAGCGGAAATAGAAGAAAATACATTCCAGCATGTTCATTTAGAAAACAATGTACTTTTTAAAAACTTATAATAGTGGCGTTGTTAAGGGGTTTATGAAGTACATTTAGTTTCTTAGAACCCATAGTATTTAGCTTCATTAACTGCATAATAAAACAGGGGCAGCATTTTTGTTAAATGTGCCCCTGTTTTTTGGTTTTTAAAGATAGTTTCTGCTTATCAACCTATGTTATGATTATCAATAGAAAAATTGACTAATGGATCAAACCATAAGCTTTCATTTCTATCTACTGATAATTAGGAAGAAAAGCGTTCTAGTTTATTGGACTTTTTATCCGACTGTTTCTTTTCCAGACGAAGTTCAATTTGTTCTAACTCATTCTCATCTCTTAATAGTTCTTGCTTGTTTTGCTGTACTAGGTCTTCAAAATTTTGGTATTTTATTGGGCGCATTATTTCACACTCCTTTATAAACTGCTCATTATTTATTATACCCTATATGTTGTACAACAAATCAAAATTATTTGAACATTTTATGAAATTTTTACACTGGAGGTTTACTGATGCGACCAAATCTTAATAATTCTATTAAAAATATTGAAATATCGGGGATTCGAAAATTTTTCAACATGGTGTCTGATGAACAGAACGTCACATCTCTAACAATAGGACAACCTGATTTCCATACACCAGAGCACGTTAAAGAAGCTGCAAAAATTGCTCTTGATCATAATAAAACAATGTATACGCACAATGCAGGGATAATTGAATTGCGAACTGCCATCTCGAGATTCTATGAGAATAACTATGGCGTTAATTATGCCCCGCAATCAGAAATAATTGTGACATCAGGCGCCTCGCAAGCTATAGATATAACATTTCGTACTATATTATCTCAAGGAGACGAAGTGATTTTGCCTGCACCAATTTATCCCGGGTATGAACCACTTATAAAATTGGCTGGAGCAGATGTTGTTTATGCAGATACAACCAATGATGATTTTAAACTTACAAAAGACAATCTGGATAAACATATTACAAGTAAGACAAAATGTGTCGTTCTCCCCTACCCTTCCAATCCAACAGGGGCTTCATTCACTAAGAATGAATTACAAGAACTGGTTTCAATCTTGCAGCACAAAAATATATTTATTTTGGCAGATGAAATATACAGTGAGCTTGTTTATGATCGGAAACATACATCAATCGCAGCGTTTAACGAGGTTAAGGATAGAACGATAGTCATTAATGGTGTTTCTAAATCACATGCTATGACTGGGTTTCGAATTGGATATACTCTAGCCCCAGAATGGTTAACAAAACACATGCTTAAAGTTCACCAGTATAATGTGTCTTGCGCAACATCCATTAGCCAATACGCCGCATTAGAGGCGTTAACAAACGGATTGGATGATCCCGCTAAAATGCGCAATGAATATAAGAAGAGACGTGATTATGTATATAATCGGTTAATTAATATGGGTCTCCATGTTAATAAACCAGATGGAGCATTCTATTTTTTTCCTAAATTTCCTATCAAAGATAGAGTATCATCATTTCAGTTGGGAGTTAATTTAGTTCGAGATGGCAAAGTTGCTTTGGTTCCAGGGGATTCTTTCTCTTCCTTAGGTGAAGGTTATATGCGTCTCTCTTATGCATACGATATCGAAACAATCAAACTTGGACTTGACCGCCTTGAGGCTTTTTTACAGAAGGAGAAATTATTTTAATACAGTTCCAAGCTAATCTATACTTTTTTGGTTGTCAGTCTGCTTTATATCATCAAAAAGATTTAAAAGCCTGTCTAATTCTTGACTTATTGTAATTGATTCAACACTAGTAAATCCTTTTTTTAAGGCAACATCAGTCATTTTATCACGTAGGAATTCTATTCTTTCCAGAAGCTTTTCTGTAGTGCACATATTAATTTATATCGTACCTCCTTTTGCTACTTATTTAACTTTAGCACAGGTTCACAAATATTGACAAGTTTCTGCTTTATTAATTGAAAAGCCTACTCTTATGTACTAAAAGTGATATTCTAGAAATGTAGATTCTATACTGTAGGAGGATTTCCGATGTATTACAAAAGAAATGAATCGTATCGCTTCGTGTTTAATCAGCCAATTGAAGGAAAAATGACGAAAAGAGAAGAAAACAGTACAGTAACTACAAATGTTCATATTCTTGATGTAAGTAACGAAGGGGCGAAGATTAACTGTAAAAATGTAATAGATTTGAAAAGGGATACGAAAATAAATATCTCCTTTAGTCTTAAGTCTCATTCCTTTCACGCATCAGGCAGAATTATATGGATTAAAAACTTTCACCATTCTTCTGAGGTAGGTTTACATTTAAATACGGATGACGAATATAAAAACAACATGATAAAAGAGCTTAAGGAAATTGCCAAGCAAAATAAGAAGATGAATTAAGGTATGACTTACCTCAAGTAAATTTCTATTATACTTTTTTCATGAGTGTACGGGTAAAGAAAGGATGTCTTCTTTGACTAAACAAAAAAAGAAAAATGAATGGCTGGAATGGGGAAAAGCTATATTAATAGCAATAGTTCTCGCCTTTTTTCTAAGATCATTCGTATTTGCAACATCGATTGTGGACGGTGAGAGTATGGAACCTACTCTTGAAGATGGAGAAACAGTACTTTTCAATAAGTTCACCTATTTATTTGATAAGCCACAACGCGGTGACATCGTTATTATCGAAAGACCACTCAAAAATTATGTCAAGCGAATTATCGCGATGCCTGGTGAGACCATTAAAGTAGAGGATCATACATTGTATATTAATGGTGAAGAATATGGACAGCCATTTATAAAGAAAAATGCTCAGAACAATACTGGAAGAATTGGCCCTATTAAAGTACCAGAAAACAGTTATTATGTTATGGGAGACAATCGAATAGTAAGCAAAGATAGCAGAAATGGCTTAGGGTTCGTTAATGAAGATAATATTATTGGGAAATCAGAAATTATCATCTTCCCATTTGACGAATGGGCTATGACAAAATAAAGGACAGGATCGGCATCAAATTTGTCTGCCCATTTATTAGTTAGAAAACCAACATGGCTGCCGATTGCGCAGCCATCTTCTTTATGAAAGGTTGTTTCTAATTCTAAGTGGTAAAATTAGAATCATACATTTCGCCCCTGTTGTTGAAGAACACATTTTTAAACTGAATTAGGATCCGGTTTACTGATTTGACGGATCCACATTCCGAGTTTGCAGTATAATCCTGACAAGTATAAGGCAAAACGGTATTCACCCTAAAAACTTGCACGCCAAACTATAAGGGATTCTTAGAAAGCAATTTAAGCTTACATAAGAATCCCTTTAACAAAAGCCAACTTTTCTGATATTGGGGTGTTTATTCATTATCAAATATGCAGTAACCTATATTTAACGCAACTAATCCAAAGCAAATGATACCAAAAGCTGTTTCCCAAAGTTCCATATGTTTGTACCTCCCCTATTTTATTTTATGTACAATCTAACATTTTATATTATTATTCCTTCTCCTATCATATCAATTTCCTTTCCCAAAATAAAGCAAAAATATGATAAAATAGAAAAGAAATATGCTTAGTAATATGAAAGTAGGTTTTGTTATGCACCACTGTCCTTATTGTGGCACAAAAGTGAAAGAAAATGAGTTATATTGTATAAAATGTGGCAAACAACTACCAGAAGATACAGACGAACGACTCAACAACCATAAATCATTTAATAAGTATTGGTATATCCCTATTTCAATATTGGCCGTAGTTATTTTATCTGCAGGTATTTACTATATATTCCTGCAAAACCAAACAGCTCAAGCAAGCGACTTATACAATAAAGCCGAAGAAAGCGTCATGGATGGCCAGTATGAAGAAGCAAAAGAGTTACTTAATTCTGCGCTTCAAAATAACAAGGAATTTACACAAGCAACTATTGCATTAAATTACGTACAGGAAGCTCTGAAAATAGAAAACAGTATAGAAAAGGCTAATAAATATTTGGAAAAACAGGAATTTCAAAATGCACTATCTATCATAAATGATGCAGAGAACGCATTAAGCAACTATAACGGCAATGCTGTTACACAATTAATTAACAAACTTACATCAGAACGTAATTCAATAAAGCTGGAAGAGCTCAGACATAAGTTAGATCAGGATCCAAGCATTGATGACATGAAAACGTTGCTGTGGGAAGCTGAATCCATTAAGCATGACGATGCAGAAGAAATTACGACTGGCATTCGAAATCAAATTATTAATTATACTTATTCAAAAGCAAGTGAAAAACTGAATGAAAAACAATTTTCAAATGCGATGGTAATAGTTGAAGACGGTTTAAAATATGCTCCAAATTCAGGAAAACTGCAAAGCCTGAAAACAACAATTGATAAAGAAAAAACAGCCTTTGAAACAGCTCAACGTCAACGAATTGAGCAAGCGATAAGCTCTGCAGAAGAAGAAAGAAAATTAAATGAAAATGATGCGATTGAACTTGTTTCAGTAAATGTTAAAAATAATGAACAAGGGAAATTGGTTGTAAAAGGGAAAGTAAAAAGTGTTGCAACAATACCGATTAATACAATATTAGTTGAGTATGCATTGTCATCTAAATCAGGAAGCGAATTTTTATCAAATAAAGTATATGTATATCCAGAAACACTATATCCCGATGAAGTTGGTGAATTTGAATTCACCCATTTCGATATTGATCAAGAAGGAAAAAATATTGATATTAATGTAGACAAGATAAAATGGTACACCAATCAGTAATGTTTAGCGAGGTGAACACATGCATAAATTGCAAATTAAACCATTAATAGCATCAGCTGTTGTCGTTATAATCGGTTTCGTCCTGTTGTTTTTCATTCATAACCAATGGGGTACACAAAACGTAGCTGTAAATAATCCTGTTATTAATAAAGTTGAGTCAAGCTCCCGAAGTATTGATTTAAAAACAATTATCCATGAATCCGAAAAGAGTGTTGTACAAATAGAAGGACAAAATGAATTCAATACAATTACCGGATCAGGATTCTTATATAACAATAAAGGTGATATTATTACGAATGCACACGTTGTAAAGGATGCCGATGTAATATATGTTAGAACTGCAAACGCGCGTGCTTTTCCTGCCGCAGTAGTTGGAATGGGAAAAGATACAGATATTGCTGTTATTCGCGTTCCACAGCTTGCTGGTCAAAACTCTCTAACAGTTGAAAAAGATGCGCAAGCTGAAATGGGCGATGAAGTTATAGCACTTGGCAGCCCGCACGGATTTCAGAATACAGTAACCTTAGGAATAATATCTGGTACAGAACGGAATTTTTCAGTTGATGGCTTTAATTATGAAAATATTTATCAAATATCAGCACAGATAACACATGGCAATAGTGGTGGACCACTAATAAACAGAGAAACCGGTAAAGTTATTGGCATTAATTCTGTGGGTACTGAGGATGGGACAATTGGCTTTAGTATTCCGATAAGCAAGGTCATTGAAAAAGTTACAAAGTGGTCGAACGAAGCACAAAATGAACAGCTGGACTTTGCTAATACTTCCGAAATCGGCAGCAATACAAAGCCAAAAGAACTAAAAGAAAATGCTGAATACATCATTGATTACTTTTTTGAAAGTATTATTATAAGAGATTATGTAGGTGCGTATACATTGCTGGGAAGTTCAATGCAAGCTGAAAACTCTTATTCAGATTTCCGGGAGCGTTATATCCACATTATTGACTTGGAGTACTCCGATTTCTCTAGCAAGATTGTCAAGAACGACCAAATTGAAACAACCGTTAATGTGACTGTGGAGACAAACCTGCAGAATAAAGAAGAAACAAAAAAAGAAGTCTTTAAATATGTACTAACCATTGGGAATGAAAATGATCAATTAAAAATTTTAAACTTGTCAAAAACCCTGGTTGAATAGTTCAAACACGCATTCATGATAAATTAATTAGTCAAACGTCCATACGTTTCGTTGCATTTATCATATAGTATAAGTGTAACACGTAGGAGGTGATAATGAATGGGTGGTTATGGTGGTTACCAAGGATATGGTAACAATTTCGCGCTAATCGTTGTGCTTTTTATCCTGCTTATTATCGTAGGAGCAACTTTCTATTATTAAAAAAAGCTTGTGCTACTCTTAGCACAAGCTTTTTTACATATTTTAATTTTTTCACCCTACTGTCTTGAACAATTTTGTTAATTTATCAGGAGGCAATGGTTTGCTAAAGTAAAATCCTTGCATCTCGTCACACTTCTCCCCTTCCAGAAAGTTAAGCTGATCAATTGTTTCTACCCCTTCTGCGATAACCTTCATATCCAGTGAGTGTGACATGTGAATAATTGATTTTACAATTGCCTGATTTTGTTTCTGATTTTCATTCATGAACATTTTATCAATTTTCAGCTTGGTAATTGGAAACAGGCTTAAATATTTTAATGAAGAATACCCCGTACCGAAATCGTCAATTGAAACCAACACACCAAGTGTACGTAAACGTTGAATTGTTTCCAGTATATACTCTTCATTTGTCATCGCCATACTTTCCGTTATTTCAAGTTCAAGATAGGATGGTTCAAGACCAGTATCGTGCAAAGTCTTCTCTATCTTTTCTACTAAACCTTTTTGGTGAAACTGCTTTGCCGATAAATTAACACTTACAATAACAGGGGTATATCCATTCTCCTGCCATATCTTATTTTGTTTACAAGCTTCTTTTAAGACCCAATCACCAATATCAATAATAAGACCTGTTTTCTCAGCCAGCGAGATGAAGTCGTCTGGAGGAATATACGCTTTTACAGGGTGATTCCAGCGGAGTAATGCTTCCATACCAATGATCTTTCCAGTATTAAGGTTCTTCTGTGGCTGATAATGCAGTTCAAAATGTCCTTCTTTTAAAGCTTCCCTTAATTCACTTTCCATTGTGAGCATTGCTTTGAAATTCTCTGAAATAGAGGATTCAAAAACATTATAATTATTATGATGCTGTTCCTTAATGACATACATCGCAGAATCAGCATGTTTAATTAAATCATTTGGTGTTTCTCCATTTTTGGGATACATACTAATTCCGATACTAATGGATATAAACATTTCGTAACCATCAATCTTAATTGGCTTTTCAAACTCAGAAATCAAACGCTTTGCTAAATCAATTGCAGCATCTTCACCCTTAGTATATCGTTGCAAAATAAGGAATTCATCGCCACCCATTCTGGCGATAAATGTATCTGTCTTCAAAAATGCTTTAAACCGATTACCACATGCCTTTAGTAATTGATCACCGAAAGAGTACCCTAATGTCTCATTTATTTCCTTGAAGTAATTTACGTCAATAAAGTATACAGCCAGTATTTCGTCATTTAATTTGGCTTCTTTAATCGCTTCTCCTAATACTTTATAGAAAAAATTTCTGTTTGGTAAATCAGTAAGCTCATCATAATATGCCATAAATTCAATTCGTTTTTCATTCTCTATTCTATCTGTTATATCTTTAATGATTGCAACACGGATAATGTTACCTTGGTTATTATACGGATGTTCCATGAATTCCATGTAAAACGTTGTACCATCTTTTCTGACACCCGTTAGTTCATAGGGTTTATCAGGGTCATTATGGATAATTTCATCCAATTTACAGGTGCTGTTGGCATCCATTAATTGTGATAATTTTAAATTTTTGATTTCATATTCGGAGTAATCAAACATATCGGCAAAGGTTTGATCACAATCAATTATGACTTCATTATCATACATTACCATGCCTTCAGCACTAGCATGTATTAAATGATTAATATATTTCTTTACTTCATCTGTTTTATCATGAATAGGTAAATCACTCATTATCAGACAATACGCATTATCATTAACTCGAATGGATTTTACTTCGATAAGCTTCCCATTATTATTCTTTTGTTCCATCAAGAGATGGCTTTCGTCATTTTCTGTAAGCAGGTTAAAGTCCAAATAATCAAAAACAGATGTATACTCTTCCATTTTCAATAAAGAATGAGCAGCTTTATTACCTTTTATAATTACTCCGTTTTTTCGAACAAAAAGAAGAGCCTCCTTTAAACTTTCAAAAACTTGATTATGTATTGGTAATACATCTTCCTTTGACATGGAAATCCACTCCCAGTAGCCTCTGCATTTTACCCAATTATCATTTTTTCCTTTGGATAATGATACTTTCCGCTTTTCTTGCTATTTTTAAACATAAATAAAAAGGTAATAATTCCTACTCTTCCAATAAACATTAAAATCATCATAACGACCTTGCTGAATGTCGAAAGTTCACTTGTAATTCCGAGCGATAGTCCAACGGTACCGAAAGCAGATGTAATTTCAAATAAAATTTCTGATAATCGGAATGGTTCAACAATAGACACAACCAGGACCGAGATAAATACAAAGATACCGGCCATAAGTGTTACCGTTACCGCTTTAAGTAAATCGTCATCATAAACCTCTCGCCTGAAAATCCGAATACTTCCTCCGCCTCTCGCATATGTAACCATAAATATGATAACCAGTGCGAAGGTCGTTGTGCGAATTCCTCCACCAGCACTGCTTGGAGATGCACCGATGAACATTAGAAATGACATAAAAAAGTGATTGGATTCAGTTAATTGACTAACATCCATCGTTGAAAGTCCGCCACTTCGAGTTGTTACAGACTGAAACAAGGAATAAAAAAAGATTTCATGCCATGATTTATCTGAGAAAAAATTTCCGATATCCAGAAGCATAATAAAAACAGTTCCAACTACGATTAAAACCAAAAAGGTTAATGTCGTTACTTTCGTAAATAATGTGAACCGCAAGTGTTGGCGTTCATCCGGGTTCGCAAACATATACTCCTTTAATTCAATTAATACAGGGTAACCGATTGCTCCAAAAATAATCAATAGCATATTAATGAATTGGACAAAGTAATCATCCTTGAAAGGAATTAACGATTGACCTGTTATATCAAATCCACCATTGGTTGTCGCACTAATTGCCCCAAAAAAACCTTGCATGTATGCTTCTTTTGCTGTAGGAAAATATTGGAGGAAATGGGTTCCTAAAATTATAAAGCCGAAAAATTCTATTGTTAAAATCACGAGTACAATTTGCTTAATTAACCGAACAAGGCCACCAAAGGTTGTCTGGTTTTGGTCTGTCATTATTAAACGGCGTTCACGTAGTCCGATTTTTTTACCAATTAATAACCAAATAAATGTTCCAACGGCCATTACACCTACGCCGCCAAGTTGAAGTATTACGGCTATCAGGAAAAAACCAGTTGTACTGAAGGTTTCTGCAATTGTAATTGTGCTAAGACCCGTTACACTGATAGCACTTACCGCAGTAAAAATCACATCTATAAATGGTATGTTTACCCCATCCTGATGAGCAACTGGCAACGCTAACATTAGGGTAGAAATAATTACAGCGATTAAATAAAATAATAGAATCAGCTGTACTGGTGATAGTTTATTTATCCAGCGAAAAATAGGGTTATTGTAAAACATAGCGTTGCTCCTTAGTAGCCTTCATTATGTATATCGGTTAATAAATAGAAATCTTAATAACATTATAGCAGTAGAGTGCAATATTTTCTCTCATTTTCGATATTTTCCATTTTATTATGTTGAATCTTAATAATTACAGTTCTGGTAAGACAACGGAAATAGAAAACTTGGCTTACCGCCAAGCCTTAGTTGCACTTATGCAGTAAGAAAGTATTTTTACTTTTATCTGCCAAAGGGAAAGGTCAGATTTCTCAATCTAACCTTTTTATAAATCGTCCTTAAATTTTGTTAATAATTCATCACCACTGTACCCTTGATCAATTAGTGATTTCAACTTCTCCTCCACAATACTTTTTCGTTGATCCACAATAGTCCCTTTAAAGAGGATATTCATATGTGCCCCTATTTCATTAATACCGATAAGACTTGTAATAAATGTTGCAGGCTCATTACTCTCTTTGGTAATCTTCACCTGAACTAACACTTCTTCCTGCTTATCTTTCAATTCCTGAAAAAAAATATAATAATTATGGAGAAGATATGCCTCTATTACCCAGCGGTTTTGTTCAT
Organism: Virgibacillus sp. L01; assembly: GCF_052246775.1. Classification (NCBI taxonomy): domain Bacteria; kingdom Bacillati; phylum Bacillota; class Bacilli; order Caryophanales; family Bacillaceae; genus Virgibacillus; species Virgibacillus sp. L01. The sequence goes on along the minus strand of NZ_JBQQCP010000011.1, from coordinate 83,640 downwards.
CCTCACGGTTTATAACTAATCCATCCAATATAGGAAAAGACTGCTGAACCATACTTGAATCCTGGCTTTCGAGTATTTCCAGTGATGCAAGCTTGAAAGTTTTCATTTATCCTTTTCCTCCTCTAACCACCAATATAAGACATTTCAATTTTTTTACGATTATTATTCTTTTGCTCAGACCGTTCCTCAGAATAACGATCTTTTCTATTCCCCCATAAACCTGTTACTTCTTCTTCAAGCTGTTCATCAGTCAATTCGTTCCGCATTTTTTCTCGAATATCAAAACCACTTGACGCAAAAAGACAGGTATACAGCTTTCCATCTGCTGACAAACGAATCCGGGTGCATGTTCCACAAAAAGAATCGGAAACAGAGGAAATAACTCCTATCTCTCCGCCACCATCCTTATAGCGATATCTTGAGGCTACCTCCCCATAATAATTCTCTTCTGCAGGTTCAATTGGCATTTCTTTGTCAATCGTATCAATAATTTGTTTTTTGGTAATAACATTTTTAAAATCCCATCCATTATGATTACCAACATCCATAAACTCAATATAACGTAAAATCACATTAGTTCCTTTAAAATACCGTGCCATCGGAAGAATCTGGCTTTCGTTCATCCCTTTTTTGGCCACCATATTAATCTTCACTTCCAGCCCAGCTTTCTGCGCTGCCTCAATTCCTTTTAAAACAGGACGAGCTACGACACCTTTTCCGTTAATTTGCTTGAAAACCTCGTCCTCAATAGCATCAAGACTAATATTAACACGCTTTAGCCCAGCCTCTTTTAATTTTGTAGCTGTTTTTGGTAAAAAAACCGCATTTGTTGTGAGCGCAATATCTTTAATTCCGGGAATTGCTGTTAACTGTTCAATCAATTCATCCAGGTTTCTGCGCATAAGCGGTTCGCCACCTGTGATACGAATCTTTTCCACACCTAATTTCGCAAATGTTTTAGCTAATCGAACAATTTCTTCAAAGCTAAGTAACTCGCTTTCTGACAAAAACACATGATCCTCGCCGAATATCTCTTTTGGCATGCAATATGTACAGCGAAAATTACATTTATCAATTACAGAAATACGAAGGTCTTTCAATGCTCTACCCAAATGATCCTTTATTGGTTCTACTTGATTTGGCATTGTAACAGCTCCTTTATAGTAACTAAAATTCCTGTTGACCTTCACTATCATTTAATAGCAATAATTCAATTTTATCACCTGATTTGAAACCACGTGTGCCACCAGGTAATACCATTAACCCTGTTGTGTTTGCTAATGATGTTACAACATTAGATTTATCCATACCAGCCAGTCTCGCATTCACTTTACCATTTTCATAAGTTATATAATTTCGAACAAATCTCGTAAATGGGTTCGGCTTTGGAAAATCATCAGCTAATGTGCCCTTAATGCGTTTCAAATAAGGTTTCTGGCTAAATAAACTATGTTGTATAATTGGTCTGGCAAACAGCTCAAAACCCACATAACATGCTGAGGGATTTCCAGATAAGCCAAATAGCAATTTGTCTCCGCTAGATGCAACAGTTGTTACACTCCCTGGCCGCATCGCTACTTTATTGAAAAGCACATTTGCTTCAAGTTTCTCATATATGGCTGGCATTAAATCAAAATCACCAACAGAGACACCACCTGTAGTAATTAAAATATCTACTTCTTCCATAGCCTGTTTAATCGTCTGGTAACTAGGTTCAAACTCATCTGCAAGCTTTCCAAAGTATTTATATTCAGCCCCTGCTCTTAATATCTGTGATTCAATCATATACGCATTGGAGTTACGAATTTTTCCTGGCTTTAATGCTTCATCAACATCAAGCAATTCGGTACCAGTTGCAATCACCCCTACTACAGGTTTCTTTGCCACTTTCACTTCACTATATCCAAAGGTGGCCAATAATGCTTTAACACCAGGGTTGATTAGTGTTCCCCGATCAATAAGCTTTTCACCTTCTGTTACCTCGGATCCTGCTTCGATTATATTTTGACCAGCCTTCATTGTTCGTTTAATCGACATGTAGGCCTTATTACCTTTCTCATAAGCCTTACAAACCTCAAACATAGCAACGCAATCCGCACCCTCTGGAATTTTTGCCCCTGTCATAATTCGCGCTGCCTGACCTTGCTCTAATTGAATTGTTGGTACTTGGCCTGCACCAATATGTTCCACAACTTCAAATTCTACTGGATGTTCTAATCCTGCTTTTGTAGTATCTTTAGCACTAAAAGCAAAACCGTCATATGGTGATTTATTAAACGGTGGAACCGGATGGCTCGCTATAATAGTTTCTCCCAGTCTTCTATTATCACAATCATTGATTGAAACATATTCTGTAGAGCCCTGCTGACGATGACTCCATACGTGTTCAACCGCTTCTTGTACAGGAATTGGTTTTCGCATTTCTACCATTATGATCAAACCTTCCATTTCTAATCATTACCATCAGTGTAACAAATCTGGTCCAAAATTGATATTTCCGCACATGAATTTAAATAACAGATTTCTAAAAGATTGGTGCTTTATCCAAAGTAATGAATTCATAACGCAGTTTTTATAAAAATGCGACGTAACTGCTAGAATAATTTCTATAAACTCTCGTCCCACCATCTGGGATCGCTCCGGGCGGATGCGCACCTTAGGGCACGGCCTTGGCCTCCTTGCCCCGGCAAGGGGTATGCCGACGTTGTCCGCAAAGGACGATTTTAGTCGGCCTTCATTTAGTCGCACTGCGGGGGTCTTCGGACACGTGCTATTTCCGCAGGAGTCACCGCCCTCCGCTCACCCGGACTAGTGTTGCTGTCACACATTTATTCTATAGCGATTCCTAGCCCAGTCAACAGCGTAGGAAATACACGTAGACTCCTGTGCGAGCTGAGGCGAGGCCACTGAAAAACTACCATCTTTTTAACCAGGTAAAAATCAATTCCCAATTTTCATGCAATATTCACCTTATAGTGGAGAGTAATATATCATTTTACCTGTTATTCACTATATAAAGTGGGAATAAAATTTTCCAAAATATGTTTTTCAGCAGCCTCGAGCTGAGGCCTTGATGAAACTACGCAGCGACGTAGGAGCAAGGAGGCTCATCAGCCGCCCTAGGTGCGCAAAGTGTATTTTCGGAGCGGCATCATAGCACTCAAACTTTTTAAAAAGTACTTCGAGGATTAATGAGCCAACATAACTTACGAATTGGGCCAATTATTTAATAAATGTTTTAGTATTCTGACTGCCGGGTATTTAATTACCAACCCCTAGAAATAATCATAGTGATTATTAAATTGTGATTGAAAAGGAGTGCTAAGTGTGGATGAGCATAAAGATGTAGAAGTAGAACGTGTAGAAAAAAAGTCCGACTCCAGTAAAGTTGGAGTTGCTGTAATCAAATACGTAACATATTTAATCATATTCTTTGGGATTTTATGGTTCCTAATCAACTATGTATTCCAATTATTCTAAAATAAAATCAACCTAAACAGACATGAACACTAAAAAACATCACTTACGAGTGGTGTTTTTTCATTCATATCAGAACACTTAGCTTAGCGTTGAAGGGAGTCGTATACTGAAATATATTTTGCCGAAGATCATTTAGTCAGAATCTATGAAGTTGCTTTGACAGGAAACCAGCTTTCCTATTTAAGTTTTTGACCTACAAAAAGGTTTTCTTTATTGTATAATTAAAGATAAACTGAATGTGGGGGTGTTCATAATATCTATGCGATTGTTATGTCTAGGAGTGCTTTTCCTATTGACTGCTTGCAGCGAAGAGCCGGTAATTGTACAGAAAGATACGAAATTAGTTGACCCTAACCTGGATCCTGAGTTTGTGGAAGAACAAAATGAAGATGAAGAAGTTGATCAATATATCGAGTTCACCCTTCCTCAAGAAGAAGTTATGATCAATCTGGAAATGGTCCCAATCTTGGATGCATATTTACAAGCTACCCAAAGCCGCCAACAAGCACTAGATAAAATGAATATGTTTCGTATAAGTGCTACTGATAAAAATCTTTACTTACTTGAATTTTCCTGTCAGGATGAATTATGCTCTTATTTGTTACTTGATCAGACAATGGACAATCAAGCATATTTAGTCGCAGATTTAGCAAAATACATTCAGGCAAAGGTTTCACCAGATAACACAAAAATATTACTGCGCTTTAACAGAAAACTTAAAACTCCTGCTCCATACTCCAACATTGCTGTTATTGACCTAGAAGAATGGGAACTAATGCCACTGGTTAACGAGACAAACGATAAAGATATTCTTAACTATAAATGGCCAATCTTATCTGCCGATTGGGTGGATGAAGACACAATCTCAGTTTCTCATCCAGATTTGACGGAAGCATCACCCGAAAATATAGAAAAATGGCACGAAGGTAAAAGGCCAACAATTAGTATTGATCTAACACTAGATACAAACATTTAAAGGAGATACAGATAATGAACGATACAATCAATTTAATTAGTAATCATCGCTCTATTAGAAAATTTAAGAATAAAAAGTTAACCACTGAACAAATACATACCATTATCGGTGCGTCAAAGCAAGCCTCAACGTCAAGTTATGTCATGGCCTATACCGTTATTGGTATTACAGATGAAACTGTAAAAGCAAAGTTAAAGGAAGTATCCGGACAGGAATACGTTGCAGAAAACGGACATTTCTTCGTTTTCTGTGCTGATTTAAATCGTATCTATCAACAGGCTTCTGCAATAGAACAAGAGGAAATGCAGGAAAGCATAGAAAGTACAGAACAATTCCTTGTGTCAACAGTAGACACAGCATTGGTCGCCCAAAATACTGTCATTGCTGCAGAATCTATGGGGTTGGGAACATGTTTCATAGGTAGTCTCCGGAATAATATCAAACGAGTTAATGATATATTGGAACTTCCCGAACATGTCGTTCCCCTGTTTGGTATGGCAGTTGGCTATCCTGATGAAAATCCTGACAAGAAACCACGTCTACCTATTGAGGTCGTTTACCATGAGAATAAATATAATAAAGACCATCAATCCCAGCAGGAATTAATAGACAGTTTCAACGAAGAACTTAAAATGTATTACCAAACTAGAGCAAATAATGCCCGCACAGACACATGGTCAGAGCAAATGGTTCGAAAATACAAAAAAGCAATCCGAATGGACGTTACTACATTTATTAAAAATAAAAAACTAAATAAGCGATAAAATGAAGTGAAAAAACAGCATCCGTTTTAATTCGGCATGCTGTTTCTTAATTGAACGTTAATTTTTCCTCGTAATTTATTTTTATTTCTTCTCCTTCCACCTTAAATTTTGACTCACAAAACAGTGTATATTCACCTCTGTCCGGTGATTCAAACGTTTTAGATCCTTGAGGATGATAACTGCTTCCTGAAGTTAGCGTTCTTGATACATTACTTCCAGTATAATCATGATTTTTGTGCTTCAGTGATACAGATATAAGCGGAGTTTGATGTGTTATTTCAACCTGTTCCTCCCCTACAAACTGGATGGAACGGAATACTTGAAATCCTTCATCCATTTTTTCTACGCGTATATGTAAGATAAAGTTATCTTTTTGTATCTCCTTACTTTGGTTAACTGCCAACTCTGCCCCGGCCTGCTCGTAAAACCAATAAAATGAGATCAATACACATACCGACAAAACAAAAAGCCCAAATACCCCTTTTTTCATTTTTCACTCTCCTATCTTATATATAAGACGTATAGACCTGGCAAAAAGTTTCCATTTATTATTATTTTTTAAAATTAAAAATAGATAATAGGTAAAAAATAGAAAGTATAATAACCGGCATTTTATTAAATTATATATAGTGAAGCGCAAATAAAGGAGGATATATATGACAGTATCAAGCCAGGTTAAACAAACAATAGCAGGTCTTAAAAGTGCACAGGCTAGTTTTGAACAGTTCGCATTGGAAACAGAGAATAAACAAGCGAAACAACTTTATGAGAATGCTGCACAGCAAACTGAATCTATTTTACAAAGTGTTGAACCTAGAGTAACACAAATTGAGCAAGAAGAACCACAATATAAAGGAATGTAAATACATGAAAAATGAGGTTGGTTTCTTATACCAGCCTCTAACAATGGGAGGATTGTAATATGAAAGCTTATCGATTTTTGTTTATAATCGGCATGATACTTTTCCTAATAGGTTGTAATCCAAATACGGATACCTCCCAGAGTGGTCCCAATGATGGGGTTGATTTCACCAATATTTCTACTAAGGGATCGATTGATCAATCCATCTCAAATAATGCGAAGCAAAGTCTTAGTCAGCATAAAGAAATAACAACTATAAATGCAGTAAATACAGAGAAAAAACTGGTGATTGCATTTGAAGTACACCACAATGAGCGCTTCCGTTTAGCGAAATTCCGGAAAAAGATGCAGAAGAAAATGGAAAAAGTTTTCCCTGATCATAAAATCGAATTATCAACAGATAAGAAAATAGTGATTGAAACAAACAAGCTTGAAAAAAAAATAAGGCAAGGCAATATCTCAAAAAAGAAACTTAAGAAAGAGGTAAAGCATTTAATTAAACTTATGAATGAACAAACATAAGGAAAAGAGTGAGTAGTTCATGGCAGATAAGAAAAAGAAAAACCTACCACCTAGTGCACAAAAGTACCAAGCATTTCAACAAGATAGAGAAGTTAAGAGACCCCTCTTAAAAAACTGTATTAAGGCTTTTTTTGTAGGTGGATTCATTTGTTTTATCGGCCAGATAATTTCAACAATCTATATTTATTTCTTCGACTTTACTGAACAAACTGTCGGGAATCCAACTGTTGCTACCTTGATATTTATTACAATGCTTCTAACAGGCTTTGGAATATATGACCGAATTGGGCAATTCGCCGGTGCCGGTTCAGCTGTCCCTGTTACCGGCTTTGGAAATGCAGTGATATCTGCTGCTATCGAACACCGTACCGAAGGATTTGTATTAGGAGTCGGTGGAAATATGTTTAAATTGGCGGGATCTGTCATTCTGTTTGGTGTTTTTTCCGCTTTTGTTATTGCATTAATTAAAACAATACTCATTCAGTGGGGTGGATTATAATGCTAACAGGACATCGCACTTGGATTTTTGAAAATAAACCAGTCATTATTTCAACCGGCACTGTAGGTGGACCTTTTGAAGCTGAAGGGAGTATCCCTAAAGACTTTGACCTTTTACATGATGATATGTGGCTTAAGCAATCAACCTTTGAAAAAGCGCAACGAACCATGATGGAAGAAGCAACGCAAATCGCTGTAAAAAACAGTTTGATTGATAAAGAACAGGTCCAGTTCTTTATTAGTGGGGATCTAATCAATCAAATAACACCATCAAGTTTTACAGCTAAAACATTGGATGTGCCATATTTTGGCTTATTTAGTGCCTGTGCAACCTCAATGGAAAGCTTGGCACTGTCGGCATTTATTATCAATGGGAGTGGAGCTGATTATATTTTAAGTGGTGCTTCCAGCCATAATGCCGCCACCGAAAAACAATTCAGGTACCCTACTGAATATGGTGGTCAAAAACCACCTACAGCACAGTGGACAGTAACTGGTGCAGGATGTGCGCTTGTAGCAAAAGAAGGAGATGGGCCAAGAATTACATCTGCAACAATTGGTAAAGTTGTTGATATGGGTATGACTGATCCATTTAACATGGGAGGCGCAATGGCTCCAGCTGCAGTTGACACGATTGAGCAACATCTGCAGGAACGTGATGTTGACCCATCCTATTATGACTTAATCATTACGGGGGACCTTGGTCATGTTGGCCGAGAAATAACAATCGATCTTTTGCAGAAAAGAAACATTGCAATTACAGAAGATAACTTCAAAGATTGCGGGTTAACCATCTATCGGGAAGGTCAACCGGTTCTTGCAGGCGCAAGCGGGGCTGCTTGTTCCTCAGTTGTCGTATATGGTCACTTTTTAAATCTTATGAAACAGCAGAAGCTTAATCGAATTCTCGTTGTTGCAACAGGTGCCCTGCATTCACCACTTAGCGTGCAGCAAGGTGATTCAATTCCTTGTATTGCACATGCAGTTTCTATCGAATCAGGAAGTGATATACAATGATTTTTTTCTGGGCATTTGTTGTCGGAGGGCTAATTTGTGTAATCGGCCAAATTATGTTTGATGTATTTAAATTTAATCCTGGACTTACCCTCAGTATTCTCGTAGTTTCCGGAGCAATTTTGGACGGATTCGGCCTATATGAACCGTTAATTGATTTTGCAGGTGCAGGTGCAACAGTCCCCATTACAAGCTTCGGTAACTCACTTGTCCATGGGGCAATGGCAGAAGCTGAAAAACATGGTCTGATTGGGGTTGTGACAGGAATGTTTGAAGTCACCAGTTCTGGTATTTCAGCTGCTATAATTTTTGGAATGATTGGGGCAATTATTTTTAAACCGAAAGGATAAATAAAGATGACTGTAGGCTCACAAGTAAAAGGTTGTTTTTCGTCTGTTAAAAGTGTTGAAGCATCACTTCTCTCATTAGAAAGTAAAACACAGAATCAAGAAGCACAGGAATGTTTCCATGAAGTGCAAAGTATTATTGCTGATATAAAAACAGACCTGGAAAAACAGGTAATATATTTATCACAACAGGAACCTCAATATAAGAACTAAAGGAGTGATACTATGCCAGGCTGGGTTGAAATCCTAATACGATCATTAAGTTTATTGATTGCTTTGTTTTTTATTACCAAAATGCTTGGTAAAAAACAAATGTCCCAACTTGATATCTTTCAATACATAACTGGAATTGTTATTGGAAGTATTGTCGCAACACATGTGACAGATTTGACAACCCATTTCGAGTATGCACTTATTGCACTATCAGTATGGTTTCTGGTCCCACTTGGGTTAGAATATATAGCATTAAAAAGTAAAAGAGTGCGCAATTTTACTCAAGGGAAAGGCACTGTATTTATTCAAAATGGTAAAATAATGGAGGAAAATTTAAAAAAAGAACGTTACACGACTGATGACCTGCTAGAAGAATTGCGTAACAACAACATGTATAAGGTAGCGGATGTCGAGTTTGCTGTTTTAGAGCCAACTGGAAAGGTTAATGTATTACCTAAAAAAGAAAACCAGCCAGTGACAGTTAAGGATATTGGCTTAAAACCAGCTCCAGAAAAAGAGCCCCAAACAGTTGTCATGGACGGACATGCGTTACTCGAGCCTTTATCAAATGCTTCACTAAACACCAACTGGCTTGAAACCGAATTAGACAAAATGGATGTCAGTATTGAAAATGTGTTTTTAGGTCAAGTTGATAGTGATGGACAATTAACCGTAGATTTATATGATGACAAAATTGCTGTACCTAGTCCGAGTGAAAAACCGCTGCTTCTAGCTACGATGAAGAAAAGCCAAGCAGATCTTGAATTATTTGCACTGGCCACCGAGAATCAGGAAACGAAAAATATGTATGAAAAAAATAGCCAGAAAATGCAGGAGGCAATTGACAAGGTTTCTCCATATCTCTAAAAAAAGACTCTCTTGCCATAAAAGAGAGCCTTTACTGTCTATTCACTTACTACAATTGCAACATTTCCAAACTGCTTGCCTTGTTCAAGGTAACTCATCGCGTCCTTTGCATTATCCAGGGAAAATGTACGATCCACAACTGGATGTGTTTTAAAGTTCTCAATGTGCTTCAGCATTGCACGAAGCTCTTGTCTGCTTCCCATTGTTGAACCGAATAATTGATATTGTCCATAGAAGAATTTCCGTAAATTCAAATCGATTGTATCCTCAGTCGTAGCACCAAACGCTACAATACGACCACCCTTCTTCAGTACATCCAATGAACGATTAAAGGTAGCTCTTCCCACACTTTCAATTACTAAATCAATTGTTTCATGCTTTAACTCCTCATTCCAGTCACTGTTTGTATCCAGAACAATATCAGCACCTAATTCTTTGGCCTGCTGACGTTTTTCTGGACTGCGGGAAGTTACAATCACTTTTGCCCCTACATTTTTGGCGAACTGAATAAGATATGTCGCAACTCCACTTCCAGCACCGGGAATAAACAGCGTATCCCCTTCTTTAAGATCCCCTTTTGTGAACAATGCACGATAACCGGTTAAAGCAGGTAATGCTAGAACTCCCGCCTCTTCCCACGTGAGATGCTCTGGCTTTGCTTCCACCTGTTCAGCAGGCAGCACAATTTTTTCCGTAAATGTTCCATTATCAGGCATTCCAAGAATGTCAAATCCCTTTGGAGGCGCATCGCTATTTTCGTACCATTGAAGTGAAGGATTAATAATTACTTCATCTCCAATTGAAAAATCTGTAACGCCTTCCCCTACTGATTCAATTATACCAGCACCGTCAGACCCAAGAATTAATGCACTCGCATCATCTCCTCTACGTTTCGGAACCGAGATATCACGTCGGTTTAATCCAGCAGTTCGTATTGACACTGTAACTTGTCCGTGATCTGCAAACGGATCTGCCATATCTTTTAGTTTTGTTTCTCCAAACTCATGCACAAATGCTTTCATACCTAGTCATCCTTTCACAAAATATTTACTAAAATCATTAAGTTGTTGTTTGTCCATTATATCATGTGAAAATAATGGCACATAAATCAATTGCTGTTTCGTAAACGTCTCTTTTATAGTATCCATATATTGTTGTTCATGCCCTTTACGTTGAAGTAAGAAATCACCATCCACATCATCTGGCAATACTTTATTTACGATTAATGTTTTCACATGAAGATGATATTTATCAAGTAATTCAATTGCTTTTTGGGTTTCCAGAATTGGTAAACGTTCAGGATTCATTACAAAGACAAACCCGGTAACCTTGCCATCCAGTAAAACTTCCCTCGCTTTAGAAAATCGTTCCTGACGTGTCTTCAGCACATCATAAATGGGGTCTTCAATCGGATCTCCATCATTTAATAATTGTGTATAGTTTTCATTTGTCTTTTGCCGCTTTTGTAACATTCCTTCAATCCATACTCCCATTAGCTCTGGTAATGAAAGCAGGCGGATCGTGTGCCCTGTCGGAGCTGTATCAAAAATAAGTTTATCATAATGCTCACTTTCTTCTAAGATGATTGAAATTAATTTATCAAATAATGCAGCTTCATCTGCGCCTGGGGAAGCCTTTGCCGTATCCAATTGGCGATATACCTCTTCCATCATACCAGAATGGACTACACCCTTTAAATTTTCTTTTACCCCTTTAATATAATTATTTGTCTCTATTTCCGGGTCAATCTCCAGAGCCGAAAGATTATCTGAAACCTTAGTTGTCTTCCCTCCAATTGACAGATTAAAAATATCCCCTAAATTATGTGCAGGGTCTGTAGATATAAGCAGCGTATTATTCCCCTCTTCTGCAGACTTCCATGCAATTGCTGCAGCCGAAGTAGACTTTCCGACACCGCCTTTTCCGCCAACAAAAATAATTTTCTTCTCTAAGACTTCCATATTCAAACTCCTTTTCAATGACGCTTTTGTATTTAACAGCAGCGGATTCCTGTCATTGGTGATTTCTCCATTCCCATACGTAAATGCCAATCGTGGAAACGCTCCATCATATATGGATATAATTCAAGTGTATAGTAATAAACAGGATTAGGAATTCCAATCATCTCAGAATACAAAAGCAGCAAAAACAGGTCATCCTGGTCTCTTAACTCCCTTGCGATTTCCTGACGGTGCGGCATATTTAATACTTCTTCATAATATTCGATGAGCATCTTTAGTTTATCTAACACGCTTCCCACCTCTTTTCCGATAATCAGAAAAGGGATCACTGTTTAGATGATCCCTTCTCTCTTTAACTTATTTCTTACTTAATCATTTTATCATCGGTATCAATATCCTGATCCATTTTACCCGTTAATGCTGTAAATGCGGTTAAGATAATCCATACCGCGAATACGAATATGATTGCCCCAAAGACAAAGAGTAATGTGCTCGAGCTTGAACCCCACCAGGACCATTGAAATACGACCTGCTGGAACATAGCCCACAGTGTCATAAACATCAGGAATACCATCGGGATGAATGTTATCATATAGTTTCTGCCTTGCCGTTTCAGCCAAATGGAAATCAGCAATAAACTAATCCCTGCGAGTAACTGGTTAGATGTCCCGAAAAGTGGCCAAAGCAGATATCCACCTGATCCAAAACCTTTTGGACCTTCTGGCAGTAATACTAATGCCGCACTTGAGACAACAGCAATAGAAGTTGCAACATGTGTTTTTGTAAGTGCCGGCATTTTATATTCAATACCAAGTTCAGCTATAATATAGCGCATTAAACGAACTGATGTATCCAATGTTGTTGCAGCGAAGCTCACTACAATTACAGATACAATTGTTGCTGCTACATCTGGCGGAATCATTAATCCTGTTGCTAGTTGTCCGGCTCCCTGAACAAACACATTAAGTCCTGCACCGCCTGCTGCTGCAAAACTGCTGTATGTTGCCAGAAATTCATCGGTACTCGAGAAGAATGTTACAACAGCAATGATTGAAATCAATGCTAATGCCCCTTCACCTACAGCACCCAAATACCCAACAAATCTTGCTTCGGTTTCGTTGTTTAATTGTTTACTGGAAGTACCACTCGATACCAAACCGTGGAAGCCTGATATAGCACCGCACGCAATCGTGATAAATAATAGCGGGAACCACGATACATCAGTATTAGTATGTGTTAATGGAGCTGTAATTTCCGGATTTGAAAATAGTAAGCCCAAATACAAAATCGCAAGTCCTACAATTAACTGATGTGAATTAATGAAGTCCCGCGGCTGCAGTAACTTCCACACAGGTAATGTAGAAGCGATATATACATATATCATAAGTATAATAATCCAGATGAAAAATGCTGTTGAAACGGCACCAAGGCCAAATAGTCCTGTAGAACCTTCACCGCCCATATACTGTACCAGATCAATTTGCATAAAATCGACTCTGCTTGCAATTACTGCAGTAATATACATAACGGCCAAAGCCAGCAACGATGGAATAAGCATTTTTTGCTTCCGTTTATATACTGCAACACCTATCCAGATTGCTAATGGAATTTGAATAAATACCGGAATAACACTGGCCGGGAATGAAATAAACAGATTTGCAATTACCCATGCAAACACTGCGTTAACCATTAAGACCAGAATAAGAATAATGAATAAAAATAAGATCTTTGCTCGTTGCCCGATAAGTTTATTTGCTAGCGTACCAATCGATTGACCCTTGTTACGAACAGATAATACAAGTGTTCCAAAGTCGTGCACACCTGCAGCAAACACTGTCCCAAGGATTACCCATAAGATTGCTGGGAGCCACCCCCAATAAACTGCAATAGCCGGTCCAACAATTGGCGCCGCACCCGCAACTGACGTAAAATGGTGCCCCCACAAAACAAATTTATTTGTAGGCACAAAATCCACACCATCTTTATACTGATGTGCTGGTGTTACATAGTTGGGATCCAACTTGAAAATCTTATCTGCAACAAATTTTGAATAATAACGATAACCAAGTGCAAAAACAAGTATCCCGATTACCGCAACCAATATACTACTCACCTTCTCAACCTCCCCCAAGTTATTTGGTTTGTCTTCTTGTCTTCTAAAAAACGTCAGACATACCTAGTAAAATCTATGTGAAAACGATACTAAATAGTACAACTTCATCTTACTGAATAATTATGCATTAATGCAAATATTTTGAATCAAAAACGTATTCTTATTTATTTTACATTTTGGATTCTGGAAAAACTTCTTTAAAAAATTGCCTCAAAAGTTGCCTGCAGCAACCTTTGAGGATTCAGTTTTTATTCTCTACCCATCCCACGTAAAAACTGCAGCAGCATCGTAACACTGCGATTAATCTCCGGATCCTTTAATGCTTTCAAAAGGTCCATATATGATGTCTTATGAGAATCCTCAGATGTACTTGCGACTTCCATACCAGTGTTAAGCTTATCAGCAAAATATTTAATTTCATCCACTTTGAGATCACCAATAAACAAAAAGAGTTTGCTCAGGTTTTCCAAGGTCCCTGAATATTGCGGTTTATTTAACTCCTCCATTACATTTTCCAAAGCATCCTCTTTATGTTTTACCAAGGCATTTACTGTATCCAACGAGCCACTTTTATTAAGCGTCGCTAACAAATCAATTCCTTTTAAAATTGCCTCTTTGTTTTCGCTGACCGCCTGAGAGACTTCGTCAAGATTCCGTTCTTTCGTGGTTTCTTCAGGAATTTCCTTTCGTTTAATATTGGTTATCGGATTAGACATCATGCTTCACCTGACTTCCCGGGAAAATATAGTCATCACGATCCCATTTATCCTCTACCTTAACACTAATCTGCGGTTGTGGATTTCCCCGCCGATAGTTATTTGGTGGTAAGGGACTTTTCCCTTTTTTCTTTATAACATCCATTTTAACCGCTATTTCCTTGTAGGAAGGAGTGTTCGTATCCTTATCCACATTGTTGTCAGTTAAATAATTGACAGCTGATTTACCATTATCATTTAATGGCAGGTAGAGTTCTTTACCACGCACTCGATCTGTAATATGAGCAATTCCGGTCGCTTCTCCAGCATCAGAAGTCAGCTTAACTTCTGCACCTTCTTTAATTCCCCGTTCCTCAGCTAATTCAGGTGAAACTTCAATAAATGCGTTAGGCATTTTACTTGTTATGCCTTTTGATTTATATGTCATATTGCCCTCATGAAAATGTTCCAGCACTCTTCCATTATTCACATGCAAATCATATTTTTCATTTGTATCATATTTTAATTCATATTCGAGTGGGTACAATCTTGCTTTATGATCATCAAACGGAAATCCATCAATGTACAGAAGTGGTGTATCTGTTCCATCGGCATCAACCGGCCATTGCAGGCTATTATAGTCTGTTAATCTAGCATAACTTACCCCCGCAAATAATGGTGCAAGTGATGCTGCCTCATCCATAATTTCCGATGGATCAGAATAGTCCCAGTCATACCCGAACTTATTTGCAATGTCCATAATTATTTGCCAATCGGGATGGGAATCTCCCACAGGATCTAATGCCCTGTACAAGCGTTGAATACGTCTTTCTGTATTCGTAAAGGTTCCTTCTTTTTCAAGGCTTGGAACAGCTGGTAAAATAACATCAGCATATTCTGCTGTCTTTGTTAAAAATAAATCTTGAATAACAAAGAAGTCGAGTTTTTCAAATGCAGCGGTAACGTAATTAATATTTGCATCAACTATTCCCGTATCCTCCCCCAGCACATATAAAGCATTCAAACTCCCTTCATGGATTGCCTTGATCATTTCATGATTATCCTTACCTGGTTCACTAGGAAGTTCTGTTCCCCAGGCATCTTCATAGCGCCCGCGAACATCATCATCTGCAACCTTTTCATACCCAGGGAGGAAGTTCGGCATACTACCGAAATCACTGCATCCTTGGACATTGTTATGCCCCCGTAATGGATATGCCCCTGTACCACTTCGCATATAGTTTCCGGTGATTAATAATAGATTTGAGATTGCTGTACTTGTATCACTCCCTAGCTGATGCTGGGTTACTCCCATCGCCCAGCAAATTGCAAGTTTATCAACACTTACAATCTGTTCCGCAATTTCAATTAATTCCTTTTTGGATATGCCTGTTAATTCTTCAGCATATTCCAGTGTGAACTTACGCAAAGATTCCCTATATTCCTCAAAACCATTCACCCATTTATCAACAAACGTACGATTTTCCCAGCCTTGATCGATAATATATTTTGTTACTGCAGATAGCCAAACTAGATCTGTTCCACTTTTAGGCTGGAAAAACCTGTCAGCCCGCTGTCCCATTTCATGTTTCCGTAAATCAAAAACATACAGCTTTTGACCAAATAACTTTTGCGAGCGCTTAATGCGTGAACCAAGCACTGGATGTGATTCGGTCGTATTAGAACCTATCGTTATAACCATTTCCGCCTCAGCAATATCATCAATTGAGCCTGAGTCCCCGCCATGTCCTACAGTTCGAAAAAGACCTTTAGTAGCCGGTGACTGACAATAGCGTGAGCAGTTATCGATATTGTTTGTTCCGATTACCTGTCGTGCCAATTTTTGCATCAAATAAGATTCTTCATTAGTTGCTTTAGATGAAGAAATAAATCCAAGTGCATCTGCACCATTACCATCCTTAACCTCAGAAAAACGCTTCACAACATAATCTAGTGCTTCATCCCATTCTACCTCCACAAAAGATTCGCCATCACGAATCAATGGCTTCGTCAATCGTTCATCCGAATTCACATAATCCCATCCAAACTTTCCTTTAATACAGGTAGAAATGCCGTTTGCGGGTGAATCTTGCTGTGGTTCTACTTTCAAAACTTTACGATACTTTGTCCAAACATCAAATGTGCAGCCGACACCACAGTATGTACAAACAGTCTTAGTCTTTTCAATCCGTTCTTCACGCATAGACGCTTCCGTGTCAGAAACCGCAAATAAAGGTCCATATCCTGGTTCTGCCTTTTTCGTTAGATCAATCATGGACCGTAACAGTCCAGGACTATGATCGGTCATATACCCTGCTTCGCCAACCATTGATGTTTCCATTAAGGCATTACACGGGCATACAGTGACACATTGTCCACATCCCACACAAGATGAATCATCAATAGGTACGTCGTTATCCCAGACAACGCGCGGCTTCTCTCTTTTCCAATCAATTAGTAGTGTTTCATTGACCTGGATATCCTGGCATACTTCAACACACCGTCCACACAATATACACTGGTCCGGATCATATCGATAAAAAGGACTTGAATTGTCAATCTCATATGGTTTCGCCTCAAATGGTCTTGACTGGTGCTCCAACCCGAATTCTGCAACTGTATTATGAATCTCACATGTGCCATTGTTATAGTCACAGACAGTACAGTACAACTCATGCTTTTCCAGTATTCGGTCGAGGGCTTCTTTTTGAGCTGTATTCACTGGCTCAATTGTTGTATTTACTTCCATACCAGGTGCAACTGTTGTTCCACATGCACGCACAATTTGACCGTCAACTTTTACCATACAGGTATCACATGTTTGTACAGGTCCCAGTGACTCGTTGTAACAGATTTGTGGCACAAACTCGCTTGTGGTGTTAATCAAATCCAATAGATTTTGGTTATTTTCTGCTAAGTATTCTTCTCCATTTAACTTAACAACAATATGGTTCTGATTTTGCACATTATCTCCTCCCTAGAAAATGTATATTTTGATCCGTATCACAATAAACTCTATTTTCATGAGTATATACATTCAAACTGGTGTCACGGGCGAATCCAATGGCAGTAATCTGCAAATCATCAGCAAGCTTTAATGCCAGATCTGTTGGTGCTGACTTGGCCACCAATAGCCCAGCACCGATTTTGGAAACCTTTAGTACTACCTCTGACGAAATTCTTCCACTGAACAAAACACATTTATTTTTCAGGGTTATACGATTTTGCAATATATACCCGTACAGTTTATCCAGCGCATTATGACGCCCAATATCAATATAAGAAGCTATAACTCCACCACCGGATGCTAATGCTGCCTGGTGTACACCTCCTGTTCTACCAAATATTTCTGATCTGGAGTCAAATTCCATCATTAATTGATAGATTTGCTTAGATGAGATTTTTGTGTTGGACATGATGGTTTTAGCAGTTTTTACATCCTGTTTTAAATAGAATTCCCTACTCTTCCCACAGCACGAGCCAATCCATCTTTCGGTTCGTTCAGGAAATGATACAGGAATTGATAAATCAGCATATGCAAAACCCTTAGCTTCATCAATCGATAGATTTTCCACTTGATCAACTGAACGGATAATTCCCTCAGATGCCAAATACCCAAGTGTCATTTCATAGATATCACTTGGCGTGCAAACAATTGTGGCATATTGCTCTCCATTAACTGTAATAGTTATGGGGGCTTCTCTAGCAACCTCATCCTCTTCTGTTGCTTTCAAATGCTGATGATACTTCGTTGTCTTCCATAACGACAAGCTTTTATCATTCACTTTTAACATCCCTCCTTGTAGCGCTTACATTATTATCTTTAATAGATGATTACCCATTCAAAAAACATTCAAAACGACTTTACTTATTTACTGAATATTATAACATATTTCACCGTATAAAAAGACATTACACATGAAACAATGTAGTTCAATTTTAAGTAGGGCAGTAAATCACAGCTTCAGGAGTTCCGAAAAAAGCAGTTCAATTAGGGCAACGAGTTCAGTTTTAGGGATAAAATAATAAAAATGCACCTAATTGGGGAGTATAAAACACTATGACTTAAACTGCTGGCGGGATTATATAAGATTAAGAGATGAAGTATTACCATCGGAATGAAGATCCGACAAACAATCGAATAGGATCCTCGTTACACTACCAACTGAATATCAGTCGAATTTGAGGCAAAAATAACAAATAACGGAATGAGGATCCGCCGAATCAGTATATTGGATCCTCATTCCGTTAAAAAGTGGGTTCTTCAACTATGGGGCGAGATGTATGCTAATTATAAATTACTCTCAGAACTGGACTGCTTAATTTTTAATATAGTTTTCCTTGCTTATATAAGATTGTTGATATTTTCATTACGGCATGAATATAACAGTTCTGCCGCAACGGAAACGGATCCCCAAAAAATTGTGGGAAGATGGTATCAAACGTTTGCTGCATTTTATCAAATAAGCGTTTAAAGATTTCTTCTTCACTGAAAAATTGCGTTTCCCGACCTTGCAGCCATTCAAAATAAGAAACGATGACACCACCAGCGTTTGCTAAGATGTCAGGAACAATAATCACACCTTTTTCACTCAGATATTTATCTGCTCCACTGGTTACCGGTGCGTTTGCTCCTTCCACTATGATACTTGCCTTTACATCTTTCATATTTTCCTGATGTACCTGTCCTCCCAGGGCTGCTAAGAATAGTACATCTACATCCAAACTTAACACGTCATCACGATCTTTAATGGTAGCTTTAACATCTGCTTCTTTTAACTGTTCATCATTAACTGGAAGGTCTCCACCGCTATTGGATGTAAATTTGACAAGGCCTGGAATATCCAAACCATCGGAATTATATAGTGTTACATTCCGATCGCTAACTGAGACAATTTTATTGTTCAGATGATTACATTGAAAAGCTTCAAGTGCGGCAACTGAGCCAACATTACCAAATCCTTGGACTGCCATTGTCAGTGTTTTGTCCATGTGGTTCAACGCTGTTTTCACAAAAACATTCTCACGTTCTGAAAGCCACTTTTCCTGATTCTTAACAAAGTTATGGATCATGTAGCGGAATGCGAAATAAACACCTTTCCCCGTTGCTTCCCTTCGTCCTAACGATCCGCCGTTCTCGACACTTTTGCCAGTAAAACTGCCTCTGTAAGGACTTCCAGGACGAATACTTTTATATTCACCCATCATCCAGTCCATTTCACGGTCACCTGTACCAACATCCGGTGCTGGAATATCTTTATCAGGTCCAAGAATTTCACTGAAATACTGCACATACTTCTTGCAAATCATATATAATTCTTTAACACTATAATCTCTCGGGTTAATCACAACTCCGCCTTTTCCACCACCAAACGGTACATCATGGAGCGCATTCTTCAGTGTCATGAGTGATGCAAGGTTAGTTACTTCATCTTCATTAACTGATTCATGAAAACGAATACCACCCTTATACGGACCAAGAATATTATTATGCTGAACCCGAAAAGATGGAACACGTGTTACTTTGCCATTTTCGAGCGCAATTCGTAAATAGGATTTGTTGACATGATTAGGAGTGGATAAGATAGACACCAACGACGTAAATGCTTTCTCACGTGTTTTGTCTGTCAGTTCTGGTAAAAACAATTTATCATCCAGTAAAGCTTCCAAAGACTCCTGAACAATCTTCGTGGTACTGCTTGCCATTTTGAAAACCTCCATCAGTAGTAAAATTTTCCTGATTTGTTAAAGTGTATCAAACAAATATATTATAAACTAATAATACTGTTCTACTTGGAGGATTTACTTGTTTATATACAATTATTCAAGTCCTTATAAAATTAAAACAGCAAAGACGGTAGAAATAATTAATCCAAGAATAACCGGAATAAAGTTTTTCCGAACCAAGTCCATAACTGATACGCCACAGAATCCAGCAATCGCAATCATAGATGACCAAGCAACAATTGTACCTCCACCAGTCCAAATTGAACCCATTTGGCCAATAGCCGCGAGTGTTCCCGAATCAATCGAGGAACTTTCCAGAGAAGCAGCTAGTGCTCCAGTCAGCGGTAAACCTGAAAATCCTGAACCATCCAGCCCAGTAATAATACCAATAATCAATACACTAAATGCTGCAAATAAGGCACTTTGTGGTAGGAAGGCCTGTGAGGATTGAACAAGGTCAAACAGCAATCCGGGTGCCTTTTCATCCACACCTAGAATACCACCGGAAAAATCTGCACTGCCAAGGAAGAAGAACCCCGCAATCGGAATAACCGGTCCCATTGCCTTAAAAGCAAACACAAAGCCATCTGTAATATGGTTACTAATATAATCAAGTGCATGTTGCCGACCAAACGCTACTGTCGATAATAACAGCAGGATTACAGCAACTCCTCCAATAAATGCAGCACCATCCCCACCTTCAAATCCACTCATTCGTCCTGACATAAGCTTTGTATACATCATATAGATTACTACTGTCAAAAGGGCAATGGGTACAAGTACTGCAAATACTTTACTCCAAGTATCCAGATGTTTTGAATGTGCTTTATTAGTTGACTCTTGCGTTGCCTGTAATGCTTCCAATTCTTTTTCATTTAGCTCACTATTTTTTGAACGAATTGTTTTTCGATAAAAGAGGTATGCTAATCCGATTGCTACTGCACCGGTAATCAGAGATAGGATTAATGCCTTATCAGCCACCAAATTCACATCAATGCCGGCTGATTTTGCGGATAGCCCTGGTGCAACCTGAACAATATAATCAGAAGAAAGTGCCATCCCCTGACCAGCCAGCGCAACAGCAACGGCTGCAGTTAATGCTGGAAGTCCTGAGCGAATTGCAGCAGGCACCAGCAATGCACAAATAAGCGGTACCGCTGGTGTCGGCCAGAAAAAGAGAGAAATGACATAAGTTACAGCAATTAAAACAAAAAACGAAACATGCCCATTTATCATTACTTTTTGGATTGGCTGGATCATCCTTCGATCGGCACCTAAATCACGCAATGAGTGTAGCAAAGCCATCATAAAAGTAATGATCAGGAATATACTGAATAGTTCCTTTGCTGCAACAAGGTTGGCATTGAATATAGCGGTAAATCCATCGATTAAATTCCCGTTATATACCCAGGCAATCACAAATGTCCCAAGCAACGACGGAAGTACAACACCTTTCCTGAAAATCATTGTGAAAATAATTATTAGTGTAAATATACCGTATAGCCAATGTGATATTGTTAGTTCCACCCATAACACTTCCTTTCTTAAGTGTGCTATAGCCTATGCACACTGAAAGAAAGCGGTGAAAAATTATTACAATGCTGGATTACTATAATTCCCTAATTTGATTCCTTTTCGTTACATTCATTGCAAAATAGCTTTCCATTTTGTTGGACACCGTCAAAAAAACCATCCTCACAATAAACGTTTTGCCCACATGACTGACACTGTCCGATTAGTTCTTTCATCCTAATCACCCCTACCTTAATTATAGAAAAATAGCCCTTATAATACAAAGGACTATTTTCTGTGAACGGATTAATTTACGATGCAGTTTGCAATAATGTTTTTGGTTGTTTGTAAAACAAAAGAAATACAATAACTGTACAGATGATAAAGGATGGCAGCATGTAAGATCCACTATAAAGTAACGAATATAACCAGACCGGCTGGCCTTCTGGTGCATAATGTCCAAAGAACACGATGCCGGCTGTAAAATGCGCCAAAAAGCGTAGTGCTGAGCCTATAAATACGCCTAACATAATTAGTAAAAAGCTTATCTTTGCTTTTCCTTCTTTGACAGCATGTTGAACCGGTTTTACAAATATTCCTGCCACTCCAATTATAGTGAAAGCAACAATATAATCAAGAAAACCCTGGACAGGTGTTAATATTATTGGTCCGGACATTACGATCTGCATGACTCCTAACAAAAATCCGGCCACCAGACCACCTTTCAAACCCCAGCGAAAAGCCATAATGAATATTGGGATCATAGCAAAAGATACAGATCCACCTTGTGGCCAAATCGAGAACTTTAAAAAAGGTATTATATCTAAAAGTAATGCCATGGCAGCAAATATTGCCACCTCAATCATAAACAGCGTACGCTTCGAACTCATTCTAAATTACCTCCCCTTTTGAATAAATACAAAAAAAGCAATGCCAAGGGGAAGCTTCCTGATGGGGAATCCGCTCACAACATTGCTTTTATTCCATCAAAAAAGCCACCATCCCTACGTTAGTACTAACTAACAGGTTCTAAGGGTCAGAACTGCACGTTCACTCTCAGCCAAACGGCTCCCCCTGTAGGCTTCTATTAATCTGCTTTTTTCATTATGTGTATTATAACGTATCAACATACAATTGACAACGGTTTCTTATGGTAAAAGAACTTATTTTGTTGATACAATAGCCCCTGTATTTGGATGAGCATAAATTTGAACCTTGCCAAAATCCCGTGTTTGAATTAAGTAGACATGTGCCTGCGTTCTGCCTATAACTTTATATGTTAATCCACCAAATTTATCCGGGCGTAAAAAACCTTTTTCATTCCCCTTAATCGGAGTTGCATCCAATGGATACACTCGCCAGCTTGAGGCTTTCGATGGCAGACTTAAATATTTATTAAGTGTTGCGCCAATTCCATTACCTTTATAGGAAAATTCACTAAACGAGCAAAAGGCCTTGACAACAGATTCGGCTAATTCCAGCCAATGATCCTTTATCTTGCGTATATCGTCTCCCCGCGAATCGGCAAAGCCATATTCAATTATATTAGTGATAACTTTTCCCGTATCACGGTTCATATAATAAAAGTCACGTGTACGATCATTTGGCAGTGTCCTTGTAAAGACCCTGCGTATATTTTGACCTGCATCCTGCAATCCAAAAGCTATTTCTTCTGCCATATTCTCTCCCCCATAGATAGAATGGATAACCTCACCACCATCCCCTCCACCAGCATTGATATGATTAGAATGACAATACCTTGCACCACTATCCCGGACAATCTTCGTCCTTTCTGCAGGTGATAAGGTGACATCCTTTTGCCGGGTAATTGCAATCGGAATTCCTAACTGCTGATAGCGTTTGTACTGATAGAGTGAGATTGCTAGATTCATATCTTTCTCAAGCCAATATTGATTGGATCCACCACCTGGGTCTTTTCCTCCATGACCTGGATCAATTATTAAAACTGGTTTCATTTACTTACCTCCATTTTTGCCTATTAAGCCTTTTTCCTGTATTACTGCCTTTTGCTTCATGCCTGTTTTTGTTACATAGTTATTTTTAAACCAAGCGGATACCGATGTTACAACTAGGAATAAAAATGACATTGCTTGTTCTAGCATTTCACTATCAATTGGTAACGGGGATTTTCCAAACATAACAAGACACTGGTTCACAAGTGCCAAAAGAAGTGCAGCCGTTCTTATTACAGTACCTTTATCCACTTTTTCACCTCCTGTAAGAGACTTGTTATAAATAGTATTTTCAAGTTGGTGTAATAATGGAACGGCTATTGTAGGGGCAATCCAAATTATCTGTTCTACACGAACAATCGAACCCCAGACTTGAAAAGTGGCATTAGAATAGAAACTTTTGGTTTTTCCAGTAAGAAAGCAGAAATAAGTACTTAGCTGCACAAAAGAGGCCGGGACAAAAGTGTTTTAGTCAAAGTAAAATCCGAACTAAGATTCAAATTCTTAAAATAGAATTCGAATTAGTTCGGATTTATTTTCGTTGCTGATTAGATATAAACTGCGAATTAACATGGGTAAATAGCTGAGTGCTATGACACCGCTTCGGAAATACACTACGCTGTTTTTTATTCACTAGAACTAAAAAAAACAAGATTTTATACCACTAAACTAGATCCTAAGAGACCCCGCAGGGAGCGTTCTTTGCGAGCGAGGAGGCTCGTGGTGAGCCCACGGAAAGTGAGTATATTCCAACTGCGCGGTCAGAAAGCCACACTAAATATTTAATTTATTTCGTAATTTATATCAACTACATATTAGATCTATCCATAGTAAATGAACGTTCTAAACATCCTAGCCTATTATTATTTGTATAAGTAAACAGTTTTAGTCCTATCTCTTTCGGTATTATTTTCGTTTTCGTTCAATTGGTAATATACCATTTGTTATTTTATAGGCAATTGCACTAAAAGCAAGTACGCTTACGACCAATACAACTAAGGCAATGATAAATTGAATAATCATACTAAAAATATCATTAGACACTGCTGCATCAAAATAACGAACACTATTGAAAAGGATGTAACATCCGATTCCAACAACACCAAGGAATGAAATTGCTACCCCCAACTGTTGTGGGAAGGACAACTTCTTCATTGTCTCCTTATGCTTAAATGTGATGTATACCATGTATATTATTAAAACAATTGCTATCAAAACTACACGATTCATTATGTCTATTCTCCTATCTAATTAGTGAATTGGTGTGTCTTTTTCCAGAGATTGCTTTAATGCCTGCAGAATATAACCAATTCCTCCATATTGCGCAAGAGGAAATGTCCGTGAAAGATTGTCATCAAAACACCCATTAATAACCGGTTTATATTTTTTTCCCGTTAGAACAACTAATTCATCAAACATATCGAGCTTTTTATCTCGAACTTGTTCTCTCAGCCTATCAAATGTAATAATCTGATCACTTTTTTGATTAAATGTCACATCATACTGGCCAGTAACAATATCATCAGCGAACAGAAAACCGTGCTTGGCAGAAAGTATTACCCATTTATCGGTAAACTGTTCTGCATAATTTCTGCAGAGCCTATGTAATGTGCCGATATACGCTTCTTTCGCCGGAACAGCACCTATACTTGGATTATTATCCCATATTTTTTTCCTGCCACATGGGATTATACTTAATTGACTCATTTTTCACAACCTCTTAATCTATGACTTCTAAAGTTTATTATAGCACGCCTAAATTGTTTATTTACATTAAAAAATGGGTAATTATATTCTGAAATCAAAATTTTTTCATAAATTACTTGACAATACCTGTTTATCATTTTATACTAAGTTACATAAAGTAACTATTGAAAAATTTATGGAGGGATTTACATGACAAGAACAACATGGAGTGTAGACACAGTACACAGTGAATTAGGATTTTCAGTAAAACATATGATGATTTCAAAAGCGAAAGGAAGCTTTGATGATTTTGATGCTGTTATAGAAGCTGATGTAGAAAACTTAACAGATTCAAAAGTTGAAGTAACAATTGATGCAAGCAGCGTTAATACTCGTAATAAAGATCGTGACGACCATTTACGTTCAGGAGATTTCTTTGATGTTGAAAACTATCCAAAGATCACATTTGTTGCAACAGACATCAAGAAAAAATCAGATAACAACTACGATGTTACTGGCGATTTAACTATTCGCGGAACAACTAATCCTGTAACAGCTGATGTAGTATTTGAAGGACAAAGTAAAGATCCAATGAGTGGCAATACGGTTGCTGGCTTTAGTGGCGGAACTAAAATTAGCCGTAAAGATTTCGGTTTAACCTGGAACGCTGCAGTAGAAACTGGTGGCGTATTAATTGGTGACGAAATTAAAATTAATTTCGAAATTGAAGCACATAAAGAAGCGTAAACAAAACAGACAGGATGTCACCAAAAAGGTGGCATCCTTTTTTTATTGAGTGATACCTGTGACTTCCTAACTTATAGCGAAAATTGTTCCTATATAATTCCAACCTCTAAACCTCCCCTGTTTTATTTACCGTCTTTTGAGGTAAACACATCTATGGATACAATTTACTGGAAACTTTAAAAAGGAGGACTAAAATTGACTTTAAATGTAGCTCAAAAACTAATTAAAAAGCATCTGAAATCAGGAAAGATGGAACCAGGATCGGAAATTAGTCTCGACATAGATCAAACACTAACACAGGACGCTACTGGAACCATGGTCATGCTGGAGCTTGAAGCAATGGGATTGGACTATGCCAAGACAGAAGCTTCTGCACAGTACGTAGACCACAACCTTATTCAGGTAGACAACAAGAATCCGGATGACCATTTATTTTTGGAAAGTGCAGCACAACGGTTCGGACTGTATTATAGTCGACCTGGAAACGGGGTGAGTCACCCTGTTCATATGCAACGACTTGCTGTCCCAGGCAAAACACTTCTTGGCTCAGATAGCCACACATGCGCTAATGGATGCATGGGGATGCTTGCCATGGGGGCTGGCGGAATTGACGTTGCCATGGCGATAACTGGTGAACCGTTTTATATTAAAATGCCTGAAGTAATGGGTGTGAAATTGGCCGGTGACTTACCAGATTGGGTCAGTGCAAAGGACGTAATATTAGAAATGCTCAGACGTTATGATGTTAAGGGCGGTGTCGGTAAGATAATTGAGTATTATGGACCAGGCCTGGATAATTTATCTGCTATGGACCGTCATGTCATCGCAAACATGGGAGCAGAATT
The DNA here is from genome assembly GCF_052246775.1 of Virgibacillus sp. L01. NCBI lineage: Bacteria > Bacillati > Bacillota > Bacilli > Caryophanales > Bacillaceae > Virgibacillus > Virgibacillus sp. L01. The sequence goes on along the minus strand of NZ_JBQQCP010000011.1, from coordinate 56,838 downwards.
AGGTGCTACTGCAACAGTATTTCCGTCAGACAATGAGGTGAAACGATTCTTAGACCAGCAAGACCGCGAAGATGACTGGGTAGAACTGGTTGCTGATAACGACGCCACCTACGATAGTTATGATGAAATCAATTTATCAGAACTGGTACCGTTGATTGCCAAACCTTCCAGTCCGGGGAATGTTGTACCAGTTAGTGATATTGCTGGAACCCCAATCTATCAATCATATATTGGTTCATCAGCAAACCCAGGCTATCGTGATTTTGCTGTTGCGGCTGAAATTGTAAAAGGTCGACGCATTGCGGATGGAATGTCCTTCGATATCAATCCAACATCAAGACAAATGCTAACAAATTTGGTAAAAGAATTTCATATTGCCAGTCTATTGCAGGCTGGTGCCAGATTACATCAGGCAGGCTGTAATGGATGTATTGGCATGGGTCAAGCCCCTGCTTCAGGCAGAAACAGCCTGCGGACAACGCCACGGAATTTCCCTGGCAGATCAGGGACGAGTGAGGATAGTGTATTTTTATGTGGCCCAGAGACTGCTGCTGTATCAGCGCTGACAGGTGAAATAACCGACCCAAGAACGATGGATTTTGCTTATCCGAAAGTAAGTGAACCAAGTGACCCGAACGTTGAGGATCTATTAGACAGACCACTCCCACTTGAACAAGCAAAAGAAGTAGATTTAGTAAAAGGATCAAACATCGTTTCCATTCCTGAAATGGGGAGTCTGCCGGATAAGCTGGAAGTTCCAATCCTTCTTAAAGTTGGTGATAATATATCTACGGATGAAATACTTGCTGGTGGTGCACGCGTTCTTCCATACCGCAGCAACCTGCCTGAGATTAGTAATTTTACATTTGAAGCTGTTGATTCAACCTATGTTAATCGGGGCATTGAAAGTAAAAATGCCGGCGGTCATGCGATAGTCGGCGGTTATAACTATGGTCAGGGTTCCAGTCGTGAACACGCTGCATTAGCTCCGCGTTATCTTGGATTACGTGTTGCCATTGTAAAAGACTATGCTCGAATCCATTGGCAAAATCTTATAAACTTCGGTATTCTTCCATTGAAATTTACCAATGATGCCGATTACGATAGGCTTACCCAAGGGGAAGTGATGAAATTTTCAAATCTGCGCAGTCAATTTATGGAAGGTGATAAATTGACTGCCACACTCGCTGATAAAGGTGAAGATATTACAGTTGAACATAATTTAACACCACGCCAAAAAGATATTATACTGCATGGAGGACTGATAAATTGGATCAAAGAAAAGCAAGTATAGGGTCCTCACAGTATTAAAAGAGTAACGGGTTCCGTTGCCTATCGAAAACTCTAATTTGTATACTAAATTGTAGGTTAAAACGTATATTAAATTGCACCGCATAATGCGGTGCTTTTTGTTGATTAGAATACTTGGCTTATCTCATTTTGTATATATGTCGTTTTAAAAGGATAGTCTTTTTACCACATTTTGAGCTGTTTTCACCATTTCATGACTAAAATCCAATCCTGTCAATTCAATATCTCTACTGTAGAAAGGATAATTAAGTCCAGAACCAATGGCAACTTCCAAAACCTTTCCTTTGGATTCTTGAAAAATTCGTTGACAAAACCTATTGGCCTGACCGTTTCTTCTTCGTTTATTGTATTTTTTGCCTGCTTATCAAACTTTTTAATTTATGTTTGACGATCTATATCATCCCTCGACTTCCTGTTCATTCAGCCCATTTTTATATAGCGAAAAACAGTGTATTCTAGTTGAGGAATCACATCTCTTTATTTCTATTGTTCGTTTTTCCATGCGTTGTACTTAAGTCGAATAAGTCCCAGATTGCTTCGATGACTTCGTCTGGACAATCTGTATGGATTGTGGCATGACCAGCATTTTCGAGTATACGATGTTCCCCACGTGGAACTGAATTAGCTAATTTTGTATAAATCGTGTTTTTTACATTATTGAATGGATCATTAGTCTCGCGCAGAAATGATTTACTCGTGATCTGAGTCGTAAATGGGTCGATTCCCATCGCTGTATACACGATTAACGGGATATCCGGCAAGTCTCCTCCTTTACGTACCTCGCTATAAAGTTCGCTGTTCAAGTTCTTCTTCTCCGAAATCGTTTTCGATAATGTCCTGAGATGATAGTCAATCAACGGTTCACGTATCGATTCCGGCCACTCGGCAAACATCTGATCGAATAATCCACGAAAGGATCGCTTATAAGTTAGTAGTGTCCGAACAATTGCAAAACTCTGCTGAGGTAAGTAGCGTTTCTTTAACTTTGGTGTATGGGGGAGAAAGTCCTCGTGAGGCGGTTCTAACAGAAGCATTCCGGCTACCTCATCTGGAAACCTTTGAGCGTACCGGCGTGCGTAAATTCCACCCAACGAGTGACCGACGAATAGATAGGGAGCTGGTACTCCAGCGGTATATAAAAAACTTCGCAATTCATCGGTGACCTCGAGGGCACTTCGAGGCAGCTTAACCTGATCGCTCCAACCCGTCCCCGCTCGATCATAGATCACTGATGTTGTATGCTGACTAATTTGATTATGAATATTCAGATAGTCAAGTCCAACCATGCCGGCTGCCGGTAAAAATACTACTGCTGGACTCCCGGTCCCAGCACGGTCGAGTAACAAGTGTCGTTCTTCCACGTTATAAAAACGTCCAATCGGCGCATCACCTTGGTGTTTATTTATATAATCTCTCATGGTAATATCAATACCTCCAATCAATAATTTTTATTTATAAAAGATTTTCCTGAGTTCATTAAGGTAACCATCAAGTTCTATAAGAATATTGTCATAATCTAATTCAGTAATTTCTGAGTTTCTAATATCCTCTAATATTTGATTGGTAAAACCAATATTCGACCAAAAAATTAGCTGCTTGCTTCTTTCAATGTCAAGTCCTTCTCTGAATTTAGATTCATCAACTTTATCAAACATAGTTTCTTGGCATAATAATTGTTTCTCTTTAACTCTTCCTTCCAGCTCCTTATTAATTTCATCAGACTGCGTAGTCGCAGTAATTTTGATAAAATCGAAAATCCAAGGATGCTTTTGCAGCAACTCAATCTGAAGAAGATATGATTGACGCAACTTCTCGAAAATATCTTGTTCGTTAAAATTCATTAAATCAAGATACTCTTTATTAATCATGTCAGTGCAATAATCATAAAGGAAAAGAAAAAGATTCTTTTTGCTATTTACATAGTGGAACATTAACCCCTTTGAAATCCCGGACTCTTTTGCAATAACATTTGTCGAGGCATCATCAAACCCCTTCGTTGCAAATTCCTTTAATGCTGCATTTAAAATAACATCTTTTCTTTTGGGTTCCAGATTCAAAACTTTTGGAAGCATAATAACCACCTTCATTTAAGTAATTTACCTTTAAGGTCAATACCATTATAATTTAATTTACCTATAAGGTCAATAGTTTTCGAAAAATTAATATTATTTTCTAGGAGTGAGCAAAAATTTGAATGATTTATTAGTTTTACTACCTTACCCATCCTTACCCAGAGCATAAAAAAGACGCGCCGAAGAAAGTATGCCTTAGTAAAGCTTGATTCAAATACTTTTAAAGTTCACATATTAACTGCTCTATATTGGTTAAGATTACGGTTTGAATACCTTGCTTGATGGTTCTAATAATGGCTTTTCAATTGGATAGGAATGTCTCAAACTGGCTCTTGAATTTTCCCCGCCCAAGTAATGCCTCTGCAACATTTTTCATAGTCGGATTTGGTCAGATGAAAATGCAGTGCTACCTTTGTGAGTCCTTTAAACCTTGCGATGGCATCATTACATATTTCATACGATAAATTAGACATATGAAGAATATGAATTGTTTCCTGATCCTCATTATTGTAGTACTTCGCATAGTTTGTAATATACTCTAAAGCAAATAGTTGGGACCTTGATAATTCCATGAGCGAATTTCTCACTTCAATTAAAATAATAATTCAACAAAGATTAAATTTCTCCTTCATAAACAACTTACTCTTTAATAAACCTTACTTCACACAATCTAGGCTAATACAAACAGGGTGCATTGTTCGACAAGTGCGCCCGATTACGGTAAGCTAAGTTACTGTCCTTAAAAAGGCTGCTGTGCCTGCTACTACCAAAGCAATAGAAAGCCCTAATAGATTTTTACTCCTACTTGATTTCATTTTTATTTCTATAAATAAGACCATACAACACTCCACATATTTAAAATGAATTGTAGTATTGACGAATCTAAACAAATCCCCATTTACGCTGATTTCCGTATAATTTATAGACGAAAATGTAATCATAACAGCTATTGTAGCCTAACTAATTAGCTTATAAATCTCTATGCAAATTTTAGGTGATTTTCAATAAAAACCCATTCATATATAAAAAATGACTAACAAATCAGTCTAGATTGATTTGATAGTCATTTTTGCTTAGATTTTAAATGTTTGCGATAGGTAACGGAACCCGTTATCAATTGGAGCACACTCTTTTGCTTTTCTATACAATTAACAGCTACCTCATCAAGCACGTTTCTTCATTAGCCACAGGAAGTATGGTGCACCAATTATCGCAACAAGAATCCCTGAGGGTATCTCATTTGGAGCTAATAACGTACGGCTAAATAAATCGGCTATCACTAGCAGCGCACCACCGATTAAAATTGTAACTGGCAGCAAGCGCTGGTTCGACGGCCCCACAAGTAATCGAGCCGCATGTGGTGCAATTAAGCCGACAAATCCTATTGCCCCAACAGCAGCCACACTGAATGCGGCCAACAATGTTGCAATTAGAGCTAACTGAAACCGGGCAGACATTATATTTAATCCTAATCCTTTTGCAGTATCATCACCTAAGGACAATGTATCAAGCACACGAATTCGTATTAACAATAACGGAAACAAAATCACTACAGGCCAAATCAGGAAATCAAGTAATTCCGACCACCCTCTGGCATAGGTTGTCCCAGATAGCCACGTAAGCGCAGAAGCAACTCCCATATCAGCCTGAACGACTAATATCTGGATAATGGCTGAACCAAACGCAGAAACACCTATCCCAAGCAAGGCCAGAATGGTAGGCTGAAATTGTGCGCGAACCGCCAAAATCATAACAAACACAAAAAATACAAATGAACCAACCATTGCTCCAATCGGAACCCAAACAGCAGACACGCCAAATACATACATTGTAAGCAATGCGCCAACGCCAGCTCCGGAAGTAATTCCAATAACGGATGGATCTGCTAATGGATTCCGTAATACACCTTGAAAAATTAACCCGCTAACAGCAAGCACCATTCCACTAAGCAACGCCACGAGTGCCCTAGGCAAACGTAAATCCAGTATCAGACCAAGCATGAAATCATTTGATTCACCAAAAAACGTATTCCATAACAGTATCGGTTCAAACCCATAATTTCCAGACGCCAAACTTACGATCATAGTAAGGATAATAATACTAATCAATAAAGGGATAACAATCTTCAGCGACATACTCATAGTTGCTTTTCCAGCCATAACTGCTGAGTTCTCTTCGCCATATTTTGACCGCTTCATACGTAAGACCAAGTAAATCAGCCACGGCGCCCCTATAAGTGCAGTTATAGCACCAACAGGCAGTTCCGAAAATGATGGATCAATCACCCTTGCCAATACGTCAGCAAACAGCAGTACATTTCCTCCCCAGATAAACGAGGCGATAACTAATGGCAAATGTTTTCGATAGCCAATTAACTTTATAATATGTGGAGCCACCAGTCCAACAAATCCTATTGGCCCGACAACACTTACTGTTACCGACGTCAGTAATACAGCAGCAATAATCGATACAAACTTGACGACGTTTACGTTTTGGCCCAGTGCAACAGCAACATCATCACCTAATGTCAGTGTATCCATTTTGAATGTAAATCCCAGAATAACTACTAAACCAATTACTACAAACGGTAAAGAAAAATTCACGCCGCTCCAGTCATTTTGAACAAGCGTACCAGAGCCCCATAAAAATAAACCCGCTGTTTCATTTTCATAAAAAATCTGCAATAAACTTGTCAAGGAGGAAAACAGAAATGTCACAATCATTCCGGCTAAAACCATGCGTACTGGCGTGGCACTGTTACCACCTGATAATATGAACACAATGAAGAATGTTAAAATACCGCCTAGAAACGCGACAATAATTCCATTTCCCAGTAATGCCGCTGGGAAGAACACCGTACTAAAGATTACTGCAAAATAAGTCCCGGAATGAATTCCTAATGTACTTGCAGATGATAATGGATTCTTGGTCACTGTTTGCAGAACAACACCAGCAACTGCAAGCGCACCCCCGGCAATAATGCCCATGACCGCACGTGGCAGCCGTAACGTACGAATCGTATGATGCTGTAATGTATCTTCCGGCGCAAAGATTGAATCAATAATTGTACCTGTTGGAATGGATACACTTCCCTGATTTATATGTATAAAGGTTAATATGCACAAAAGCGCGGTTCCACCCCCAAAGGTGAGAACCGCAATCATAGATTTTCGTAATGCCTCATTCATCAAATCACTCTTTTACCATAGCATCGACTAACTGTTTTGTTAAAACTTCTGCTGATAATACACCACCAAATGTCCACGTATCACCTGGTAATTGATGGGTGTTACCATTTTTGACAAAGCTTAAATTTTCCCATACTGGATTTCCTTTAAGCTGATTTTCAAAAATATTATCTTCTTCCTGTACAATATACAGGAATTGGAGATCATCCTCCTGAAAATTTTGCAGTGCTTCCACTGTGACTTCGCTATACCCGTATACTTCTGTCTTATCTGTTGAATAAGCATTCTCAAAGCTAAGTTTACTCATTAATTTGGCAACGATAGAATTCTCGGTGAACAATCTTATTGTCGGCGTATTTTGTGCTGTGAACGCCTGTGTTGCAACATATTTCGAGCCTTCCAGCCCTGCGTCTGCTACACGCTGCTTTTGTTCATCGATAAAGTTATTCAGGTCCGTTACCGCTTGCTCTGCTTCGTCCTCTTTGTTAACTATTTTAGCAACCGTGTTCAATTCGTCAACCATATTCTGATAATGGTCCTGCACAGCTTCTTCACCATATGGAGCAAACGTAACAACTGGAGCAATTTCTTTTAATTTATCCAGGTACTGTTCATGACGGAATTTAACCGCAATAATCAAGTCTGGATTTAATCGGGAAATAGCTTCCAGATTTGGTTCCTGGCGTGTTCCCACATCTTTAACACTCTCATCAAATTCCTTATCGATATTTACCCATTGATGAAAGCCATCCAAATCGGCAACACCAACTGGTTGAACTCCCAGTGCCAACAGATTTTCTGCGTAAGACCACTCTAGTGCTACTATTTTTTCAGGTGTCCCTTCAATTGTTTGTTCACCTAAAGCATCCTGGATTTTTACTTTACGCTCATCATTTGAGCTATTATCTTCATTCGCATTATCGTCATCACTGTTTCCACTGCAAGCAGCTAAGATAGATACTATTAAAATTAACATAAAAATGGCTAATTTCTTCATTTGAATCGCTCCTTTATTCTGTTTGAATCCACTCGATGGAGTTACTTATAGGTGTCCGTCCACGATTACGCGGGATTCTGTTAGGATACCCAATTTGAACAACAGCTATTAACCGGTGTTCAGTTGGCGATAAACCAATATCTCTTATAAATTCTTCATCCAAAAGTGTCGGTTTCGCTGTCCACATCGTACCTATTCCCTCCGACCAGGCTGCTAACTGAAAATTTTGGATTAATGCACACACAGCAGCATAGTTTTCATCATCCAGATACCCGCCATCATCCTCTTTATCCATGTAGAAAAGAGCATGGTGTGGTACGGAATTGAAAAATCGATCATACTTTTGTCGAGCTTTCTTTAACTTTTCATCTGAAAGTGTGTTTAAATATCCGAATCGTATGTAACTATCCACAATTTTTTCACCAAAGGCAGATCGAGCTTCATCTTCGTAAATTTTAATTCTCCATGGTTCCTTTAAGTGATGATTCGGAGCATATGCTGCATGGTCAAATAAGTTATTAAGTAAATCTCTATCTACCTTGTGTTCTTTGTAATCAAGGATCGTGCGCCGGCCACGCATTACTTCAAACAGATCGATCTTTCTCACCCACTTCAAATTTACTAATTGATAAAGATTATCATTATCACCTATAATAATACGGTGTATCCTGAACACTGTCAAGGAAATCTTTTAACTATTAGGCATCTCTACAAATTTATTTTCATAGTATCTTTTTTTCTTTGTATTGTTTATGTAATTAAAAAATGCTATTACATCACCTAATGGATTTTCCAGTAGCTGATGATCCTTTGTCAGTTCAAGGCGCTCAATTGCTCTTTCGTAATTTTTGGATGCATCCAGAAGATTGCTTCCTTCCATATGTTGGAGACAATAAGCGTACTGCATATGAATCATACCTAACTGTCGATGAGACGGAAATTGCAGGTTATTATACGTTTCAATTGCATCTATACAATAAGGAACAGCTTCATTAAGGTTTGATTTGTCAAAGTAATAGTATGCCATTTCTGTTAATGCCTCAGCATGTACTATCGTATTTACTAATGAGGAATCCTCAAGTAGCTGTAATGCTTCTTCCAAGTATGGATAAGCCTGTTCATTTTGATCTTTACTGCCGTATGTTTTAGCAATGCTTACGAGGCTTTTAATTTTAAGCTCCTCGTTATCATTACCCGCCATTTCGATAACTTTTTTGAGGTATGAAATCGATTCATCTCCTTTATTTTGCATCGAATACAGTATCCCAATTTTAAAATGAATATAAAAAATCATATACTGGTCCCGGTTATCATCTTCCTCAAAATAACCCAGCCTTTTTGGAAATACCTTACAGAGCGAACCAATTTTTCAAGCTTTTCTTCCACTTCAGCCAATACCAAATAGCCCCGTGCAAGTTTTATTCGATCGGCCTCTTTCTCTTCCTCCATTTGTTTAATAGCAGCCGTCATAATTCTGCGTGCTAATTTATAGTCACACATAAATGCGAGTTCACCGAGTAACATTAAATCGCTGTCTTCATTCGTATATAATTGAGCGATTATCTCGGATGCTGCCTTGCCTTCACCAATTTCATCGTGACAAATCGCCTCAACCATCCATAACTTTTGAACTAGAACTGTATGTAATTCATTATTTTCGCGTAATGTTTTCGACTTGGACAAGACGTTCGGATAGTGTCCACGCTTAAACTCGTCCAAAATCTGAACCAAATCATCTTTATATTCATCTGACACATTATCGTTGAATAGTTCTTCTAAATTCAGAATATCTATAACCAAAACTCACCTCCCTGATTAAATATTAACCAAAATTCATGTTAAAATAAAGCTAAAGGGGTGTGTGTTATTGGCATGATTATTTATTATGACAGCTATTGTAAAATGTGCACAAGTTCATCACTATTCTGGAATAAAATGGATTGGAGGAACAAACTTTCATTTAAGTCATTCCGTATGCTGGACAATTACCCTAAAGAAATGGAAGAAAGCCTGCATGTATATCATCAGGATAAATGGTATAAAGGGTTTGATGCCATTATGGAAGTGTCCAGAAAGCTGCCGCTCATGTGGATTCTGTTGCCCTTCATGTATTTATTCAAATGGATTGGATTAGGCGAATTTATATACAAAAAAATCGCCAAAAATAGAAGGCTTGTGCCCGTCAATCAGTGTGACCATGATGGATGCAGAACAGACTCATAGTGATTCAGAGGAAAGAATCCTGATAATCATTTTCCCCTCTTCAGCTGATGCCCGAATCAGAATAGGCTGCCGGTAATTATTCTTAAAGACAAAGTCAGGACCATACCAACTAACTGTTGCATCACGTCCTGGCGGTACATATGGAACGCTTCGACTGTGTGAATATCGTTCAATTATTTGAATACCCTTAAGTTCTACCGCATTGTATAATGTTGAAGAAACTTGGCATATTCCACCGCCAATGTCTTCTGCCAGTTCCCCTTTTACAATTACAGGCGCTCGCTTGTACCCTCTATCTTTCGTTCTTTTACCAACTATATTATTAAAGGAGAACCTTTCTCCCGGAAAAACAACATAATTATTTATCGCTTCAGTTGCAAGCACAATGTTATGTGATCTCTCCTTATTATCCTTTTAAAAATACGTAATATAGCTGCCGATTTTCTTTTCACGAATTTCTGCAAGTAACTCACTATCAACACGTGGATAAACCTTTTGTCTTGGAAGACTTATTTCTTCCCTGCTCCCATCGTAAAAATAATCCTGAAACAACTGTCGAAATTTAATACGGTCAAGCATAACCCCCGGTTTTTCCTGGACAATTTGACCGTCATCATCAAGTTTTGCATTTATGGGTTTTTTGTATATTTTTTCACTTAAAACGTCCATTTCGAGTTCCAGCTTTTGATCATTTACAAATAGCCTATCCACATAGGTTAACGAAAAGTCACTCTTCAATAATTCCCCTACAGGTTTTTGATCACTGGTTAGCGTTAGAGGAGTCGAAACTAATAAAAAAGACAAGATAACGGTTAACAAATAACCACCTCCTGTCTTAGTATTCGATAGATAAATAAAAACATGTAATAATTAATAACTGCCTTTATGTTGTCATTAAGAAAGATAAATTGCAAAAACCACAAGCGAAATTACAATCGTAATCGTGTAAATGATAAGTTGCAGGGGGAGATTTGACTTTAACGATGATGACTCATATTCATGTGAGCGTCTCAACTGATCTTCTACACTATCTCCTTCTTCTTCATATTTTTTCATCTTATTTTCCTCTTGTTTAAATACTAGTAATGTCCCAACCAATGCAACGATAAAAAGAAATGCTAGTAAGATAATAAGTTCAATACTCACGAAAAAACCTCCTCTGATAACTCCACTATAAATCATTAACACTATGTAAACAGTGATATCCATCACTGATTTAATAAATTAATCTGAGAAAAGCCGACTTATCGACAAGCTCAATAAGATGAGCCTTATTTGAACTTATGCAGTAAGAAAGGATTATGAAAATACCTCTCTAACTTGATTTTAGTGGACACAGGAGACACTATTTCTAGATAAAAGTAACCTTCTCGAAGTTATCCGGACACATAAGCCCTTATTCTTACATATATCATGGTTATTTAACTGGATTTTTATAATAAGATCCCTGGTGTCCGCAAACACCACCATTTACGTGAATTTCTGCCAAATAAGGTCTCTGGTGTCCGGTAAACTTCAAGTTTCTTAACAGCTAAAAAAACCACCCTGCTGCTTAAACAGAATGGTTTTTTGATTTGTTTTATCTAAAATCTCTTGAATCCTCTAGGTTACGTGTTGCTACCGTGTACCCGATAATTGATGCAATTGCAATCAATAATACATATAATGTTCCATTTTTCATAAAATGTCCCTCCTCATTTATTTAGAGCATGCGTAATTTACCTTTTTTCAAGATAAGTTTAGGTCCGCCAAGTAAGAACAGGTAGCGGTTATCAATCACTTTTTTCATTGCAGTAGCAGGTGTACCATAAAGCAGGCGCTCAGAGAACACAGTTCCCATTGCATCACTTTCACCAAGGGATGCTACTGTACCTTTGTCATCAAATGTAAAGCTTTCTAATGGTTCATTACGAAGCAGTCCTTTTAAGTTTGCAGCACATGTATCAGCATGTTGCATTGCAGCTTGTGCAGTTGGCGGGTATGGACGACCTTCCTCTTTATTCATTACCCAGGCACAATCCCCAATAATGAAGATGTTCTCTTCACCTGGTGCACGAAGATCAGATTCAACGGTAACTTTACCTTTTGTTATTTCAAACCCTGATTTGCCGAGAATAGAATTACCGGTTACACCGCCTGTCCATACGATCGTTCCAGCTTTAATCTCTTCCCCATCATCTCCAATTACAAAGCTGTTCTTCTTACACTCGGAGATTTTGGCACCTTCGCGAATTTCAACACCACGACTTTCCAATGACTCTTTAGCGTATGCTACTAAATCATCATTAAAGCCAGGTAAAATTCTTGGTGCTGCTTCGACATTAACGATACGTGTTTTACTGCGATCAATATCATATTTTTTGCAAAGCTTCGGTACTTGTTCAGCAAGTTCACCAACAAATTCGATGCCAGTGAAGCCACCACCGCCAACAAGAATTGTTAAATCATTTTCATTCTTCTTATCTGAAGTACTGTATTTGGCAAATTGATATTCAATATGTTCGCGAATCATACGGCTAGATTCGATGTCTGTAATGGAAAATGCATTCTTTTCCATTCCTTTAATTCCAAATGTATTTGTTTCAAAACCGAGTGAAATAACAAGATAGTCATAAGAAACTTCACTATTTTTTAATACAACACGATTCTCTTCTTTTTTCACTTCAACAACTTCATCATAAATCAGACTTACACGATTTGGATTAATCACATCACTGATCATCATTCGTGCCTGATTCTGATTTCTTGTACCAGCAGCAACCTCATGAAGCCAGGTTGTTTGATAGTGATAGTTATGTTTATTTATTAATACTATCTCCGCTTCATCTGGTCCTAGTTTTTGCATTAATCGTTTGGTCGTCATCATGCCAGCATAACCAGCGCCAAGAACGACTATTTTTGGTTTACTCATATAATATCCACCTTCCTCAAATAGTAAAATAGCAATTTCATACGAAAAATCATATAAAACGCAGGAAAACCTTATGTCCACTTCCTCTATATTATCAAAGTTTTGGTAAATAGGCTAACAAATCTATGTTTCACACCGGTATTCTTTGTAATAATAATAAAAATCATTCTATAATTATATGGAGGTGGATTATGGAGAAGATTAAAATTTATCAAGGTGACAAATCTGTACAAGAATTATGCAATGCTGATCCGCAAATGAATAAACTCGTACAAATTATTGGAAATATCGAAGTTGTAATGCGTCTCGACTTTTTTACATCAATGGTTCGTTCAATGATTGGACAGCAAATTTCAGTACAGGCAGCAAACTCCATATATACAAGGCTTGAATCACTTATGGAAAATAACATTACAGCTGCCTCCATTCTTATAATATCTGAGCAACAATTGCGTTCAATCGGTTTATCAGCACGAAAAGTTATCTATTTACGTGATCTGGCTGAAAAGGTCTATCATAACGAAGTTGATTTACAAAAGCTGCACAAACTTGATAATCAGAAGGTTATTAAACTTTTGACAAGTATTAAAGGTATCGGAAAATGGACAGCTGAAATGTTCCTTATTTTTTCATTAGGCCGAATGAATGTGCTGGCAATAGATGATATTGGTATCCAGCGGGGAGCAAAATGGCTTTATGAAGTTGAAAAGTCAGAACGCCGAAAAATTTTAGTCGACAAACAGCCGGTTTGGAGCCCCCACCTGACAATAGTATCATTTTATTTATGGGAAACTGTGCATTTGGGTTTAGTAAAAAAGTATAATTCGATTGAAGATATTGGAGGAGAATAATCATGCATGATAAAACTGAAATCAAAGCGCTTTACCAGAAAATGATTGACGGATGGAACACTAGAAGTGCCCATGATATGGCAGGGCAATTTACCGAATCTGGTGAGTCGATTGGGTTTGATGGCAGTCTGATGTCGGGGCAAGATGAAATGATTTCGCAACTTAGCGCAATATTTCACGACCACCCTACCCCACCATTTGTAACGAATGTTAAAGAAGTCCGTTTTGTCGGAGAGGATACAGCAATCTTACGCGCAATTGTAGGTATGGTACCACCTGGCCAGACAGAGCTGAATCCTGAATTAAATGCCTATCAGACAATTGTGGCGGCAAAGCAGCCAAAGGGATGGAAAATTGAACTGCTTCAGAACACACCTGCACAATATCATGGCCGACCAGATCTGGTTCAAGAGATTACGGAAGAACTGAAGTCTGAAATGTGATATTACAGAAACTTCGATGATTAAAAAGCAAAAAAATTTTCGATAAGAACTAAAATTAAAGAGAATGCTGATTCTTTCAGCATTCCCTTTATGTTAACTATACCGGTCTTACTGTCACTTCATTAACATTCACATAATCCGGTTGTGTAACCGCGTATACTACGGCACGTGCGATATCATTTGCTTCTAACTTTTTCCGATCAGAATTGGAGGCTTTCTTTTTAAGATCTTCATCTGTTCCATGTGAAGCAAGATCAGTGTCTACAGCTCCTGGTGAAATGTTTGTTACACGTACACCTGTCCTTGCAAGTTCTTTTTCCAAGCCCATTGAAAGTGCACGTACAGCAAATTTTGTTGCACTGTAAACCGCATTCACTTTGGAAACTTCATGTCCTGCCACTGAAGAAATATTGACAAGATGGCCTGTTGAGCGCTCTACCATTTTAGGTAAAACCGAGTTTACCCCATAAAGGACACCTTTTATATTGACATCAATCATCTGATCCCATTCATTAACATGTCCTTTTTGAATAGTAGACATTAGCATTAGCCCTGCGTTGTTAACATAAATATCTACTTCGCCAAAGGTTTCGGAAGCTTTTTCTGCAAGGGTGTCAACTTCTGATTGTTTTGCAACATCGGTTTCAACAGCAATCGCTTTTCCTTCTTCCTTTCTATTAATTGATTCTACAAGCTCCTCCAGCTTTTCCTTGCGTCGTGCAGCTAATACTACATTAGCACCTTCACTTGCAAGTTGTTCTGCAATTGCAGCACCAATTCCGCTGCTAGCGCCTGTTACAATAGCAGTTTTTCCTGATAATTTTGTCATAAATAATTCCTCCCTTACTTTCATGAGTTTATCATGTTAGAAATGCAAGTTCTAAATATTTGGACTAGGATTAGCGTGCCACTGACAAAAAATGAGAGTGATCATCCATACTCGATCACTCCCATTTTTAACCCAAAATTGTGAACTTCGGCGGGGAAATTGTGAACTTGAGCCGAATTTGTGTCAACTTGAGCCAAATGTGTGACAACTCGGCGAAACCTCTGTGAACTTCAGCCATTCGATAAATTTCGACACCGCTGAACCATACTCGATCCCGGTAAAGTCATTCTAACTCACATATCATGGCCGCAGTACAACCTTAATGCAGTCATCTTCTTTCCCGTTAAACATTTTATACCCATCTGAAGCATCATCAAGCATCATATGGTGCGTTATGATCTCTTTAGGATCGATTTCCTCCTGAACAACCTGATGATAAAGTTTATCCATATAAGATCTGGCATGTGCCTGACCTGTCTTCAACGTGATGTTCCTTGAGAAAAATGGCCCTAGCGGAAACATATTATACAGCCCGCCATAAACTCCTGTTAGCTGGACAATCCCGCATTTTTTCACTGCTTTAGTCGCAATTTGGATTGGTCCAAGTGTGCCGCCCTGCAGTTTAAGTTTTTGTTCAACAAATTCGAGTGGAGACTTTTTGCCATCCATACCGACACAATCAATCACGACATCTGCTCCACCATGTGTTAACTCTTTTAATTCTTCACCCATATCATCATATTCAACAAAGTTATATGTTTCCGTACGATTTATTTTCTTCGAATGCTGGAGGCGAAATGGGATATGATCAACTGCAATCACGCGTGAAGCACCTTTTTGCCATGCAAACTTTTGAGTCATTAATCCGATCGGACCACAACCCAATACCACAACTGTATCTCCATGTTTAACTCCAGCATTCTCCACACTCCAGTACGCAGTTGGTAACACATCTGATAAAAATAACAGCGAGTCATCGTCCATCTCACAGTCTTTCGGAATTAAGAATGGTGTATAGTTACCGAATGGTACACGGAGGTATTCCGCCTGTCCTCCTGGATAATCGCCGAATTTCTCTGAATATCCAAAATAACCGCCTGAATCATAATGGGGATTCGCATTATCACATTGGGATTCCTGATGATTCTCACAATATGGACAGCTACCACATGCAACTGTAAATGGAATGACAACGCGGTCCCCTTTTTTAACCTTTGTTACATCATTACCGACCTCTTCCACAATGCCCATTGGTTCATGACCGATCTGATAACCAATTGGCAGTGGAAAATTTCCCTGATACAAATGTAAATCAGATCCACAAATTGCTGTTGATGTGACTTTTATAATGACATCTTCTGAATCCTGAATTCGTGGAAACTCAACATTTTCGACACTTACTGAATACTTGCCCTGATATGTTACGGCTCGCATAGTTAATCCACCTCTATATAATTTACTAAGATTTAAGATGTCCTATTTTCTGTAACTTATGAGTTAATTTACCGTCTTGTACCAGACTCCGTAACCTTAAAACTGATTTTTACTTTAATTGGAAGTGTCTGGTATTCTTCCTTAAACCGTTTTTTATTATAACCTCGAATACTACTCCGAACATGTTCTTTAATTCCGAGTGGATCAATGTTTAACTCCTGAAATTGTTTGATTAATTTATTTGCTTTCTTTTTAAAATCTTTTTCTAAATCTTTTTCAAAAGAGGGGATCCGTTTGGTTAAATTTTCTTTTGTGTATTCCCTGACAACCCCTGTTAACTTCACATTTATTGTAACTTTCAAATTTCCTTTTCTATCTGTAACTTGGAACTTCCTCGTTGTATCAATATTTTGAACCGATGCCTTATAGGTATCAGTGACCAGATTATACTGTCCATCACTAAAATTTTGATAAAGCATTTTAAATATATTTCCATCCTCGATTGGAATACTGTCAACTAGTGTATCATCCTTAAAGAAAGCTAAAGCTATTATACTTGGTATCCCTTTCTCCAAACTTAACATTGGCAAGAACGGATCATATGTATCACTTTTTATACTCTGGGAAAATTGTTTTAAGTTTGTTTCAGGAAGGTTTCCGTGCTGAACATTATGGTCAAACAAATCGGACAAATAAACCCCTGCTCCTTTGCTACTATCAATAGCATTCAATAATTCATATGACGATTCTTCAACGACCCCTAAATACAAGCGGGAACCGATTGAAGGATCTCTTAATAAATAATCAATATTCTTATTAAGTCCATGTTCTGCCAACTCTTTGCTAAAAAGGGCAATTTCCAATTTGCCATTATAAAGCTGTTCAGAAGCTTGCGCATTCAGTTTCACTCTGTTTTCATAAATCATAGAAGATGTATCTGTAAACACCATATCTTTTAATTGGTTTTGCTGCAAAAACATTGGTGAAACAACAGTACCTTGAATGGTATCTTCATCTATATAATCATACCCAGCAACCGTAGCCATTCGAATTTGATCGATAATCTTCTTAGGCATATTAAAATTTATAATTATACTTACTGATATTAGTGTAAAAGCGATAATATATTTAAGAGGCACTTTTTTTCACCCTTCTGACAATAAAGTTTATGAAAAATAAGGCTGGAATATAGCCAAATAAAAACATCGCCCCTATTTTACCTGATACATCATTGATAGAGGCTATAAATTCTCTCCCAGCGATGATAACACAGGCAATATAGACAATAACGAGTAGAAATACAGCTGTTTTTTTATGGGAAATACCAAATAAATTGTGTAGCGTTCTAGTACTTGCCCATAAATATAATGCAACATTAGGCAGGATGCTAAAAAACAGTGTTGCTATACCGACATATTCAAAACGAGCTAGAAATGGCATCTCGATAATTTTCCACAGACCTAATGTAGCCCATATAGTATTTTCCAGTTCATTCTGATTGTAATATACGTACGAGACCAGGCAGACAAACACATATAATAAAATCGTATACAGATTTCCGATTTGTGCAAATTTTTGTGACTGTCTGGACTCACGTATAAATGGATAAAATACAAGTAACGTACTAATACCCATAAAACTTAAAATAGCCAATGCTGAAGACTGCAATATTTCAGTTAAGGAATGATCAAGAATAGGTAATATATTCGTTAGGTGAGAATATTTTAATGGATAAAATAAGGTAAAAATCAAAAAGAATGGATAGATAACACCAAAAAAACAGACACCAACGACTATTCTAAATTCACCTGATATAATGTAATAAACTAGTGGTAGAAGCAGTAATAATAAAGCCCATACTTTCACATGCGGGAACATCCAAACCTGAATTATTTCAATATATGTTCGCAAGACAACTACTGACAGAAATAATAAATACATAGAAAATAAAAAAGATAAAAAGCCACCCAGCCATTTACCATATGTAATTTTGTGAACGCTAACAATCTCCCCCGTCTCATTACTTTGCAGCATCTTATACATAATCCAAATAATTATACTGAATGCTAATCCTGCTATTATTATTGATATCCATGCATCATGCCCGGCATACTTATTAATAACGCTTTGAAAACCAAGAACTCCAACACCTATTTGTGCAGCAGATATCAAAAAAAATACCATTAGTGGCGGTACTTGATCTTTTACCTTAATCATCACATATCCCTCTACTTATCCTTGTTTTGTTTAGTAGGTCGCAACACTTTCTCGGGTCGAACTGCAAAAGGACGCTTGCCCTGTTTATCGAAAGGTAACCGAATAAAAGCATCTTTTAAATCCGTCATTCGAAAAGGAAACATTGGTTCCAAAAACGGCCTTCCCAACGATGTTAGCTTTAGCAAATGAACCATGATATATGCAATACAGATACCAACCCCAAGAATCCCGTATACATGGGCAAAGAGGAGTAATGGGAACCTGATAAGACGAATCGTGTTACCCATTTGGTAGACAGGCGTTGTGAAAGAGCCAAGTGCTGCCAATGCAACAAGAATCAGCAATACATTACTGGTCAGTCCTGCTTCCACTGATGCTGTTCCAATCACAATACCGCCCACAATACCAATTGTCTGACCAATCTTGCTGGGTAATCTTGCCCCGGCCTCACGTAATAGCTCGATAGTCAACTCAAGAATGATAGCCTCCAAGATAGGAGGAAATGGTACTTGAGTTCTGGAGCTAACCAGAGTACCAAGTAATGTCTGAGGTATTAGTTCAAAATGATGAGTAAGTACAGCAACATACAATGGCGTAATTAAAATCGAGAAAAATACCGCAAATAAACGAATAAGACGAAATGCCGATGCAAGTGTCCAATTTAAAAAATAATCCTCAAAGGCTGAGAAGAACTCCACCAGCGTTGTCGGACCAATTAACACATGTGGTGAACCATCAACAAAGATTGCTACTTTCCCTTCAGTTAACACCGCAGCAATCCTGTCAGGACGTTCGGTGTCCAATAGCTGTGGAAAGGGCGAGTTTTGATTATCGGTAATCGCCTGTTGGATATAAGAGCTATCTATTACCTGGTCAATTTGAACATCTTTTATACGCTGAACTACAGTCCTAACATTTTCTTTATCTGCTATACCTTCAATTGAAACGACAGCAACCTTAGTTTTTGTAACGGTACCAACTTTCATCTTTTCTATCGATAATTCAGGAACACCAATTCGTTTCCGTACTAGATTTAAATTGGTATCAAGATTTTCAACAAAAGCTTCCTTTGGCCCTACAACACTGAATTCTACTTCCGGAATACCAATTTGGCGTGTCTCAGCAAGTGGGATAGGTATAAGTAAATACTGAGGACTCACATTTTCCATAGAGATGAATACAAAACCTTGAATAAGCTTTTCATGTAATTGATCAGGATCATCCATTAGCTGTGATTTGGTAATAGGAACATCATTAATTATTTCAGTTAAATCAGCATAGTCATTTTGCTGTATTTGCGGCAGTATGTATTTTTCTAACTTTTTTGTATCAATTGCTGATTTTAAATAACCAACACAAATAAGATTATCATTATGCTCAAATTGATAATCAATAAAATCCTCTTTTTGTTTTAATGCAGCTAAAAATCTTTCAAAGTCTCGTTGTTTTTTCTTTTGTGCCGCTTTCTTTTTCATCGAAACATCCTCGGTCAAAACATGCTACAAGGTAGTATGAAAAGGAATGGGCTTTATTATGCATCTGTCAGAGTTCAAAGTAGATAATAATTTGTACCTCCCAAAAAAATTCTTTAGTAAAAAAATACATAATTTACTTAAACCTGCTAAACAATACGTACGGAGCACAAAAAGCTCAATATACTTAATGGAGGTTTTTAATTTATGGCACAACAAAATCCACAACAGCAACAGCTACAACAAGCTGTACAGCAGGCGCAACAAGCTCAGCAAGCAGTACAGCAAGCTTCTGCTAGTGCTGATCCTCAACAGTTGCAACAGGCGCAGCAGCAATTACAGCAGGCTGAACAGGGGCTTCAAAATGCTCAATCCCAAGCTGGTGCTGCCGGCCAACAGGATCCACAGGCTCAGCAAGCGCAACAACAGCTGCAACAAGCACGTCAGCAAGCAAATCAGGCGCAGCAAGCACAGCAAAACAAACCTCAATAATACTTGGCTAATTACCAAGATTTAATAAGGGAGCCTCCAAGATAGTTGGAGACTCCCTTTATTATTATTGGCTTGCAATAATTTCTACAATTTTATCCTCAATTTTCGGACCATCTTCCTCATCTAACAAGTTATTAAGCATGATTGAAAAGATAAGCTTTTCCCCGCTTTCGCTTTCTACCAACCCTGATAACGTACTGACACCATATATCGTTCCGGTTTTCGCCTTGACATTCTTATCTTCCATCCGGTTTTTCAATGTCCCGCCAATCATTCTGTCAGCCTTTCCAGCAACAGGCAGTGAATGAAGATATGAATCATACCAATTTTTATTCTGTACTAAATAGAGTAATTTTGAAATCTCATTAGGGGGAATTAAGGTTGCATGAGAAATCCCCGAACCATCGCGAAGCATGAGGGAATCTGCGTTCATTCCCATTTTTGTTAACTCCGTTTCAATTACTTCCAGCCCTTTCTCCCAACTACCTTCACCATGTATAACTTTCCCCATTTCTTTAACCAATATTTCCGCAATCGTATTATTACTTAATTTCATAAACGGTACTAGCATTTCAGAAAGTGGCATTGATTTATGTGAATAAAGAACTTCAGCATCACTCGGAGCTGCTTCCATTTTGACTTTGCCCGTCCAGGATATCTCCTCTTTCTTAAGTGATTGCTGGAACAATTCCATCGCATATCCAGTTGGTTCCCATACAGTCATCCATTCTTTAATAGCAGCTGACCCAACTGGAATCGTCCCCTCAATTGTTATGGTATTCTCACCATGTACACGCTTTAGCGTCAAGTCCTCTTCCACGCTTGGTTCGCTGGTTAAAGCCGTATTCTTCACTTCTATATAGTTAGTCCCAGGTGAGACAGTAACATCAGGTTTTTCCCCTTTATTACCTGGGCTTACCTTAACGATAACTGTACCTGCGTCATAGTCTGTATCCGGCGAAGCAGTTAAAGCTGAAATTTGTGCACCATAATACCAATGCTCATCACTCCAAATCAGGTCTGGCGACAGTCGAACATCATCGTACCACGTATCATCCGCTACAATATCTCCCTTAATTAAATTAACGCCACTTTCCTTTAGTTTTTTAGCAAAATTATCAAAATCAGAGGGAAGTAATGTTGGATCCCCTTTCCCCTTTACAAAGAGGTTCCCAGCCAATGTACCTCCATTTATCGATCCATTTGTAAGTATCTCCGTTGAAAAGGTGTGATTCTCCCCTAACACGGCGAGTGCTGCGGCTGCTGTTAAAAGTTTCATATTTGATGCAGGTCGCAGACGGATGTCACCCATATGATCATACAATTTTTTCCCACTCGATGCTGAACGGATGCTTATTCCAGTAATAGCTCCATTCAAATTCGGTTCATTTTTTATATAGTTTTCTATCTGTTCTGCCATCGTATTACGCTCCTCTGTTGTATTTGCTGCTTCATTGTTTTTATCTGTTGCAACAGACCCTATCATGAAGATCAATAAGAATAGGAAAAGCATACCGAAGCTATAATTTTTCACCGTCATTCCTATCACCTCATTTCAGCCCTAATAATAATTTCTGTATTTATGTATAAAATCCTTTTTCTCATCTTAAAGAACTTACAAAAAAATTGACCCAGGAACAGCCTATTCCCAATGATGGACTTGACTCTAAAATTATATACACATTACTTTATTTTTAGAAAACCAGGCTTATGCAGTAAAAAATTTCTTGCTACCAAAGAAAAAAGCACCGCATAATTGAGCGATGCTTCCTTCTATTCTACTAATAACTAACTGCGTCGTAAGAATTAATTAATCCATCTTCAAAGTAATAACCAGAACCATTCATGTCATCAGCTGTATTTTCAATAGCCGCCCGGATCTCGGCGTTATTTCTGCCCTGGCCTGCCAATAAAGCAGCAAGACCTGCAACATGTGGTGAAGCCATTGAAGTACCTGACATATAAACATAACCATCACGCAAATATGTTGATGCAATATCAACACCAGGTGCCATCACATCCACCCATTCACCATAATTTGAAAAACTAGCAATTTGATTATTACTATCTACAGCCCCAACAGCAATAACATTTTCATAGGAAGCAGGCTCAAATGTAGTTGAAACCCCATCATTTCCGGAAGCTGCAACAACCACTGTACCCTTATTCCATGCATAATTAACTGCATTTTCTAATGTTTGTGTATCACAATCACAGCCGAGTGATAGATTGATAACCTCCGCACCGTAATCAGCAGCATAGATAATTCCATCTGCAATGTCTGCCAATGATCCGCTTCCTCTTGCATCCAATACTCTAACAGCAAGAATTGACGAATTTGGTGCCATACCAGCGATTCCAATTCCATTGTTCGTTTCTGCTGCTGCCGTACCAGCTACATGTGTACCATGACCATTTCTATCCATCGGTTTATAATCATTTTGAACAAAATCATACCCTAAAATTGTCTTATCATTTAAATCTTCATGCCGATAATCTACTCCCGTGTCTAAAACAGCAATTTCCTGTCCACTATTTCCTCTGGTAACATCCCATGCATTGTCAGTATACGTATTAAATATTCCATATTGGTAACTAGGATTTGCGTACGGGTCATTTGGAGTCCAAGTAGCACTCATTTTGAAATTCGGTTCTGCGTATTCGACGTTAGGATTCTTATTAAGTGCTTTAACAACAGCCTCAACATTTCCAACCTTCAGGACTTTAAATGGTGATTTAACAGCATCTTTATCCGACTTCACTTCTGCCTTCATGCCCTCAAACACCCTTTTCTGAGCACTTTCTGATAAACCAGTCTTAAATTTAACGATCACCTCTCCTTTCACATGTGAACTTACTTCATCTGATTGCTCAATAGATGGAACTTTTTCTAAATTACTTTCCTTACTCTGATCAGCCGAAACTGCACTTCCTAATGTCAGAAAAGCTAGCAGTATCGCCATAAACACCCCACTAACAAATTTTAATTTCATAACTAGTCCTCCTTTTTTAGGTTTATATATATATTCTAAAAAAAGGAGTTGGAAACCTTTATAAAAGGCTTGGGAAAAAAGAGGCAAAAATTGTCGAATAATGAAAACTTTTGACCTAAACTTTCCTGTATTTGGGAAAGTGATTTTATATAAAAACTGAAAACGCCTATTTATCAACGGTTGAATCCTTATGTATACGCAGATATTTTAGTAAATAAAGGTCATACAAACTTAACCTATAAGTAAATTTATAATTTCAGTTACTATTACCTAGTTCAGAATTCAATAGAATTTCATTAATTAACCATATACGTGGATTTGCGCAAGTTAAAATTCCATCAATAATAGATGGTTGCTACTATTCGCCAGCCATAATGGTTTCTTAACTAAGCCAATTTACTTCTATTCATCATTTATCCAACAATTTTGTGGACTACTGGTTTACGTGTTTATGAATTCAAACTACTATTATCGATGTTTTTGACTGCGGGTGGCGACTCCCGCGGGAACAGCATGAGCCTTGAGTTTGGAATTGCTGCTTTATTTTTGAATGATGAAATTGAATTAACTGCTAAAAAATATTAGAAAACTTGACTTATCGCCAACCCTTAATATAGATAAGCCTTAGTTGCACTTATGCAGTAAGAAAGTATTTTTATTTTCTTATCTGCTAAATAATACTGTTCTAAAATAGGCATGCTAATTATGTTAAATGTGTATGAAGGTGTGAGCGCAATGGATTTTTTCAGTGGTCAGGAATCACTTACCGAAATACAATGGGCATTAAGAGCTGTCGTTGGATTTATATTTTTAATTGTTATAGCAAAAATCATGGGCCAGCGATCAATTTCACAATTGAGATTTCTTGATTTTGTCGTTGCATTATTAATAGGAAACATTATTGCCCATCCATTATCAGATGCTGGGCTGGAACTTAAAGGGTCCATGATTACAATGAGTGTTGTAGTAGCGTTATATTTATCTGGAGTATTATTGAGTTTAAAGTGGAGTCCAATACGAAAAATCTTCAATCCTCCCCCAATACCTCTGATTGAATACGGGAAAATAAAGTATAAAAACCTGAAGAAGGCAAGGATATCAATAGACGTGCTTTTATCCGAATTGCGAAAGGAAAAAACAGAGGATGTTGAAAAAGTAGCACTCGCATTGTGGGAACATGGTGGGTCTATATCGATATTTCTATATCCTCAATACCAGCCACTTACACATTCGAATCTGACGCCGCCCTTAAAACCGTTCCATTATCCCCATACAATCGTTAAAGAACGTAAAATCGATTATGAAATTCTGCAAAAGACTGATAAAGATGAAGAATGGCTGGTTCAGGAACTGACAACAACCCATAATGTAAAACTAAACGACGTACTGCTGGCAACAATTGATGAAAACAAAAACCTCAAAGTATTTTTGTATAACTGATCAAATGGCGAGTACCTCCGTTTTACGTCCTTAACTGCTAATAAAAGCTGCAATCCTTCGTTAGATTGCAGCTTTTATTGTTTTTCCAAATCCTGATGATAAATATCATAATTAATTTTTAAAAAAGGCAATGAAAAAATCCACATATTGTGCTGTGCCCTAAGATTTCCCTTCTCAGCCTCTTCAACATAGAATTTTTCCTCAATAGGTAAGCGAAATAAATACTTACCAAATGCTAAATAAATCCCTGAATTATTAGCCTTATTTGCACTTGAAAGTTGTAGTGCCTCCTCATCTTGGTTTAGTTCCAGCATGCCAATCATTGCAGCAAAAGGTAGTGGTAAAGCAATGTTCATATATGATTGATCCTGTTCCTTATGTGTAGAATACAATGCTACGAACGTTGTCTCCTCATTTATTTTTCGAATCCATGCCCTTACTTCATTACGCCCATCATCCTCATCCTTAACCGAAAAAATATTCCCATTCATCTCGACCTTTTTACTGGAAAATGGTAAGTTAATTTGCCCAACATATCTGCTAATCAAACGATATACTGCCGCAAAAGGCTTAAACCATACTCGCCATTTTACTTCAGCAATCAACCGGTACTGATTTGTGTTTTCGTAAAAGTCTATGATAGCTGGTGATAATATATCCATATTAATATCACCTTCATACACGCTCATGTCATCTACTAACCCCTTGTAGGCATTACTGTCTGTTATGCCAGCTAAAATATCTTCACCAATGGCTCCTTTCCCTCTTATCCGACTAACCGGAAAGTTTAACCTTTGCGCCCTGGTAGAAGGAAGCTGAACATACCAGCCTATAATCCCTGCTGCTGCAAACATAATGGTATTAGTTATCCCATGAAATAGCAGCATAAAATTAATTGTTACGGTATAAAGGCCGGTAACATTACCAAATGCGTATACTAATGAAAAGATGATTGCCACACCCAGCGCGGCAAAAGAAGCTCGATTCAGCCAATTAATAGACGCTTTGAAAGATATGTAGATTAAACTATAAATGCCAACAATATAAATAATTACCGATAACAGTTCTAATAATGTTGAAAAGGTGATTCCTAACGCTACAATAATTGGTGAAACAATAACAACTATGCCTATCAATTTATATAATGGTGATTTGTATAACCTGCCAAGCAATCCAGTAAAGATAGGCAACAGAAAGGCTGAATAATGAAAATGAATACCTGTCAGCCATGTCATTATTGGAGAGAATCCAGTATCAATATTGGCTTCATATGCAACAAACCAGGCCCCGCCGATTGCTATATAAATAAGACCAATATCAATTAAAAATTCCTCCAAGTGAATAAAACCTCTATGTAAAAAGCGACTGAATCCGTACCCAGCAATAAGCAACGTAAAAAGAAAATATATTACCGCAAATATCGTATCTAATGCAGTATTATTTGTAACTTGCAAAAATATAACAGCAAAAAACGCTGGAATTGCCAGATAAGGAAGATATCTTGGAACATCCCCGTTATCGCTTCTCATTACCATGTAAAGTGTAAGCGGAACGTAGACTAATTGAGCTACCGTCAACATCAGAAAATGCCACGGATGTGGACCAAATACAGCAATAACGAGTACTATTAATATGTTACATAACCCAATGTTACGAAATGTCATCGGCTGTAAACTCTCCTTCATACGAAAACAGTATACCAATCAACGGATTTCTAACTATAACATGTATCGAGTATGCATCATTTTCCTCGACATACTTCTCCGTAACTGTCGCTAAACCCTGAAATAACGTTGGCAATGGAATTTCCAGCCGACCTTGTACCAAGCGCTGCCGCTTTGATGAGATTTTTAAAGCCCCATCAGCGGTTACATGAAGTGACAAATCTGAATAAAATAGATGCGGTTCACCTAGATAATCCTTTATAATATTCCGTTCGGAGTCTAAACTCATCAACGCGTTAAAATATCTTTTCTTCGATCCAAAATAAAATATCCGTTCCCAATGGATCTGCTCCTCACCATTTCTCCCAGTTGCTGAAGTATTAACAATCTTAAAGGGGATATTCTCTCCATGCTCCGGAAACAGTAACTTAAACTTCGCACCTGCCCAAAATAAGGGAAACAGCCATTTCGGTCCACCTTTCATTCGTGCCATCATGCCTGTCCCTGTAAAGGATATTCCTTTTTGGATCTCATATCTTTTTTGTAGCATGGGATGAAGCTGATAAAAATCATCCCGCATAACATGTTTATATATGGACATCTTAAACTCCCTATCTCTTTCGTTTACATTTTTTTGCCGTAGGAATATTTTTACTGGACGTAAACCCCACTACAGACAGAATAAGTAATGCTAAGTTAAAAGTTAGCGGGTTAAACGGATTCACAGCACTGCTCGGCTGTGCGACAATTGCCCCCACTGTTAACAGGGGAAAAATAATAATCTGTAACCGAAATAATTGTCTTTTTTTCGAATAAACCAGCCAGGCCACCCCGAATAATACTTCGATAATTCCAGCAATCAGAACAACCCAGGATGCCTGCATATACGATATAGGTACGGCACTTTGGACCATACCTACCTCAGCTGGATGCATACCAATTATTTTCGAAACAAGCCCATGATACAGCCAGATGAATGAAAATAGGAGCGTAATAATCCAGTTACTAAAAAACCTGGCATACTGTGATGAAGGTGTATCCCCTTGCTCCAGCCATCGTTTCAATACATCAAAACTTAGCGCAGTCATCCACCCTATGAGTGGTCGAAACATAAAATGATCAATTAATTTACCAATCCTGCCAAGACCGGGTTCATAATTGTATTGTGTCAAAAATGTAATTGAGGAATCTGGTTGAGGGATATACTTCCAATACCCTCTTCCTTCACGAATAATCGAACTTGCCTGGTCCGTTCCAAAATGTAATGAAGATGTTCTCGACCCATCTTTCGCGTGAAAACTGCCAACACTTTTTCCCCAGCCTTCAACTGATAGACCAGGCCCAATAGTTGTCTTATATGTGAATTTCTGTGGCTGGTTTTCTTTTTTAGGGAGATAAGTAATTGACGAAAAACGAAGATCCCACTGTTCATGGAGATCTGGAGTTTGCGTTGCATCCCATAACTTATCCATCTCTGATTCGATGGGTAATTCAACATATATTGGTTTACTTTTCACAGTGTTCACCTCTTGCACATGTAAATAGTTAAGATATTGAAAGATAGATTTATTATTTATTCAACTTTCGTAGGTAAAATGAACGCATATCTTAATTGGACTTTCTGCTTGCTACCCAAAAAGCTAGTATAACTAGTGGAATTACCAGGAATATTGGAATGTTAATATGACTTTGTGTAAGCATTGCTAGAAAGAACAGTACTACAATTCCTATAATTATGTACAAACACCCGCGCCCGAATGTTTCCATCTAATTCCCCCCTTCCAATTCGAAATTCTAATTATCTATCGTATATGTATTAACAGTACTCTTATGATCTAGCCTCGCATACTGAGAACGCCCTAAGTAAAGCGGAATTTCAAGTTTATTGAAATCCGGGAGTCCATTCTCCAAAAATAAATCATCATCACTATAGCATTGAGTAATATTGCCGACAAACCAATCATGATCACCATATGTATTAATATCAACTGTCTTACACTCATAGGCAACATATGCATCATGAAGAATCGGTGCATTGATAGTCATTCCGTTATCATATGATATTTTCCCATGATGAAATTTGTCGAGATTCTCTCCTGTATATACCCCTGTTTCTTGAATGAACGCGGCTTTTTCATATGGAACGAAATTAATCGCAAATTCACCGGCATCCTTAACCAGGTTAAACGTATATCGTTCTCTCCCAATTGCTACCCCATACATCGGTGGGTCAAAGGAAATATAGGAATGCCATCCAGCAGCCATTATATTACTTTTTCCATTATAGGTTACCGTAACTAGTGCAACCATACCAGGATAGCTGTGCATGACCGTCTTTGATGTAGCTTTTCTCATTGTAATCACCCTTACTATGTATAAATG
This sequence comes from Virgibacillus sp. L01, assembly GCF_052246775.1. Taxonomy (NCBI): domain Bacteria; kingdom Bacillati; phylum Bacillota; class Bacilli; order Caryophanales; family Bacillaceae; genus Virgibacillus; species Virgibacillus sp. L01. Next base: position 27,919 of record NZ_JBQQCP010000011.1, on the reverse strand, counting down.
TTTTACGGGAATGATCATTCTCTTTTTTATGGATGACTGGAATACCATTCATAGTGCAATTTATTGTATATGGAAGAAACCCAAAAGAAAAAAATCTTGAATTGCTAACAAATGGAATGCTTGTATGGTCCTTCTGGAATCTTATTTAGTTCTCAGCTTTTTAAATCGGAATTTTAACGTGTTATGAGAACGAAATTCGTTATGACAAGAATTATTACAGAAAACCACAACTAGAATAGAATTGGTCTGAGCCTTACTCCATCTTTTATAATTTTTATCCCAGATCAGGTTCGGGATTACAAATAAAAGAGAGAAAATCGCTAGAATATAGTAATAACAAGTATGATAGATATCTTCAAATAATGGAGTAAACAACTGTAAAACAATCAATATGATGGCAATAATAATGCGCTAAATTTTTCCAGTTATCACTACCAGTCACCCCACTTACATTTCAAAAATATGTATTAATCTTAATTTATATTAACACCATAGTAGTGGAGCGACAAGAGAATAAGCAGTAGTTCTCTTAATCTAAATGACTAAATTTTTATAATAAGATATATATAATGGAAAAATACTTGACAGGTTCTCATAACATCGACGAGTGACCTTTGAGCAGATGACGCATTAGTGCCCGGAGTGGTCAAAGTGAAGTATTCTGCTGGAATGAATTGGTGCACTCAACTATCATTAGAGCAAGAGAAAGCAGCAAAAAATCTTCACTAAATCACAGCGAGCATTTAAAAGAGCAAATTTCTCAAACAACAATTAACTCTTTCCGTTCCACCTAAGCCAGTTGAGAATCGATAGTAATAATAAGAAAAGGTTCATTACCATTATCGTCTACCAAGCTAAAAAGGTGGCATATTAGTTTCAGAAAAAAACTGAATCAACTAAAAAGTCACTTTCCAACTAAATGAAAAGTGACTGCAAGCTTCTTACTGTTGTACTGGCTGATATATATTAGCTATCGTTTGGATTGCACTTTGTGGTGCAGCCATTAATGGATAGTAACCCTTTTTAGTCATGTATTGCCATATTTCATAAGCATGACGATTACTATTTAGGAACGCATTTTCAAGAAATGTGCGTAAATCTGGATTTGAACATTCAACTGCAGAGATAGCGTAATTTTTAGCTGAGCTTTTTTGACCGAGCAAATAGGATGTAGCAATTTCACGATCATTGTGCTGCTGTACATTCGTCCTTGGTGTTGCTTGCGGAAACTGACTTACAGGTGCTTGGGTATAAGACTCTAATCCCCGCTTTAATGAATCAGGAACAAATTTCGAAATGTCTGGAGTCGTTTGACTTTGTACAAATTCAACTTTTAAATTGTAGTCCGCAACATGGAGTGGAAAATGCCGTTGCAGTAACTCCTTTAGTTCAGGATCCTGTGCCTGATTAATATAACTTGACATACTATTGACAGTGTTATAACAACCCGCAATCAGTTCACTTAGGTCATGTAACTCATGAGATGCTAATTGCATAGAAATACTCTCCTTTACTTTTGATAAGAATCTCTATTCACGTTTTTGGTCAATTGTTCCTTCAAAATAATCATCTGAAGCTTGTTCATGTGTTTCGGCCAAACCTTTTTCAATCTGTGTATGACCTTGGTAATCAGTAGTCTCATAATTTTTTTCAGCAACTTTACGGCTGTCTTCTGGATTTACTTTATTTCGTTTATTTGGCAAATTCACACCTCCATTGCATTTTATTGTAATCTAGCTCTGATTGGGTATATCAGTATGAAGCGGTGGTGTCATCAACCAGCCTTTTTCTTTATTTAATCGGAGCGCCTTTGCACTTACCTGACTTTTGTTCATATGGTACTGTCCGAATAACATTGCAACATCTTCACGGGTACACTGGCCCATAATTGAACTGCAAGCTACTAACCCTGAAGCAAGGCTTGCTGATGCCATTGCACATACTTCCTGATCAGTAAACTTGGCACCTGAAGGTATGTCTTCCAGGTCAGCTAAAGAGCGCTCTGGAGGTGAAGGAGGAATTGCAATACCATTCATTTTTAAAATCTCCTCGATATCTTCAGTCTCTTTTTTTATACCTTGAATTAATTCTTCTAACAATTGTCTTAAATCCTTGTCTCCTGTGTGGTTAATATAAGTTTGAAAAGCAGCATAGTTCCCTTTTGCTACTACCAAATAAGACCACATGCTAAATACCTCTCCATAGTGAAGTGGCTGTTTCTTTGGATTACCTGACAAAATACCCATAATACTACACTCCTTTGATTTAATTTACAAAGATAGTTTTGCTCAAAACGTTATTTCTATTCAAGGCCAAAATAATAAATATAAACCAGATAAGTGGTAAACAATAACCTTTAATGTGGTGGAAATGAGGGGATTTTTTGCAGAGTTATCAAAATACAGATAGAGCCAGGCGATACAAAGCATATATAAGCCCTTTAGGTACTACTCAGATCCATTTAAGGAACCCATATATAATAGCTTGGTGGTCTGCCGCTTTCCCCGGGTTTGGTCATCTTCTGCTATCCAAATATCTAAGAGGATTTCTCTTGTTTATATGGGAAATTGTTATTAATGTTAATTCAAATTTAAATGTATCCATGGTTTATACTTTTGGAGGGCAATTTGATATGGCCAAAGAGGTACTGGAACCCAGGTGGATACTTTTATATATACCTGTTTACATTTATGCAATATGGGATAGCTACCGGACATCGGTCGATTTAAATAAAGTCTATATACTTGCTGATCACGAAAATGCAAACTTTATAAACTTTCAAATTACATCGATGGAGATTAATTATTTGGATAAACGAAAACCCTGGCTAGCTGTTATGTGGTCTTTTTTCATGCCCGGAGCTGGTCAGATATACATCCACCGAATTGTTGTAGCTTTTTTCTTAGTATCCTGGACAGCCATCATTGTTTATTTTTCACGTGTTCTTGAAGGTGTACATCTTTTGGTTTCAGGAGATATTTATTATGCCAAGGCTATACTGAATCCCCAATGGTTAATGTTCTTACCCTCTGTTTATTTTTTCTCTATCTATGATGCCTACGTAAATACTGTGGAGAATAATAAATTATTCGATAGTGAACAGAGAACTTTCCTAAAAAATAAATACCAAAATAAACAATTTAATTTAACCTTAAACCTTATTAAAAGGAGCAAGTGAAGAAATGTATATAATGGCCACTTTTGATCATTCAGTCTATTTGGAGCTAGCACTTTCTTATCTGGAACAAGAGGATATCCCTAGGGAGAATATTTTAGCAGTCCCCCTCGACACCAGAAACGAAAAAATGAAATTGTTTGATACACTTCATAAGCCTGACGGCATAAGCTTATTCGATATGGCAAGCGCCCTCGCTACTGCTTTTGCCGTTATTGGGGCAAGCATTGGCTTCCATTTGGTATTGGGGCCAATTATATGGGGGATTTCAGGAGCAATTGGTGGGTTTATCTTAGGCTTATCGATAAAATTTTTAATTCAAAAATTGAAGCAAAAGCAGCAAATAAAAATGAAAAACAAATCGACTGAACTTGTTCTTATCATTCATTGTAATAAAAATCAAGTTGAAGTAATTGAAAAGCTACTTTGGGAGCACTTAGCTTATGGCGTTGCTGTCCTCAATAACAATTATCAAAGCATATAGTTACAGAAAATAAAGGAAGTGAAAAAATGGTGTTTTTACTTGTGTCAGTTGCTGTATTCAACCTTGCAGCAATAGTTATACCTAAAAATATTTCATGGATAGAAATCTATGGCACAATTTTAATTACTATTGTTCTTCATCTTCTCATAGATACTTTCCTTGATCTTAAATATAATTTTTATGGTTATTTTGATAAAGGGGTGGATGCTGGAACCTTGATATTCACCTTTGGTATTTATCCTGCAGTAAATATAATAGTTGTAAACTTATATTCTTATCTCCGAGGTCTTCTCTCGAAAGTAATTTTTATCATAGTACTAACAATATTTGCCTTATGTTATGAAGTTGCACTGTTGAATGTAGATATTTTTTATCACAATGAGTGGAAGTTATGGTATTCGGCGGTAATATATCCTCTCCTTTTGATTCTATTATTCCTAAACAGAAAATTTCTTAAACGCATAGTGAATTAGTATATTCGAATAATATGTCAATGAACGGGGAAATTAATCATAACCACCATATAGGAGGGAATATTTTTTGGAAAATACAAATGCCTTAACACCTGGGGAAATTACCAATCTTTGGAACTCCTATCTAGGTAATTCAATGGCTGTAGGGGTGACAAGTTACTTCATAGGAACTGCAAAGGACCCAGAAGTAGTCGAATGGCTTGAAAAAGCCGTTGACCTTGCTTCCTTTCAAACACGCGGAGCGAAGAATTTATTAGATCAGTCCGGTCATCCTCTGCCTCAAGGCTTTTCGAGTGAGGATCTTAATTTTAAGGCACCAGCACTATATAATGATAATATTATATTGCTTGTGAAATATATTTTGTCAGAAGATGCTGGTCCAGTCTATACAATTGCATTGTCAGAAGCAAAACGCTCTGATGTAAGAAATTACTATCTAACTGTTGTAACTAAATTAGCAAACTTAGTTAATCAGCTTGTCATGCTAATGGAAAAAAAAGGCTTATTCGAGCCAAAAATCCACCTGCCTGTCCCTGGAAGTATCGAAAAAGTACAGAAACAATCCTTTGCAGGTAATTGGCTTACTGGTCGACGGCCACTTAACACGTCGGAAATTACTCAGTTAAAATCTAACTTTGTTAATATGGAACTGATACATGAATTTTTTAGAAGTTTTATTCAAATATGTACTTCCAAAAAACTGCGGGAACATTTTAAACGAGGTCAGGAAATCACAGAAAAGCACATGGACATTTTTCAGTCATTATTAAGTTCAGACGAGTTGCCAAACCTTCCTACGTGGGAAAGTGAAATTACTGATAGTACTGTCTCTCCTTTTTCAGAACGTTTAATGCTGTACAAAATTTCTGTTTTCATATCAGCAACTGTATCCCGGTATGGCACAACACTAGGAACAATTATGAGAAAGGATATTGGTGTTGAATTCTCCCGTCTTATGGCCGAAATTTCATTATATGGAGAGGATACACTTAATTTGATGATAGAGTTTGGTTACTTAGATCAATTCCCACTTGCCAAAAGTAAATAATATTTTAACGAGAGTAGGTAAACTAAATGGACGTACCTGAATTACTATTACGAATCATATTAGCATTCTTTGTCCTCTTTATCCTTGCAAGGATTATGGGCAGAAAAGAAATCAGTCAAATGACATTTTTTAATTTTGTATCAGCAATTGCGATTGGTACCATTGCCGGAACTCTTGCTACAAGTCAGAGTTTAAGCATACAAAACGGTATATTAGCTCTAGTTGGATGGGCTTTATTTACCCTTGTTATGGGATTTATTGATATTAAATCAAAAGGCGCACGAAAAGTGACTACTGGAAATCCTGTTATACTTATCAAAGATGGTAAAATTATGGAAAACTCACTTCGTAAAACAAGACTCGATATTGAATCGCTTAACGCTTTGTTACGACAAAAAAATGTATTCGCTATGTCTGATGTCTCCTATGCCATTTTTGAAACAAGCGGAAAACTATCTGTCATGAAAAAAGAAATTAATCAACCTGCAACAAAAGGTGATATGAATGTTTTGAGCACAACACCAAATACGTTTCCGATAGCAACAGAAGTAATATCTGACAGTGTTATAAATACTAAAAATTTAGCCAAATTAAATCTTGATAGAAACTGGTTGGACAGTCAAATTAAAAATGCTGACGTGAATGACCTCTCGCAAATTTTTTATGCAGAGGTCCAGCAGGATGGTACTCTATACATTGACAAGAAAGACGATTTTATGTAAATAGGCCTGAACAGCCAGGCCTATTTACAAGTTAATACATTGTATTATATTTATTCGGCATTACGTTGTATTGCTCTCCCATATTCCCTTCCATTTGCATATATAATTTATCAACCATTTCAGCATAATAAAAATGTTTCTGGTAAAAGTACATATGTTTCTGCGGATCTACATACTCATATTTTTTAGCTAACAAAAAATATAAATTTGCGTTAGTAAGATAGTCATTAAGCTTTGCATCAAATTGCATCAAGATTCCTCCCAGTTTTCTGAATTCATTATAGGGTATTCATCTATCCGCACTTAGTTCATGTGATTAGCCTATTTTTACGAATTCTATAGAAAATTTTTTGCTTATCGCCAGCTGCGAGTCAATCAGTATTTCGGTAAATGATATAACTAAAACTTCTACTTTAAACAAGAATAATAACAGGATAGAACCTTCATTTTCAATGGCAGGATCTACTACATAGTTGATATAAACTGCGAACTAACACGGAAAATGGTTGAGTGCTATGACACCGCTTCGGAAATACACTACGCTTGCCGTGGGCGGTGACTCCTGCGGTAAAAGCAACAGCTGAAGATCCCGCAGGAAGCGGTTTTGGCTTCCGAGGAAGCTGAAGCGTTGCCCGCGGAAAGCATCCGCTCGGAGCGATCCCGGATGGCGCGTGAGAGTTTATAGAAATTATTCTAGCAGTTAGTTCGCAGTATATATCTAATCAGTAATAAAAATGAATCCGAACTAATTCGAATTCTTTTTCAAGAATTTTGAATCATAGTTCGGGTTCACTTTGCCTAGAAACTTTTATCCTAGCAGGTGGTTTTTAAGTATTATTTATCAGTATCTTCCTCATTATTGCCAATCGTATGTTCATTCGTTTCCTCTGAGATTTCCGTTTGTAATTGATTCAAAGGACGTGAATCTTCTCGCTCATCCCCTTCACCAAAACGATTTTCTATATACCCGTGAATAAAAGGCTCGCAGCAGGTAATGAAAAAAGCTGCCATTATCGAAATCGTAACGATAGGAATACCTTCAGCTAAGAATAAACTTCCCAACACCCATAATGACAGGAATGCTAGTGGAAAATCCGCGATCGACGCAGTGACATTGCCAAATTTCCGAAGTATAAATAAATCCCCAATCAAATATGATATCCCTGTAACTAGTAAGCTTATCCAAAACAGATTACCCAGGGTAGCATTATAAAAAATGCCAAATAGTGAAAACACCGTAACAAAAATAGCAATAAATTTAATACCTAACGCTTTTATATGATCCATAGAAAAATACATCCTTTCCTTATTTGTAATATTAGTGTTTGTTAATTCTTATAAAATATAACGATCTTTTAGAAAAGCTGGCTTACCACCTAATTTTAATGGCGAAAGCCTAAATTGCCGCTTATGCGGTAAGAAAGCTTTTTATGCTTACTTAAATACAATCGAAAATCTTTATATTCAGTTTAGCCCGGTTAATCTGAACCGAAATAAAAAAATTAGCATTAATTTACGCAAAATGGGTAAAATAAGGTTTGCGGTGAAATTACACTTCGTACAACAGGAAGTTACGTTTTACCTTATGTCTAAAAATAGGAGGGTTAGTTATGGGAAATAATGACGACAGAAATCGTAATAACCGTAACAACAATAACAACCGAAACCAGGACGCAGACAATGTTGAATTCGCTAATGAGAATGAATTTGTTGATGAATTAGACAATAACAACAACGACAACAACAATAATAACAACAGAAATAACCGTGATAACCGAAACAATCGCTAACTATTTTAAGGCACTAAAAAACCTGTATCACTCTAGATACAGGTTTTTCTTTTTGGCAGATGAGAAAGTATAATTGCTTTCTTACTGCATAAGAGCAACTAAGGCTTTCGCCATTAAGGTTGTCAATTCTTAGAAATCCTAATCAATCAGCACCGAAGAAGCTTTTAAACGATTGAACCGTAGCTTCTCTGTTGACTGCTCCTATGGAAGTTGTTATTGGAATTCCTTTTGGACATACCTGGACACAATTTTGGGAGTTTCCACATCCTTGTAGTCCACCATCATCCATGAAGCTTTCAACTCGCTCATCTTTATTCATTTCTCCGGTAGGATGGGCATTTTTGAGCCTGACTTGAGGAAAAACAAATGGGCCTAGGAATTCACTTTTATCGTTCACGTTAGGACAAGCCTCCAGACAGACACCACATGTAAAACACTTCGATAGCTCATATGCCATTACTCGTTTGTTCTCACTCATTCTTGGGCCGGGACCTAAATCGTATGTACCATCAATAGGGATCCATGCCTTAACTTTCTTGAGTGAATCAAACATACCTTCTCTATCAATAATCAAATCCCTTACAACCGGGAATGTCCGCATCGGTTTCAATCGTATGGGATGTTCTATTTTATCAACCAAAGTAGAACACGCCTGCCGTGGCACACCATTTATGAGCATTGAGCAAATACCGCAAACTTCTTCCAGACAGCTCATTTCCCATTGTACTGGAAAAATGCTCTCTCCATCTTTGTTAACTGGGTTTTGCTGAATATACATTAAGGCTGAAATTATATTCATATTAGGGCTATATGGGACCATAAATTCTTCATCATATGGCTTTGAATCAGGATCTTCCTGTCTCTCAATGATTAGATGAATTTTATCCATATCGAAGCTCCTTTTTAGTTAAATCAACAATATAGTCTTTTACATATTGTAATCAAAAAAACTTATTTTAAACTAATTCTTTTATTAAAATAAATGATTCAATTTATATAAAGACTTAAATTATCAATTGGAGCTTTGGCTACTTATTGGAGTTTTTCTATAAAATTCTTCAATACATGAACGGTTTGTACGCAATCATTTAAATCAGACCACTCTGCAGGATTGTGGCTTATACCATCTTTACTTTGTACAAACAGCATTGCAATGGGAAGTTTATCTCCAATAATCATTGCGTCATGCCCTGCTCCACTTGGTAATTTATATGGCTCAATTCCCCTTTCATGGAATGATTGTTCAAGAATGTTCTGTGTTTGTTCCTCGATTGGAACTGGTTCTACGCGCAACTTCTCTTCATGCTCGACAGTAATTTGATGTTTTTGGGAAATTTCTTTTGATAAAGATAATACTTCATCTACTAATTGATCCCTTGTTTCCAGAAAGATATCCCGGATATCAACATATAATACTACTTTTCCGGGAATCACGTTCACACCATTTGGTTCAACTATTTGCTTTCCGATCGTTGCAACTGCTGAATCACTTATTTGACCTGGCAGCTTATTGACTTCAAATATAAACTCACTTGCTGCTACCAATGCATCTTTCCGGTCGTTCATAGGTGTATTGCCTGCATGTCCTGCCTCCCCTGTAAACGTTAATTCCAGCCAGCACGGACCTGCAATACCCGTAACAATTCCACAGGGTAATTCTCTGTTTTCAAGCCTCTTCCCTTGTTCAATATGCACTTCAACGAACATTTCAATATCATCTAAATTGCGATTAGCATTAGAATACCCTTCAATAGTTAATTCTACATTGTTAAGTACTTCTTCAAAGCTAAGTCCATCTTTATCAACAAGTTTTAATTTTTTCTCCAGGTCACTATTTCCGATTAATGCTTCACTACCGTTTAGCCCACCATTAAAACGTGATCCTTCTTCATCCGAAAAAATGACTACTTCATAAGGTTTTTCAGGCTTAAAACCAGTTTTATTCCAAGCTTCAACCACTTCCAACGCTGATAATACCCCAAGCGGTCCATCAAAATGGCCTCCATTCGGCACGCTATCTAGATGTGAACCACATAAAATCGCCGGGAGTCCGTTATTTCTTCCATCAAGTCGTCCAATTATATTTCCTGCCCCATCTTCTCGTACATCCAGACCAGCTTCCTGCATCCAGCTTGCAACCAATTCTTTTGCCTGTTTCTCCTCCTTAGAAAAACCCGGCCGATCCGAGCCATTATCATCCGTTAAACCAATTTGTGACAGTTCATTTAATCTGTTGGCTAACCGTTCTCCTACAATACCATCATTATTATGTTTATCGTTATATTGTTTCAGCAGCTTTTCTTTTAATGATAAATTCCTATCCATTGTTTCAGCTCCTTACACTTATATAGTTATACTTTTTTACCTGCAAAAATAAGCATGGAATAGTATCCATGCTCATTGATTGTGAAAGTCAGCATTTAATCCTGTATATTTTTCTCTACTTTGCCATCTTTAAGGACAACCTGCACTGTTTCATTATCAGCAAGTGAATAGATATCCTCTAGCGGATTTCCTTTGACAACAATTATGTCAGCAAATTTTCCAGCCTCCAATGTTCCAACTTTTGCTTCCCAGCCTAAACATTCTGCAGCTGTTTTGGTTGAAGCAACAATTGTTTCCATTGGCGTCATGCCACCATCTGCCATTAAACCTAACTCACGTAAATTGGTACCATGTTTCATAACACCAGCATCAGTACCCATTGCAATTTTCACGCCCGCATTATAAGCTTTTGTAAAGCTTTCTTTATGCTGTTCTATAACTTCTTTCGATTTTTGAACAGCACTGTCAGGCATTCCCTTTTCACTTGCCGTTTCCAGTACAGCAACAGGAGCAAGTAAAGTAGGAACCAAATATGTTCCGTTTTCAAGCATTAAATCAATAGCCTCATCATCTAAAAAGATGCCATGCTCAATGGAATGTATACCTGCTCTTACAGCATTCTTAATCCCCTCAGCACCTTGCGCATGAGCCATTACCTTAACCCCTTTGCGGAATTGTCCTTCCTCCACAATTATTTCTAACTCCTCTTGTGAGAATTGAGTGAACTCTGGGTGGTCTGTTGCACTTAACACGCCACCAGTTGCATGAACTTTGATGACTTCTGCACCTGCGCGCAGCATCTCACGTGTTTTTTTCCGTACTTCCTCAGCTCCGTCACATTTACCGTTAGGCATTCCTGGATAATCAGAAGGCAGCAAATCTTGAACACTTCCAGAAACAGTATAGCCATCACCATGACCACCAGTAACGGTCAAGGCATTAATGCTTAATTGTAATCTCGGACCGGAAATAAGTCCGTCTTCTACTGCTTTTTTCACTCCAAGATCAGTACCAAGAGCATCACGTACAGAAGTAACCCCTGCATCCAATGTAGACTCCAAATATTTAGCTGCTTTATAATACATAAAAGAAAATGGTGTTTCCAATCGTTCAGCAATTGGTGAAAATTCCATCATCATATGCACATGTGTATCAATTATACCTGGAAGAATTGTCCCGCCTTGAGCATCTACGACAGTTTCATCTCCTGTTGCAGAATAGCTGGCTTCTGCTCCGACGTAAATAATTTCCTTGTCATCAACTACAACTACACAATCCTTTTTCGGTTCTCCACCGTTCCCATCAATTAATAAACCATTTCTTATAATCTTTTTTGTCATCGGTAAATCCTCCCTCTATAACGTTTGAACCAATAATCCTGCTACAACAACGGACGCTACTGTAACTGTAGTAAATCCGCCAATTAACATTGGTGTTAACAGCTCATCAAAGATAACTTTTTCTTCTTCCTTATCCCTGGCAACACTTCTGCTTACCTCTTCACAAAGTAAATAATCGCCTGGAAAGCCAAACAACGCTGTCAAAGCCACTGGCATTGCTTTATATGGATGCCATTTCACAATTCTGGCAGTGATATACCCGCCAAGAGAGATACCAAATGTTCCTATAACCAAGATTAGCAGAATACTAGGTAAATTGCTTAATACATCCCCTGGTGTTACATCTGCCATTGTCCCAATAACAACGAAAATAATAGCTATCATAACAACAGTGAATGAATTCGATTTTTCAAGAGCTTTTGATTCAAACAGGCCAAGCTTGAGCCCGGTAATTCCAATTGCCAGACACCATAAACTGTAATGAATTGGCGTAATTTCTCCAAGTGCAATACCGACTGCTGCACCAACAAATATAAAGAATAATTTCAATGTAGCACTGGATTTTAGCGAACTCGATTTACTGGCATTATCTTTTTCATCGGATTTTGTTTCATTAGCCATCGGAATGAATGTTCCATCATCCATTTCATGTTGAATTTTCATGGCATATTTTCTCATGAAATTCATAGCTAATGGCATTCCCATAACTCCCTGAAAAGCAACAATTAGAGCTGGTATTACAATTAGACTTGTCAGCCCCAGTTCGGTCAATTTTTCAGAAGTGATGATCAAAGCAATCACTCCACCGCTAATTGGACCAATTCCAGCCACTGCTGTTTCATAATCGAAAATTAGTGGAACAATTGTTAATATCAAAACACCCGATACAACAAGACCACCTAATGCAATCACTACCGCTTTAAATTGGCTTTTAAGCAGTGAGAAGGGAATTAATGTACCCATATGCAAGATAGCAGGACCAATTAAGATTCCTCCTAAAGCTGCAAACGTAGATTTTTCCAAAATATCTTCAGGAAAAATACCTGTCCACGTTAAAACCAAAAAGCCTACCATAGCTGTGAGCAGCATTGGCACTCGTGCTCTTGATATGATGGATAGCCACTCTCCTAGTGCAATTAAAGCAAAAACAAGAACTGTAGCAATAAGTGGATTACTAAGCATAAAAACCCTCCTCTAAAAATTAATTCTTCATAATATATCACCTCGAAAAGTCCTTGTCCATAGCCGTTTTCAGAGTATTAGTCACAGTTTGAATAATTTAAGTTAATTTATTTTTATACAAAATAATGTTTGGTTACTTATTAAAATTGCGCTCCTTCGATAAAGAAAACGGTTACGGATTTTTGCGTTAATTTCCATGTTATGGTAACAACTAGAAAATAAAAAAATTTTTAAAAAAGCGTTTTTGTCACGTCCGATTTTTTTAGAAGCCTTGGTTTTTCACAAAGCTTTACTTTTGATAAAACTTAGTTACGCTTATATAGTACTTATCTGCTTAGAAAACTTGGCTTATCGTCAAGCCTTAGTTGCACTATGCAGAAAGTAGCTGGGACAAAAGTATTTAAGTCAAAGTAAAATCCGAACTATAATTCAAATTCTTGAAAATGAATTCGAATTAGTTCGGATTTTTTGTTGCAGATTAGATATAAAATGCGAAATAAATGCAGTAATAAAATCTATAAATTCTCGTCCCTCCGTCCGGGTTCTCTACGGGCGGATGCTTTCCGCGGGCACGGCCTTAGCCTCCTCGAGCAAACCACTCTGCGGGGTCTTCGGACACGTGCTGTTCCCGCTGGAGTCACCGCCCTCCGTTCACCCGGACTAGTGTAGTGCTATCACATAATTCTTCTATTGCGACTCTTCCTTCAGTCAACAGCGTAGGAAATACACGGAGATTCCTGTGGGAGCTGAGGCCTAGATGAGACTACGTAGCGACGTAGGAGCAAGGAGGCTCATCAGCCGCCCTTGGTGCGCGGAGTGTATTTCCGAAGCGGTGTCATAGCACTCAGCATGTTAGTTCGCAGTTTATATCAATTACGTACTAGATAAAACATTGATAATGAACGTTCCAAACACCTTATCCTGTTATTATTCATGTCCCAGCCTCTTTCGGCCAAACAAAAAATGCCTAGGCATCCGTTAATGCCTTGCATTTTTTAAAATAAACTCATTAGATTTCAAACTTTGAAGCTGCGCGTGTTCTTTCTTTCACTTTTCGTCGACTAATTCACCTTCTTCGACCCTTCCCAGTACATTTCTCTTAAGCGATATTTCTGCAATTTTCCTGTTGCTGTTTTCGGCAATGCTTCCACAAATTCAACTGCTTTTGGTGCTTTAAAATGAGCCATATTAGACCTGCAATGGTTTATAATTTCCTCTTCAGTCACATTCGTATTTGGATACAACACTACAATAGCTTTAGGAACCTCGCCCCATTTCTCATCAGGTATTGAGATAACAGCAGTCTCCATAACAGCCGGATTTTTATATAACACACCTTCTACCTCCGTGGAAGAAATATTTTCACCACCAGAGATAATCAGATCCTTAGCGCGATCCCGAATTTCGATAAACCCATCCGGATGGGTAACCGCTAGATCTCCTGTATAAAACCATCCATCCTTAATTGCAGCAGCAGTTTTTTCTTCATCCTTATAATAGCCCTCCATCACAACGTTTCCACGCGTAATAATTTCTCCTAATTCTTTCCCATCCCAAGCAACTTCTTCGTCATCTGAATGGACCACCTTGGTTTCTCCATTAAAAGCCAACTCAATCCCCTGTCTTGCCTTAATTGTCGCTTGCTCATCAGCCGATTTTGAATCAAATTCTTTTTTCCATTCACAATATAATATAAAAGGTGAAGTTTCCGTCAAACCGTAAACATGGATCATATTTAACCCTAATATATCTTCCGCTTTGTTAATAAGAGCCGCAGCTGGGGGCGCGCCAGCTGTCGCCATACGCGGGTGTGTCTTAATGTTTGTTTCCTTTGCTTTTGGTTCATTCACCAGCATGTTTACAACAGTAGGGGCACCACATAACAATGAGATATTTTCTTTTTCAAATAAGTCGAGAATTTGAGGCGGATCGACCTTCCTTAAACAAACATGAGTTCCACCAGCTGCCGTAATGGCCCATACGCCCCCCCAACCATTTGCATGAAACATCGGTAAAGTATGAAGATAAACATCATCGTGATTTACACCAAGATGGTACATGAAATTAGCTGCATTGATGTAATTACTTCGATGAGTCAACATCACACCTTTAGGTTTCGAAGTCGTTCCGCTCGTATAATTTAACGTTAGAAGCTGATTTTCATCAACTTCAACAAATGGAGGTTCAGTGTTCTCTGAAACATGTAGAAGAAATGCCTCATAATCCACACCTTTTAAAGTCGTCTCATGCCCTGGTACAGAAACAATGACAATCTGTTCCAACGAAAGATTATCTTGAATTTCCTCAATCGGACTACAAAACTCCTCATCAACGATTAACATTTTCGCATCACTGTGATTGATAATATATTTCAAGTCTTCGGCAGTTAAACGATAATTTAAAGGAACCATTGCAGCCCCAAGCTGACAGATACCATAAAAACTCTCGAGCATATAGTGCGTGTTGGGCAGCATTACTGCAACATGATCCCCTTCTCGTATGCCTGTTTCATGTAAAGCCATAGAAAGCTTGTCGGTACGCTCTCCAAATTCCCTATACGTAAACTGCTTATCCCCGTCGATGACCGCAGTTTTTTCTGAATAGTATTTCACCGCTCTCCGTTTCCAATCAAGTGGGGTTAATGCAGAAAACATAATAACCAGCTCCTTTATTATTAAATTTATTTACTCGAACTTACAAATAAATAATGAGTTTAATCGCATGAATCGCTTAGCTCATATGTTTCTAGTTTATTTCTATCTCTGCTACCATTTCTCTTCTAGTTACTATCCGAAAATTCCTTCTTTTAATCATATTAAATTGTTTCAGCCATTTATAAACCTGATGAGTAACTTTTTAAAGTAAATTGAATAGAGAATGCATCTTCGTAACCTCAATGAGGACACGTGAGCTACCCGGAAAAATATCTATTCGTAATAACCTTTGTGTTCATTGACTTTAAAGCTGTAATCATGCTATCTTTTGATGGTATAATCAATAAGTGAGAGAATTTTAAAGGAGAATTATTCCGATGTAAATCAAAAATCCCCTATCGTAACTAGCGTAACTATAATTGAACAATTTAGAATGGAAGGGATTTTGTTATGAGTCTAAACGACGAAGTTAATAAACGAAAAACGTTTGCGATTATATCTCACCCGGATGCTGGGAAAACAACTTTAACAGAGAGGTTACTTTTGTTTGGGAATTTAATTCGCTCAGCCGGAACCGTTAAAGCTAAAAAGTCCGGTAAATTTGCAACATCAGACTGGATGGAAATAGAAAAACAACGTGGAATCTCGGTAACATCAAGTGTAATGAATTTTCCATACGATGGATTTCAGGTAAATATTTTAGATACACCTGGACACGAGGATTTCAGTGAGGATACGTACCGAACACTCACTGCAGTAGACAGTGTTGTCATGATTATTGATGCAACAAAAGGGATTGAAGCACAAACCAAAAAACTATTTAAAGTATGCCGTATGCGTGGTATCCCAATTTTCACCTTTATCAATAAGTTGGATCGTGAAGGAAGAGAGCCATTTGATTTATTGGAAGAAATTGAAGAAGTATTAGATATTGAGACCTACCCGATGAACTGGCCAGTAGGAATGGGCAAACGATTTCTAGGTGTTTTTGATCGCCATAAAAAGCAATTTGTCCAATTTAAGGGTAACGAGGAAGAGGTCTATATACCATATGAGGAATTGGATAAACCTGAACATCAGGAACTCGTATCTAATTCCACTTTTAAAGCAACAGAAGATGAGCTTGAATTATTGGATGAAGCGGGAGATGATTTCTCGTTAGACACTGTTTTATCAGGAAGACAAACCCCTGTATTTTTTGGCAGTGCCCTAGCACCATTTGGTGTAGAAACATTTTTTGATACATTCGTATCCATGGCACCTTCACCTAAGCCAAGAAAATCTACAGAGGGACTCATTCAGCCTGATAATCCGGACTTTTCAGGATTTGTTTTTAAAATACAGGCAAATATGAATCCTGCCCACCGTGACAGGATAGCTTTCTTACGTGTATGCTCGGGTAAATTTGAACGCGGAATGAGTGTTAATCTGGCAAGAACCAATAAGCCAATTAAACTGGCACAGTCACAGCAATTTGTTGCATCCTCAAGAGGGACAATTGAAGAAGCATATGCCGGGGACATCATTGGGATATATGATCCAAATGCCTATCGAATTGGCGACACATTAATTGAAGGCAAAGAACACTTTGAATATGACGAGCTGCCTCAATTCCCACCAGAACTGTTCAAAAAGGTAACAGCCAAAAATGTAATGAAGGCGAAGCAGTTTAAGAAAGGCCTCGAACAGCTTGTACAGGAAGGTGCAATCCAATTATTTAAAAGACACCGTACTGAATCCTACATCTTAGGGGCAGTAGGTGAATTGCAATATGATGTCTTCAAATACAGAATGCAAAATGAATACAATGTGGAAGTAGAATTAGAGTCAATTGGAGAGCGAATCCCCCGGTGGCTTAAGGTTGATCAAGTTGACGAATCAATCTTTGATGAGCGGAATATCCTCGTCAGAGATCGGGAAGATAATCCTATTGTTTTATTTAGAAATGAGTTTGCACTGCGTTGGTTCACAGATAAACACCCTAAAATAGAATTAATTGATTTGTTTGAAGTTAACCAATATGATCAAACGTATTAATATTTCAGCCGTTACCATAAGCCCTGCTTCCGGTAACGGCTGATTTATTTACAGTTCTATTTACTCTTTAAGATATGGATTTATTTTATCGATTAGATTTTGGAGTTCTACAGACTGATTGTAATACATTTGCTTAGCATTATGGTCATTAGTCTGAATCGCAAACCCCTCCAGGTCAGCCTGTGTTTTTCTTAATTGCGCTGCAAGAAGAGGCCTTTGCTTAACTTGTGGTCTCTTTTCTTCCTCATTATACAAATCAACATAAACACTTCCCTTTGAATCAATTTGGGCTAAAAATACGTCACTAAAATTCCCGGCACCTTGTTTTAGAATTTCACCAAGAAGCCATTCCTCCGAATAACCAAGATAATTCAGCCGCTTCGATAATAATCTTCCGTCGACAATTACCAATGATGGTGTATGCTCCGATTCGACCGGCAAACCGATATCTTTTGGTGTTAAAGGATTATATTCTGTCTTTTTCATCACTGTTATAACACCACTTGTCTCCAGTGTTGCCATTTCAACATCCGCTAATTTAAAGACATCCTTCTCTCGTAAACCCTGCATTAAGTCATCAAAGGTTATCTTCACTTTAAATAAATTTTTTTCCAGTACATTCCCATTTCTAATTAATATTGTTGGACTTCCTTCTACAAGTTTTCTGAACTTCAATGACTTTAATGCACCAAAAACGACCAGAGTACTCAAAAGCGTAAATAAAATTAATCCTATTATCGCATCCATTGACTGCATAGTAGTGTCGATAGCTAATGCTGCAGCCATATTCCCTATGGAAATACCTGTAACATAATCAAAGAATGTCAGTTGAGCAATTTGCTTTTTTCCAAGTAGTCTAGCCAATAACAAAATAAAAAAGAAGGCAAATAAAGTGCGAACAATTACTATTGTATACTCAGACATGTAGATCCTCCATAAACCAAATATGTCATATCTTTTATTATTATGGTTAAGTTAATTAAAAAAGATACAAGGAGTACAAGTTATGAAAATACCAAAAGTAGCAGCTATACTTTTCCTTTGCTTCACAATATTATTCGGATGTTCAAACGAAACAATTCAAAACCTGCCAATATCACAAAAAGCAACGGAAATTGAAAACCTGATTAATCAGGCCAAATGGGATAAGGCTGTGCATGAAGCAGATCTGATCCAGGGTTTATATAAAGATAATGAATGGAAATACCAGCTATATGGTGATGAGACAGAATATAATAATTTAAATGAAGAGATTCGAAAGTTAAAAGTTTCCCTGAAAGAAAGGGATAAAACTGAGGCTAAACTAAATATAGTGATGATAGAAAACTGTATTGAATCACTGTACTTCAGATAATTAACTAGTATCCTTAAAACAGTTATAAGCTATTCATGTCATGCTTAGAAAATTTGGCTTATCTCAAGTTTTAATGCTAAAGCCTTAGTTGCGCTTTATGCAGTAAGAAAGGATTTATACTTTCTTACCTGCCTAAAGACGCTAGGTAATAGTGTATATCGTTATTGTATACTGCACCAATTAGGTTATAATAATTGTAGTGCTCGTTCATCAAAGGAAGTGAATTACATATGAATAATGACTACAACAAAGCCATGCTATTTAAGCAAGTTAATTACTCAGCTGACGGTATACATATTCTGAAAAATATTACAGGATCGATACCTGAGGGGAAAATAACAACACTAATAGGGCCTTCTGGGTCGGGGAAAACTACTTTATTCAAATTGTGCAATGGTCTACAGTCACCGGATTCAGGCGATATTTATATAAAAGGCAAACCCATTGATAGCTATGATCCGGTCAATTTACGACGTAATGTTGGAATTGCTCTGCAAAACGCTGCAATGACCAGTGGAAGCGTGATGAAAAACCTTTCCCTTCCTTTAGAACTGCAGGGTGAGAAATTATCTGAGGATCGTGCAAAGGAATTACTGCATCTTGTCGGATTGAATAAGGATTCACTACAGCGAAATACCAAGGATTTATCAGGGGGACAACGACAGAAAATATCAATTGCCCGAACTCTTGTAAACAGGCCAAAGATTTTACTGCTTGATGAAATCACATCCTCGCTGGATAGTGTATCAAGACAAGATATTGAAGAACTTATTACTAAAATTAATCATACGTACGATACGACGATTTTCTGGATAACACACAATCTGCAGCAGGCAATGTCAATCGGTGATTATACATGGGCCATGATGGACGGAGAATTAATAGAAACTGGCGAAAGTGACTTTTTAAAAAATCCAACTGATGAAAGAATGAAGAACTTTGTTAGGGGTGAAGTGGAATGAGCTTTCTTGCGTTATCCATTGCACTTCTTTTCGTAATTATTCCACTCGTGTTATCCAAAGTATTAAATCTGGGTTTGGAAAAGGACACTGCCGTTGCAGTGGTTCGTTCCATCATCCAATTGCTCGCTGTTGGGTACGTTCTTCAATTCGTATTCAATACCGAAAACATCATCTATATTTTATTAATGATCCTGCTTATGATTGGAGCTGCCACACAAAATGCCAGGAAAAAAGGAGCGTCTATTCCAGGCATCACATGGAAGTTAATCGTAACCTTTGTGTTTATTGAAGTTCTGACACAGAGTATTTTACTTGGTCTGAATATCACGCCTCCTACACCACAATACGTTATCCCAATTAGTGGAATGGTGATTGGAAATTCAATGGTTCTGTCAATTTTATTTCTTAATCGCTTTACATCAGAAATTGAAACACATCAGGATGAAACAGAACTCATCCTATCGCTCGGCGGGACACCCAAACAGGCGATTCATACCCAACTAATCACATCTATTCAAGCGAGTACAATCCCTACTATTGAAAGCCAAAAAACAATTGGGCTTGTACAGCTTCCGGGGATGATGAGCGGGCAAATAATTGCAGGAGCTGACCCTGTTCAGGCAGTATTATTTCAATTACTCATATTATTCCTGCTTCTGACTACAGCTGTTATCACGAGCATCATGCTTGGTTATTTATCATATCCAACACTATTTAACCAACGTATGCAACTATTAAAGGAAAACATTCAAAAATCGTAGTAAATAAAGGAAGAGGCTTACCTTATGTAAGCCTCTAATTGCATATATATATTTAAGCTACGACATTATAGCCTTGATCTTCAATTGCTTCGTGCATATCTTTCACATTAACAAGTGCATCATCATAAGTGACATCGACTTTACCAGATCCTAAATCCACTTCTACACTTGTTACGCCATCCAATTCTTCAAGTGCACCTTTAACGGATGATTTACAATGACCACATGTCATACCCTTAACATCCAGTGTGATTTGCATACTATTTCCCCCCTTCCCCAAAATACTTTATAACTATATCTTAACTCGCTTCAATCGAAGTGAGTTAGAAACAACACTGACCGAACTTAATGCCATAGCGCCACCAGCAATCCACGGTGCCAACAATCCGATGGCAGCTATTGGAATGCCAGCACTATTGTAGGCAAACGCCCAGAATAGATTTTGCCGAATATTTTTGATTGTAGCTTTACTGATTTTAATTGCTTTTGGTATCAGCAGCAATTCACCGCCTAGTATTGTTACGTCTGCAGCCTCAATCGCAACTTCTGTACCAGTACCAATTGCAATGCCAATATCAGCGATTGCCAAGGCAGGTGCATCATTGACACCATCACCAACCATAGCTACCTTTTTACCAAGCAACTGGACTTCTTTTACTTTATCCGCTTTTTCCTCAGGTAAAACTTGAGCGATAACCTGATCGATACCCACCTGTTTTGCAATTGCCTGTGCAGTTCGTTCATTGTCGCCTGTCAACATTATAACTTCCAAACCTTGCTCCTTCAATTGACTAATAGCTTCAACAGCTGTTTCCTTAATTGTATCTGCTACCGCGACAATTCCACGATATTCACCATTTACAGCTATCAGCATAGCCGTTTTACCATCCGTTTCATAACCTGTCATTTCTTCTTCAGATTGAGCAATATCAACACCATTTTCGGTCAGCAATTTTCTGCTACCTACAAGTATCTGATTGTCGGAAATTACAGCATTTATACCTTGGCCGGGTACTGCGGTAAAACTTCTTGTATCTGTTAAATCCACATTTTTTTCTGTGGCATACGCAACAATTGCTTCTGCTAAAGGATGTTCGGAACCTTTTTCTGCACTGGCAACTAATTTTAGTGTTTCCTCATCACCAGTAAAATTGGTTACTTCCGGTTTACCTTTTGTAACCGTTCCTGTTTTATCCAAAATAATCGTGTCCAACTGATGTGTTCGCTCCAAATGCTCGCCACCTTTGAACAAAATACCAGATTCAGCAGACTTACCAGTACCTACCATAATGGAAGTCGGCGTTGCAAGGCCTAAGGCACAAGGACATGCAATAACAAGCACTGCAATGGCTGCTACTAATGCAGGTTCAAATGCACCTGGGGTTACAAATGAAATCCAAATTACAAATGTCAAAACTGCGATGCCTACAACAATTGGAACAAAATAGCCTGAAATAACATCCGCAAGGCGCTGAATTGGCGCTTTTGTAACCTGAGCATCCTCTACCGCTTTTACAATCGATGCAAGAGCTGTATCTTTACCCACTTTAGTCGCTTCCATTTCAACCGTTCCATTTTTGTTCATTGTCGAACCAATCACATTTGATTGTTCATCTTTTTCAATTGGGATAGATTCCCCTGTAATCATTGATTCATCAACTGATGTCTTTCCTTTAACAACGATTCCGTCGACAGGAAATTTTTCACCTGGTTTTATAGTTAAGTGATCACCGACTGCCACATCTTCAACTGCAATCATCACTTCTTCACCATTACGGATAACACGTGCCTGTTTTGCTTGCAGATCGAGCAATTTTGATAATGCAACAGTCGTTTTACTTTTCGCATTTGTCTCCAGATATTTGCCAAATAGAATTAATGTAATTAATATTGCACTTGTCTCAAAATAAAGATGCGGCATATACCCTGGATTACCAATTGTTTTAAATGCTTCGTATAAACTGTAAAAATAAGCGGCACTTGTACCCAGGGCAACCAACACATCCATATTTGCTCCACCATTGCGCAAATTTTTGTAAGCACCAACATAAAATTGCCAGCCAATAACGAATTGGACAGGTGTTGCTAATGCAAATTGGAACCACGGATTAAGCAGAATAGCTGGTACGTTAATTCCAGCTAAATGAACAAGCATCGTTATTAAAAGCGGTGCCGAAAGCAAAGCAGAAACAATAAGTTTTGTTTTCATCTGATTTAACTGCTCTTCCTTCTGTGTCTTTTTGTCTTCCTGGTTCGCTTTTATTTTAGCATCATAGCCAAGTTTCTGAATCCTGCCAATGATATCAGCTTCTTCCATCAATCCTGGGTTATATTCAACAGCAGCACTTTCGGTAGCCAAGTTTACACTGGCAAGCTTGACACCGCCTTGTTTATTAAGCACTTTTTCAATTCGATTAGAACAGGCTGCACAAGTCATGCCATAAACATCTAATTCAGCCTTTTCAGTTTGAACGCCATAGCCTAACTTTTCAATCTTAGCAGATATATCATCATAGGAAGTTGTGGATGGATTATAGTCAACCGTTGCTTTTTCGGTTGTTAAATTGACCTTTGCTTCCACACCATCCATTTTATTTAAAACTTTTTCAATTCTGTTGGAACAGGCCGCACAAGTCATGCCCGTCACCCCAAGTTGTGTATGTTGATATTCTTCTGACTCACTCATGAAAATTCCCCCTTTACTTGGAAAACTGTTTCAAAACCTCCAACAGCTCATCAATTGCTTCATCTCCATTGCCAGATTGCATCGCGTCACTGACACAGTGCTTTGTATGACGCTCTGCTATAGAAAACCCTACTTTTTTCAAAGCAGCATTAATAGCACTAATTTGAACCAATATATCTATACAATATCGATCTTCTTCAACCATTTTTTGAATACCTCGTACTTGGCCTTCAATTCGCTTTAGCCGGTTAGCAACAGCCTGTTTCTCCTCTTCTGTTCGAGGTGTAACCGGATGATCATGCATGTATTCTCCCAATTTATTCACTTCCTTTCAATCTTCAATTCCAATATACCCCCCTTGCGTATTATTGTCAACAGTTACATTTTTATCAAAATAAATATGATTATAAAAGATATCCACATATATATAACATACTTCATTTTACATTTATACCCTCGTATGGTATTGCATATTGATGACTGCCGATGAATACAATACTATTGGACAACTTTACGATCGGAGTTGAACATATGTCAATTGGATTATTTTTTATAATAGGAACGTGTTTCATTCAAGTACTGGCAATTATCACGTATATTTCTTACTACCGTAAATGGGTATCTCAAATGAACGGGATGATGATTTCCATGTCAGTTGCTATGATGGTTGGTATATTAATGGGAACAATTCTAGGGGTTTTCAACCAGGGGGATCTATTTGGCTCAACCATTTACTCTGTCCTGCTCAGCTTATTAGTAGGGTTCATTGCTGGATTACCTGTTGGATTGCCAGCTGTCATCGATGGCATGATATCTGGACTAATGGGAGGTATGATGGGGGCAATGCTTGGGGATATGCTTGGAATGGCCAGACCTGATACCACTATTAAAATTATGGCACTTATCGTGACCATGATTTTGCTGCTGGTTTTATACACGGCAGAAGATCAAATACGTAAAAAATCTGGCCAAACCGTTTACTCTTTTTTCAAGTATCCTTTTGCTCTTCTATTCATCATTGCTGTTCTATTTATCGGATTAACAAAATTGGAAATAAGATAAAACAGGGTTTGCTAATAGTGAACTACCCTATCACTCAATTATTATTCAGGATGCTGATGTCTGGGATGTTCACCTTTCCAGGGCTATTCTACATTTCCTCTTTAATTCCTTTTCTTACAAGAATCCAATTAGCAGGATAACTGGTTAGGAATCCCAGAATCATTGCAATTTGCATCATGAACCAATAGGATGCCTCATTTGGTTTTGGCGGCTGAGCAAATAGCACATAATGAACAATTGCCATCCACCCGAACATCCCAATTTCAAAGGCTATTAAAGACAGAGTATCAGCCTTAATAGCAGCTTTAATTGATCTAGCTATTCCCTGCTCATTATTCATGGGATATATAGCATAAAACTGAAACACAATCCCAAATATATACGCCAATATAAATTCAACAACAAAATGAGCAAATAAGGTAGAACCAATAACAGCCATTCCTGTTAGTGCTACAATTGGTACACCTGCTGCGTCTCCAACAGTGCATCCGGCCGAACAATGGCTAGTGGACACAAATACCCTTGCAGGTCTTCCGCGATGGTCTTTATCCTTTATATTCTTTGCTTTTAACCTACCCCATTTAAAATAGGTCCATAATGCAAATGGGCCAAAAAACCACCCATTTATCGGCCAAACCACATTCATTATTTTCATCATCTGTGGATGTCTAATAACATCAATGACAATGATCAATGAACAAATCAGCCCAATTATTAACGCAATCCATGAAACAATTGTTATGAGCATATTATCACCTTATCCTGTTAAAACATTCTGCTTGATTAATACCCGGCAGAATACAAAATAAACGTTTCATGTGAGTTAATGGAACAACAAAAGGACTATCAAAACTTAAATAGTCCCTGGATTACTTTATCATATATTTCTACTGTCTCAGCTTAAACTCTTTCCTAAGCAGTTGTTCTGCTTGTGGAAAGGAAAGACCCATTTTCCAGCCACCCATTCCATATAGATTATAGTCTTTCACAAGGCGGTATTTTGCTAAAATTGACCTCGCATCCTCAAACCATACTTCATGCCGATCGCCATTTTTATCTTTATATCTAAACCAAGGCTGATGAGTTTCCTTGTTATAATGAATGACTGACCCATGATCAAGAGCTAATTTAATTGCATTTTCCTGGGCATATGCACTCCCATTTTGCTCTTTATTATCAATATTCCAGTCATATGCATACATAGGAATCCCAAGAATGATTTTGGAACGCGGAACTGCAGAAATTGCATATTCGATTGTTTCCCTTACCTTTCCCAGGGGAGCGATGGCACCGGCAGGACCTCCAGACCAATGCCAATCATAAGTCATAAGAAACATAGAATCCACGGTTTTTCCAAGTGTTTTATAATCATAACCAGAATAATAGTCCGGATAACGGTCCCCTTGCATTGGTGGCAACGTCACATTAACTTTCATACCAATCGGATGAAGTTTAGCTGTAAGTTCCTTTATAAATTGATTAAAATTCTCACGATCATTGTTTTTAATTCCTTCAAAGTCAATAATGGCTCCTTTATAATCATTTTCATGCAGAACAGCATAAATATTATTAATCAGCTTCCCTCGGGTTTCTTTGTTACCTATTACTTGGTGAGCTAATTCATCGTCAAATCCGTTAGAACTTAAATTTGTTATTGTTGCATATGGAATTAAGTTATTTTTCCATGCTGTTTTCACAGTAGCCTCACCGGGCATTTTGCTGAGATTCCCTTGTGAATCGGGATGGTATTCAAAAAAACCGACTGTAGATATAAGTTTTTTATAGTGCTTTAATAATGATTTACTTGCTTTTTTTCCTGCAGGCACCATAAAAGCACCAGTAAATATTTCTTTTTTTGGTGTAGAAGGGATAGTTAATTTTTGGTTAGGGTATAGATTATTTTTCTCTAGATCATTTGCGGACTTTATCTTTTCAATTGAAGTTGAATGACGCTGTGCAATTTCCCAAATACCTTCACCTGCTTGAACAATATATTGATTACCTGAAATTAATAACGGTAATCCAGGGGTAATTACATCTTTATATGGCAGACCATTGGAGTTTACTATCTCCTCTACCGATGTTCCATATATATTTGAAATTCCCCATAAGCTTTCCCCTTTTTTCACAACATGAATGACACTTGCAGAGGTTACTTGGGGAAGAAGTAAAATACATACAATTACAGTAATTATGATATTAGTTTTAAGCATCATTACGCTCCTAATAAGTTTATACCTATATTGTCTCTCTCATCTACTAAATCATGTATAGGATTAATATTTGTTAGAAGTTTGTGTAATTGCTATGTTATTTCAAATCTCATATGTAACGCTAAAAATGAGTTGTCTCTGTTTTTTAAGGGTTTTATGGGGTTATGGTATGTTTGTAACTTAGACTGGTAGGATTATATTAGTAAGGAAATGAAGTACTGTGAATTGGAATGAGGATCTGTAATCAGCTAAAATGAATCCTCATTCCGCTAATTAGCAGAAAAGATGCTCTCGGAAGGGTAAGGTGGATCCTCGTTCCGTTAATAGCTGAAAATCAGTCAAATTTGAGGCAAAAATAACAAATAGCGGAATGAGGATCCGAACCCAAGCTTAAAACAAGGGTTTTGAAGGAAATAACGGAATGAGGATCCGCCAAACTGTCGAAGCAGACCCTCGTGCCGTTTAAAAATAGATTTTTCAACAATAGGGGAGAAATACATGCTAAATTATAATATGATTTCTAATGCAACTAACATTTATTCTTCCAAAACTAACCCCTGTTATGAAACTTTAATTTTCACTTACATAAGTTCCACCTACCATATCGTGAATTGCTCTTCTGTCTTCTCGTAATATTACCATAAAAATACTTACTACTAAGGATATTCCAAGTGTGACAATACCAATAAGGTGAAAACCTACAATCTCTCTTAAAAAGGTATTGGAAAGTTTAATATTGCCACCATCTGTTCGTTTTAATTTGATATCACAAATTCGTTTACCCATAATATATCCGGCCCATAACACAGGGATTACAATTAAGTATAATGTGTAAAAAAAATCCCAAATCAAGCCTTTATTCCAAGCAATACTGTAATCACCTGTAAAAACATAAAATAAACCACCAATTAAAACTGAAAAAATGGTAACATCTAAAAGCCTTGCTAATAATCTTTTACCAAATCCAGCATAACTTTTCACAATAGTTCTCCCCTTTGTCGTATATTTTTTTCTTGAAAGATTGCTTGTTGAACTCCCTAAACCAACCTGCTATATCTGGTATATTTAGTTTAACAGAAATATTCAGACTACGTTCTAACATTAAGCGACAACTAGTTATTTTGCACACGAATCTGTAGGTCAAAATGCGGGCTAGCACTGAATTAAAAATACTATTGTACCAATAAAAATAACCATCAATTTGTTGACAAAATGATGGTCACTCTTCTTTTACCTTTTTAATGTTTTAATAAAGCTTAAGTTTTATTATACTTCCTTAATCAGAAAACTTGGCTTATCTCCAAGCATTAAAAAGCCAGGATATGATTATTCATATCCTGGCTTTTTATCATTTGCCTGGCGGCGTCCTACTCTTGCAGGGGCAAAGCCCCAACTACCATCGGCGCTGGAGAGCTTAACTACTGTGTTCGGCATGGGAACAGGTGTGTCCTCTCCGCTAATACTACCAGACCTTTAGATGTTTTGTATTTAAACAGTACATCCTTGATTTTAGGTTTTAAAAATTTATACCCTAAAAACTAAATAAGAGCTCTACATCAACATTCCATCAGTATTAATTAGTTAAGTCCTCGATCTATTAGTATCCGTCAGCTCCACGTGTCACCACGCTTCCACCTCGGACCTATCAACC